>NZ_QRHS01000002.1:0-269656 GCF_003470905.1 Roseburia sp. AM23-20
CTGGCATCTTGCGCAAAGCCGAAGCTAATTTTGTGACTTTGGGAGAAAATTAGAAAATCTTGGTGTGCCTGTCTATACATAGTGATGTTCTGCCACGGATGGCAGAACAAGGCAGCATCGAGTCATGGATGACTCGTTGTTGCCGGTCACGTCACTCCGAGAAAATCTAATTCAGGCATACCTAGACTTTTCTTATTTTCGTACAACGGAACAAAAATTACTCCGGCTTTGCGCAAGATGCCACTCACAAGCCTACGATACACCGATGCCGGAACATATTTCCCAATCTTAGGTAATAATTTTGTTAAAAGAATCACTCCGATTATAACCATCATTGCAACTCCTGCCCAGACTGCATGAGGTGCATTATTTCTAGTAATAAAATATGTAATTAAAGCCGCTGCCAGAGACACTCCACCGGAGATTTTATCGCTTTTTATCATATCTATCGCTGCTTTAGTCAAAATAATTCCGACTCCAGCCATCATACCATATGCAACATCCTCACCTATAAAATCTACAATCTTTGTCAGCAAACCAAAGGCTCCTATAAGTGCCATGACTGCTCCGCCTATAAAAATCATAGTGCATCTTTCTGACCGGTTCTTTCCGGCAGTACCTGCATATGTGATTGTTTCTGCCTGAAACGATATTGGAGCAACACTCTGAGTCACCGTATTTCCTATTGCACCGACAAAGAATGCTAATGCCGTAGGAACTGATGCAAAACCATAAGCTAATGCTAACAGACCTTGTGGCAGTCCATTCAAAACGACACCTATGATTGCTAATAAATCTGTTATGATATCATTCATTACTATCTATGAATTTCACTTTTGGGTTTTTAATCTTTTACAATATACTATTGAGCAGTGACCTTTAATTTTGCTTTTTCAATCGCTTTATTCTCATACATATGCTTATCTGCCTTATCAAATAAGGTTTTCATAGTACATTCTGAATAATCTTCTGAGAAAGCATATCCATATGCATAACTGACTTCTACCTTATGAACATTCTCATTGAAACGCTTTACTTCACTATGCACATCTTCCATAATAGCCAAAATCTCTTTCTTTGTTGTTTGCGTGATAACAGCTATAAATTCATCTCCACCATATCTTCCTACAAAATACTTCGATGGTATGGAATTTCTTAACAGTCTTGCAAAATTAGTTATAAGCTGATCTCCTACCGCATGTCCATAAGTATCATTTGCCAGCTTCAGATTATTCAAGTCAAACATTACAAATCCCATAGGTTCCGTTATATACTCACAGCTACGAAGCATTTCCTCACATTTGCTCTTATTAGGAAGTCCCGTCTGCAGGTCAACATAAGCTTTTTTCTCCAGAACTTTATTTTTGTTTTTAATTCTAATATCCGCTATTGTTTGCTGGATAATTATCAGGACAAGCATAATAATATCTAAAATTGATAGTATCTCAACCACTCTGATAGTTCCAGCAACTCTTTCAGAATATATTTCAGCTGATGTGACTGTTTCATCTGCCACATTAAAATATGTTTCACTTATAGCAATAACATCTGTTGCTTCATATCCATTTTCCCTTACTGATAAAATTTCTTCTTTTAACTTATTCCAATATGATATCTGTTCATCCAGCTTGTTCTGATATGTTCTATCTGGGAGGCTCACAAGACTGTATCCTCCATTCCCATATTTAAGTCCATTCAGAATATCATCAAGATCCGCAATCATTTCATCATCTGACGTTCCGGTAATTTCCAGCTTTACTTCCCGCTGTGTTGCTCCTCTGACTAATCCCGCATAATTGATAACTCTTGCAGTTCCCTGTATTTTTCGTATTTCCAACATCATAATAATAACCAAAACTGCCAGAAACAGTACAAGTACTGTCTTTAATATATTAGCTATCTTTTCTTTCATATCTCTATCACCTTCAAATAATTCCCATTATTATTTTCTATTTTTCAGATTTTCTTTCAAATATGTACTCATGATCTGATGATATGTCATCTCTGAACACATAGCCAAGTCTGTTAAAGTTACTGATGCTCTCTGGTTTTTCTATATGGTTTTCTGCCATATATCTTACCATTTCGCCTCGTGCCATCTTTGCATATGTGCCTTTTGTGATAAGCTTGTCTTCTGACTTCTCACAGAATGTAATCGTTATATACCTGTCTTTATGCGACAGATATTTTTCAATACATTTAGAGTATTCCTTTGAAGCCAGATTAACAATGATTCTGCTGTCATCTATCAATTCCCTATATAGATTATCTCCCCAGAAATCATACAGATTCTTTGAGCCCCCTATGGCAGCCTTTGCCTGCATCTCAAGGCGGTATGGAGTAATGCCATCCAGAGGCTTTAATACTCCATAGAATGCTGACAATATTCTCAAATGTTCCTGAACATAGTTAAAATGTTCCTCTTCAAAAACTATCGGTGCCATATACTGATATGCAATTCCTTCGTATGCTAAAATTGCTGGTGTAAGATTATTTTCCATTTTTATGGAATTAATTCTTTCTATATTCTGTTCAGCAATCTTGTCATTGCACTTCCACATTTCCTTGAGTTCTTTTTCAGACCTGCCCTGTAGCCATCTAAGAATCTCATCTGTTTTTTCTTTGAATACCGGTTCACTTAAGCTTTCTATACTGTCCGTATCCACTTTAATCTTTTTTGCGGGTGATAATATAATCTTCATCAGCTTAATTCCTGTAACATTTTTTCTGGATCGTCAGCAGCTTTTACCTTATCATTGGCTTTTATGATAACACCTTCTTCATCAATAAGGTATGTTGTTCTGACCACACCCATTGATATCTTTCTGAAAATCCACACGCCTGCTTTGTGCAGCCCGGTGTATTATCTTTTGGGTAAAAATATAGTATCACTTTTTTCCCAAGATACTCACTCAATTTATGTAATTCTCCATTTTGGTCTGGTAATTCAAAATCTGGTGCTTTTGTCCCTATCTCTAACATTATATTATCCTCCAATCTTACAGGTCATTCATTTTATTATTCTGACATTCTGGGCAAATTCCTTTAAAAAATATGTCATGGCTTATATATTTCATACCATGTGCATCTTTTATTTTCTTTTCAATTTCTGATATAACATCCATGTCAACATCAAATATTTCTCCGCATTTTACACATTCAACATGATAATGATTCTCAAGTGTAAAATCAAAGCGATCAGAGCCATCCGGAACTTCTACTTTTCTGACTTTTCCTTCCTCTACAAGTATACCAAGATTTCTATATACGGTTCCTCTTCCAATTGATGGATATTTATCCCTTATAAATGTGTATATCTGATCAGCTGTTACATGACGATGCATCTCATTTACTGCACTTAGTACCATATCTCTTTGAATCGTATTTCTAATTGTTCTCAGTCCTCCTTAATAAGATTTAATCTTAATTTAGATTTTATGTTGTGGTTCTTACTTTGTCAACAGTAACCGAACTCTAATTGCTAGATTCTAATGTCAAACTTTCAGAGTTCCCTTACATTGACAAGCTTTTCCGTTGCAGTCTTAATCATCTTCGGGTACCTGATCATAAAGTTATCCTGCAAGCCATACCTCTGCTTATCATACGATGCCTTTAACAGCTTCAATCTCTGCACATCATTGTCAATCTCCATCTTTTCCTTGATTAACGGATTGCCTGTGGCAACCGCCTTAATTTCAGCATAGGAAAGTGTTGCTTCGTCGATATCCTCACAGCTTCGGCTTACCGCCTTGCTTGTCATTACCTGACTGATAAAACGCTGCTTATTTTCCACAAGCGACCAGTTGTATGCATCAAATGTTCCTTTGGTGACATATATGATAGTAAATTTATCGATTATCATAGTGAGTTTTTTCGTGCCGGAATAACTGCTATCATCAAAAAATGGCTTAACAACGGTTGTAAAGAAACACCAGAAGATATTATGGAAATTATCGACAGCGAATACAAAAATAGAATTTAATACAATTTATAACCCTAAAATAGGTTTGTAAAAAAAAAGTCCAGCCAAGAGTTCTATCAAAATGATTTTGTTATAGCTCTTAAAGTATACAGGAAGCTCCTGTTTCCTTAAAATGCGCAAAAAAAGAGATATGCACCTCTGTGTCATATCTCCATAAATATCGTTTCCTCTTGCGCAGATATTATTTTATCAAATTAAATACTTTTCTTGCAAAAGACATTTTTTACAATATTTTCCATATGATATATTGTGATTTTTCACATCAATAATGATATTTTTTTCGATTGATCACCAAAAAGACTGCCCCCAGAACAAGTGCTAAAAATTCTGAAACAACCACCGAATACCATATCCCATGTATTCCAAATATTAACGGCAGAAGCATGACTGCTCCACTTTCCAATACCAGGGTACGCAAAAATGAAATCAGTGCGGAAGTCAGCCCATCATTTAATGCAGTAAATAATCCGGAGGTCAGTATACCAAATCCCATAAAGCCAAATGACAGTGCAAAAATCCGGAACCCGGACAAGGTAAGCCGGTAAAGCTCCTCATCATATCCAACAAAAATCTTTGCAAGTCCTCCGGCAAATATCTCCGCAGCAATCACCATAATTATACCAAATGTGCCAACAATCACAATACTTTTACGTATCAGGTTCTTAAGTTCATCTGTATTTTTCGCTCCAAAATGGAAACTGATCACAGGTGACGCCCCGATTGAAAAACCAACAAATACTGCTGTAAAGATCATACTGACATACATCATGACACCATATGCTGCAACACCATTCTCGCCGGAATATTTCATCAGTTTGGAATTAAATAAGATTGCAACAATACTCATGGATATGTTCGTCATAAATTCAGAAAGTCCATTGGAAGTTGCCTTAATCAATACTTTTCCTTCAAACTTCGTCTTTCCAAGTCTTAATATACTTGAATTTTTCCTCAGAAAATAAATCAATGGGATCATACCTCCTGCAATACATAAAATGGCAATCCGATCAGAATGACCCTTCCATAAATCACACAATTTTCAAGCAGCTCTCCCTTAGCTCCTAACATACCTGCAATATCGCGGATAAAACAAAATCCAAGCAACGCTAAAATAATTCCAAGTGCCGCAGCACTGTATACCAGTAATGAAAAATATTCATTTGCCTTTTTCCGGTCCCCTTCCCCATAGGTCAGGGCTACCAATGCTGTACCACCTGTTCCAAACATAAAACCAACAGTTCCAAGGATCATAAGTACAGGCATGATCAGGTTAATTGCTGCAAACGGTATTTTCCCGGCAAAATTAGAAATAAAGAAACCATCCACCACACTATAAATAGATGTAAAAATCATCATTGCGATCGAAGGCAGTGTAAATTTCAACAATTTCCGGTAAGAAAAATGATCTGATAATTGAATTTTCACCGAAAAACTCCTTTATAAATTTTCTATCTGTTTTCTGAATGAATCGAGGTATTTTTCCATCAGATCCATAAATATCTCAACCTGCTCCTTTGTCCAGGATTCAAATACACCCGTCTCTGCAGCAAAAAGTCTTGCAACGGTATTCTCTGTAAATCTCTCTCCCTCATCGGTAAATGAAACCATTTTTGACCTGCCATCCATCTGTTTTAAATTGATAAAATGCTCCGCTTCAAGGTGTCTGATTGCAGAATTGATCGTCTGTTTACTGATACCTGATGTTTTATATATATGACTGAGCAGGCACTCACCGCCTGCATCATATATGGTATATAGCACGATTGACGCACTGTCACTGATTCCAAATTTTAACGATGACAGATGATACAATGAATCTATCTCTGATGACAGATAATTCATTTTATGAACTTCATTTCTATAATTTTTATTCATTTCTTCCTCCAAAGGTATGAAATCGTACCTTTTATAAAATAGTATGATTTCATACCTTTGTCAACATTTTTTTACCACATACGACACAAAATGACAAAAAAATAAGTTGATGTATACTTTCATTCATATACATCAACTCGTTTTTTATTTTATATTACCATTCATGATTGGATTTATCTGCAAACAATCTGAGTGTTCCGTAATTTCCTTCCGGATCCTGATAGCTAATAAATACAACCGTATTATTCGAACCTTTTTGGGTGAAATTGATCTTCGCACCATTTTGTATTGCGGTATATTTTCCACCACGGGATATTGCAAGATTTTTAAGCTTATATCCTTTCTTTAAAGATACCTTTAAAGTCTGTGAACCTTTTACTTTCTTCATTGTTGCTGTCGTATTTTTATCAAAATAAGACACCTTATATTTTGTCTTTCCAACAGACAGACTCTTTAACGGGTTATTATATTTTACCCATGTCATCTTAGAAGTATAGGTATACGTCTTTTTATTCTGTACAATTTTTAAGGTTACCTTGACGGTGCCCGGTTTTTTTGCGGTAACCCAGACTATATTCTGACGTTTGTCCCATTTTGCGCTTGCAATCTTTTTATTGCTGACTTTCAATGTGACTTTTGCATTTTTGCTCATGTCTTTTACCACAAATTCACCAAATGTCTTGTATTCCGGTACAAACATAAGCTGTCTGTTTTCGCTGTACCCTACCTCCGGAGCTGTACTTTTCGCTTTTGCCTCAATCGGACTGCATAGCTGGATTGCTACAACAGATGCTATAGCCACCAACAACATAAGGAAATATCTCCCGGAAAATTTCCTTTCCAAAAACATAATTTTCACATTCTTCATAACAAAGTTCTCCTTTTGTAAAATTTATAGTTTAATTTTACATCATGCCCTGTTTTTTCACAATATTCTTCTTTATCTTTCATCATTCAGACTGCCTTACTCTTCCAGACTGTCTTTCATTCTGCCAAGCATTCCTGATTTTTTCAACGGCAGTGTAATAATAATGGCAATGATCGTTCCGCCACAGGTACTGATCAGAAACGGAACAACAAATGTAAATAAAGCTGCTGCCTTATTCCCCATGACAAGATATGCCACCGGATAGGAAAGCATTCCGCCAATGATACCGGTTCCCACAACTTCACCGATATAGGCAAACGGAAGTTTTTTTCCGTATTTGTAAAGAAGTCCGCCAAGCAGCGCGCCGCACATGCTTCCCGGGAATGCCAGTGGACTTCCAAGTCCTGACAGGTTACGGATCAACGCAGCAATAAATGCCTGTGCCAGTGCCCACCACGGTCCTACCGTAACTGCACACAAAACATTTACCAGATGCTGCACCGGTGCACATTTGGAACCGAATACCGGGAAGGAAAATAAGCTTCCCACCACCGCTACTGCCGCTAAGATTGCTGTAACTGTCAATTTCTTTAAATTAAATTTATTCATTCTTTTGTCCTCTTTTCCCGGAATCTGTCACATCCTGCCTTCTAAAAAATGGTCTGACTGCAACAGTTCCTATTTTGATTTTACTGCCCCTGCAGCTTTTTCCACAATCAGGCAGAGAATGACTGTGACCACCATATCCGGCAATGTGTTTCCAACCGGTGTATCTACCTGCATCAATATGCGGTAAATGATAAATCCGGCCAGCCACACAATAAGATTGCGCCACTGGAATGCAGATTTTTCAGAATCAGCCTTCTTTAAAATGAAGTAATCCGCGATCTGCACTGCGATCATCGGCGCAAAGACAGAACCGATCAGATATAAAAAGTTTGTAATGTTATCCATCGGATAAACGATCGCTGCGACAGTTCCAATCACAGTAACAACAATTGCTGCCCATTTTTCCTGAATCTTTGAGGAAATGGAAACACTTGAAACTCCTGCGGAATAAGCATCCAGAAAGGTTGTTGTAACCGTGGAAAATACAATAATAAGAAGTCCTACAACGCCGAAACCGGTTTTTAACATAATCTGTGCAATGTCATATTCGCCGGTAAAAATAGCTGCTCCCATGCCGATCATGTACATAAAAGTGCTGACCAGACTATAGACGATCACACTTGCGAGTGTTGCAGCAAACGGTTTTTCGGCTTCTCTTGTATAATCGCTGATCAGCGGCAGCCAGGAAAGCGGCATTGCTACCGCGAGCTCTACGGCAGCTCCAAACGTTAAACTTCCGTCATCCACGATCGTTGTCATGCTTCCGCTGCCAAAGAAGATCACTTTAAAAAGTACCAGTGATAAAATAAAAAGTGCGGTCATGGCAACCGTGTTTAATTTGCCAAGGTTGGTCAGTCCAATAAAAATCCACACAACGATCAGAACACCAATAATGATCGCCCACACCCAGTTTCCGGTATGTAAAACGCCGTCTGCTGCAAGTGCGCCATCATAGATCATAATCGCAGTCCATCCCACAAGCTGTAACACATTTAATACTGCAAAAAGAAGGCTTCCCTTCTCACCAAAACTCATTTTTACAGTTTCCATGGCACTTTTGCGCTCTTTCGCTCCGATCATTCCTGCGGCAAACATCATAATTCCGCCGATCAGATGTCCAAGCAGAATCGCTGCCATTGCTTTTCCAAAACCAAGCGGTGCAAAGTAAGTACCTGTCAGTATTTCAGCTAAAGATACACCCGCACCAAACCAGATTAATCCGTTTGAAAAAACGGAAGTTCTCTTTTCATTCATCCTTCGTATTCTCCTTCGATTGCAAATGCATGGTTCATAGGTCCGCTTCCTTTTCCAAGGTCAAGCATGGCGGCAAGTGCGCCGGAAATATAATTTTTAGCATATCTGACGGAAGTTTCTAAGTCTCTTCCCTTTGCAAGATTCGATGCAATCGCAGAAGATAACGTACAGCCGGTTCCATGGGTATTTGGATTGTCAATTCGTTTGCCATGAAACCATACCGGCTCTTTTTCCTTCTGGAAAAGAAGGTCATTCGCATCATTTAACTGATGTCCGCCCTTTAATAACACGGCACAACCAAAGGTATTACAAATGATTTCTGCTGCTTTTTCCATATCTGCTTCTGTCTTTATCTCCATGTCAGAAAGCACTTCTGCTTCCGGAATATTTGGAGTGATAACAGTTGCAAGAGGCAATAATTTACTTTTCAATGTACTGATGGCTTCCTCGTTTATCAGTCTCGCTCCACTGGTTGCCACCATGACAGGATCCACCACGATATTTTTTGCGTGATACTCTGTCAGCTTTTCCGCAATCGTCTCGATCAGTTCACTAGAAGAGACCATTCCGGTTTTAATTGCATCCGGATGAATATCCGTAAAAATACTATCCAGCTGCTCTGCCAAAAACTTTGGAGTTACCTCCATAATATCTGTTACGCCGGTCGTATTCTGGGCAGTCAGTGCCGTGATCGCACTCATCGCATAAACGCGGTTTGCGGTCATTGTCTTGATATCTGCCTGGATGCCGGCGCCTCCACTGGAATCACTTCCAGCGATTGTTAATGCTGTGTACATAAAATCCTCCTTGTTTTGCGAAGCAAAATGCGACTGCCCTTGCAGGAGCAGAGGATTTGCCTCCTTTGTTTTGCGAAGCAAAATGTCTGCTATGCCTGCATAGCATGCGCCCTTGCAGGAGCAGAGGATTTGCCTCCTTTGTTTTGCATTAATTTTATATAGCGACCTAAGGTGGTGCCCCCAATCTGCCGCTGTGACACAAGTGATGTATGAATAAACGGTCCTCCAAATGCTGGTTTGTTTATGAAATAAATCATCTCCCCAAATGGTGTATCGTAGGCTTGTGAGTGGCATCTTGCGCAAAGCCGGAGTAATTTTTGTTCCGTTGTACGAAAATAAGAAAAGTCTAGGTATGCCTGAATTAGATTTTCTCGGAGTGACGTGACCGGCAACAACGAGTCATCCATGACTCGATGCTGCCTTGTTCTGCCATCCGTGGCAGAACATCACTATGTATAGACAGGCACACCAAGATTTTCTAATTTTCTCCCAAAGTCACAAAATTAGCTCCGGCTTTGCGCAAGATGCCAGTCTTCAGGTTGTGAACACCATTTGGGTGGGCGGTTCATCTCAGAATTGGGGGCGCGGGTGTGGATTTTTGATATTCGCACGAATAAAAATATGCTTAAAATTCTAATGTACTGTATCATTAATATTTAGCCTGATGACTTTCCAAAATTTTCAGTTGCTGCATTGTACTACATGAATTGTTTCGTAAATTGTCAGACCAATAACACAAAATATTCTTCAAATGTGTATGGCAATAAACATGAGCATAGTGGAATATATTGAGTTTTTTGCCAGCGTTATCAAACAAATAATAAATTATTGAATATAGTTATTTAGAAATATTTTTTAATCATATTCAGACACAAAACACTAAAAATTTACGCACCCCCAAGGTTGTGATGTGAGTTCCCCGACGAAGGGTGGTTCACAGCCTTACGGCTGGCAAATCGCATCAAGCCGGGATTGCTTTTGTGACTTTGGGAGAAAATTAGGCAATCTTAGTCTGCCTGTTCGTAACACAGTGTTGTGCTGCCACGGACGGCAGCACAAGTCTTAATGCCCCCGGGCGGGGCGTTTAAGACGCACACGTCACTCCGAGAAACATTAAATCAGGCTGACTTAGACTTGCCTTAATTTCGTACAACGGAACAAAACAGTCCCGGCTTGATGCAATTTGCCAATCACAAAACTGCGATATCACCCTTAGCCGGGGAACTCATAACCCAACAAACCAGCATTTGCAGATATCTTATCCATAAAAAGTGCAGGAACCCAACCAAAGATTCCTGCACAAAAAAACACACTTGTGATCCATTATCTCCCTACGTTGGCATTATCCAAATCAGGTTCCGGGTTAAAGCATCCGCTTACTCTCAGCCCGCCTGTGCGAGCACCCCATTTTTTTGTTTTCCACATCACTTTTGTGATGGTCTTTTTTATAACAGCTTTATTATACACACTTGTTCCCAAAATGCAAGTTTTTTCTACATAAATTGCTGTTGTCATTGCCATATTTATGGCAACTGCATGTGTCGTGAACCAATATCCTCGGCAACTGTTTCCAGCCTGTCTTGCCAAGTCTTCTGGTACCCACATCTTTATTAGGTTACGCACCTTTGTTCCCGGCTTTTTTCATTGATTTACAATTTCGGTTTACGTTTACCATTTGGGCTTCGATTTGATTTGCAATCTTACCCACCTAATCGCCTTATCAAGTTTCTGTTCGTAGGCTCAAGAACTTTGCTACACCACTTCCTCCATCCATACCGTTACCGATACCGACTTGTGGTTCGCTACACTTGGCGGTAAATACCCATGACTGGACTTGCACCAGCAAGATTAGCGCCATGCTCGGCACACAAAATAAAAGTTGTCCATAGTTTTTTCCTATGGACAACTTCAAAAATTTAAAATCGTATTTTATGTTTCTAAATCTCTTCCTTTGCCAGTCAACAAATGTATCCAGACAATCAGATCTGACTACTTGTATGATAAAGTTCCGCAAAATACGGATCTGATTTCATCAGTTCCTCAAAAGTCCCCTGACTGGTAATTTTACTATTCCGAAATACAATAATCTTATCAAAAGCTGCAATAAAATTCAGCCTGTGGGCAATAACGATCATCGTCTGATCTTTTAACCGATCAAGAACTTCCTGCATAACTGCCTCTTCTGTTAAATTGTCAAGCGCCGATGTGGCTTCGTCCAAAATAACAAGTTCCGGATCTTCAAACCACAATCTTGCAAGTGCAAGCCGCTGTTTTTCTCCGCCCGACAGACGCGTGCCTTTTTCACCGATCTGCGTATCCAGTCCCTTGGCAGAATCGCGAACCAGACAGGAAAGATTCACCTTTTCCAGTGCCATCATAATCTCATCGTCTGGGACATTTCTGTCAAATAAAATATTTTCTCTGATCGTCCCATCAAAAATCGGAGAATCCTGGGATAAATAAACAATTTTGTCATAGAACTTATCAAGGCATAGATCTCTCAGTTCCACTCCTCCAACCTTGATCTGACCTCTGTCATACTTTAGAAATCCCAAAAGAATTTTTATCAGTGTCGACTTTCCTGAACCGCTCTCACCGACCAGGGCAACTTTTTGTCCTCTTGTGATTGTAAATGCCACCTCATCCAAGGCCGTCTTTTCTTCATATTCAAAGTGAAGATTCCTGACACAGATCTCACCTGCATTTCCAGCCGGAATCTTGCCTTTCTGGAGCTGCTCGTCATTTTTTAACTCCAAAAACCGGACAAATCTTGCATAAGCTGACTTATCCAGCTTATATTGCACATAGATCACATTGAATATTGCGATTGGGACATACGCATTTTCCACCAGCGAAATCAGTGCCACCACTTCGCCCGCCGTGAGATTTTTGCTTTTCCATGCATAAAATATAATCCCTATATTTAAAAATGCAACCATCCATGCAAATATCGTAAAAAAAGCCTCATGGATCAGATTCATTTTTACTTTTGAAGATACGATCTCCCTTTTTGCATCATCTGCTTTCCTGATCTCATTCGGAAACTGCCTTTCCACACGGAATATGACCAGTTCCATAAATCCGCGTATCAGATAATGATTTAACATTTCCTCATGATTAAGGACTTTCTCTTTCATTTGCATCAAAACTTTCAGCAATACATTCGACACTACAAAAACGACCAGATATCCGCTCATCAAAATATGCATGATATTTCTGTTGATTTTTGCAATAAAATACATACTGAATAGTATGGACGGCAATAACTGGCGAATCAAAACCAGCCAGAAATTAAATATCACATCCCGTCCCGCTGTTGAACCATTTTCAATTTTCTGAACAAGTTTTCCTGTTCCCAGCTTCACATATTCCAGATACTCTATGATACTGATTTTTTGAAGCGCTAACAGCTTAAAGTCCAGATAAATCCCATGTTCCAGTTTTTTTGCCGGATATTCGTCCACATACTCCAAAATGTAACCGGTAAGCAAAATGATCCCATATGCGACAATCCCAATGATCGTCAGGGTTCCACCGGAAAGTCCGTCAATGATTTTCTGAAAATAATCTGCCTTATAGTTCAAAAGAAAGGAATTAAATACCCCAATCACGAGATAGCCAGATGTAACCAATAAATTTTTCTTTAGTATTTCTTTTATGTAACGCATAACTGTACTCCTTTTATCGCATATTTTTTACCTACGAAACAGTACAGTTGTGACTGTCAGCATATTAATATTATAGAATGCACGCTCCGCGAACATTCTATGATTATGAATTAACCTCAGTACAATCTGCTAACAGATCATTTCAACTGTACTGAGTAGTTACCTCGAACAAATTTCATCATGAATTCACCTCGATTCTGTATCATGTATTTTCATCTTACCATAATGATGCGAAAAACTGCAATCCATTCCAATCACAAGACTTTTTCTTTACTAAAATTACATACATTCCATCCACGTTTCACCTGTAAATTTCAGATTTTATTTTATCACATTTATTTCTTTCCATATAATATCCCCATCCCACTGATCATCCACGGCGTCGTCACAAATCCCGGAATAAAATCAAGTTTCTTTTCCAGATCACCGATATAGTGTATCTCAGAGATTCCTTCGGCTTTTAATACCTCAACAAATGCATCCATATCTCCGTACAACGCTTTCTGTGAAAACATATCCTGAAATGAAAATACCCCTCCTTTTTTTACCACCCGGAGTGCCTCTCTCACCACATTCCGCTTATCTTTCGTCGACCGTACTTCATGAAACACAAAATTGCTCACTGCCGCATCAAATGTTTCATCCGCAAAATCCAGCTTTGCTGCGTCTCCTTTTTGAAATGACACGCGGTCTGCAACACTCTCTAGTCTTACATTTCTCTCACACTGCTCCTTTGCGTAACTCCACTCTGCTCCCCAGTAATCCATCGCCGTGATCTGCGCTTTCGGGAAAGCCTTCGCGCACCGGACCGTAAGTGCAGCAGCACCACATCCGATATCGAGCATTTTCCCTTCTCCATCCCAGTCAAGATGCTCTACCAGATGTTTATGCACACCTGCCATCATATTTCCCTTTCCAAATGCAAACGCTTCATGGCAGACCAGCATATAGACCGCCATCGCAAATGTCAGCGCACAAACCACTCCCGCGATCACCGTGATAACCGGCATCTGTACCATAACTCCAAGCAGCACCGTGACCACAAGAAATACCCCCGCCAGTCCAAACAGCAGATACAGAGCCTTCTCCGGCACCCAGTTTCCATAATTTGTTTTTTCTTTCATGATGAAATCCTCCTTTTTCCTCCTTGTTTTGCGAGCGCATAACAATTTTTCTGATCTGTTATGTTTTGCAATAGAAAAAGCCTACCGCATCATCTGCGATAGACTTCTCTTTGTTCTTTTAAATATTGAATTAATGCCATCGATCCTGCGTCGGCATGTATGCCTATCTCCCTCGCAAGCTTTAGTCTTTCTTCCACGGTATAATCTCCTTCTATCAGTTCCATGTATCCGCGAAGCCGCATTGCAACCAAAATCCGGATCATTTCCGAATCCGGCTCACTTCCCATAAACTTTGAAAAATAGCTGGTAAATGCCGCCTGCATCTGACTGTATACTTTTTGCCGGAAGCCCTCATAACGGCTGCCCTCTGATCTTTCCATCAGAATGATTGCCTCCGCCCGGTGCTCCGATAAATATTCCATGATCTGCCGTTCATTATCATCCGCTGTACCGGGATCCTCTTATTCCCTTTGCGCCAGTTCGGCGCACATATGCTCATAATCAGCGATCACCGGATCTAAAATGGCTGTCATTAACGCTTCTTTACTCTCAAATGAGAAATAAAATGCTCCAGTCGTGACACCGGCTGCTTTGCAGATATCCCGGAGACTGGCTTTTACATAACCCTTTTTTAGGAACTCTGCCCTGCCGGATCTGATCAGTTTTTGTTCTGTCTGTTTTCTGCGCTCATCTTCCATAACACAAGTTATGTTAGCACAAACTAACTGTTTTGTCAATTTTTGATCTGAACACTCACGCCATCACCATATATATATCCCATATTTATTTCTTTCTTCCATATAAATGCAAATCTCCATTACATCACACGACATCCATTCTGATCTCATCAATGATACTCTTATCCTTTTGCTTAGTTGTTTCAGCCCATGTGATAATCATCACTACCACAGTCAAGACGACCACTCCTGCTATTAACATTCCCCATGGAATATGATATAACACCGGAAACGCTTTTCGTATAGACAGATTCATTGCAAATGGTATTGCAATTCCGAGTACAGTTCCTGGTATCAGTGCTTTTATAATGCATATCAGGCTTTCACAGTAAAGCATTTTTTGAATGGAAGCATTTGTCATTCCAACACTTTTTAAAATTGCAAACTCTCGTCCTCTGATCCTGATATTTGCCGCAAGCGTGTTGATCACACTTGCAAATCCCATAAAAATCAACAGAATAACAAATCCATATAGAATAATTTCCGCAAGGATAATTGCGATATTTAACATTTTTGCCATCGTATCCATGCGGCTTATTCTCACCGTATATCCCTGATCCACATAGGAATCCTCTGTAAGTACCGGATAATATTCATCCATGATTTTTCTGGCATATTCTGCAAATGCCTGTTCATCATCCGGTGTACAAAACCAGTCGAAATATCTGGCAGTAACATCCGGCACAACAATCCTTACCGGATCAGGAGACATATCACGAAATCCCGGTTCTTTCAGATCTTCCTGATATAAAAAACCTCCAATTTCAATCCTTTTCTTCTCTTCGGCTGCATTTATCAAAGTGATTTCCGTAACCGTTTCTCCAAAGGGTTTTATGCTCTTTGTTCTCCCATTATCATTATACTGGTAACTGTTTATCAAAAGATTACTGCCGTAAGGAGCTCCTGCTCTGTCACACAGCTTCTGATATAATTTTTCATCCACCGATATGAGAGAAACCCCTGCTTCTGCATTCTCATCAAAAATGTCTGGAGCCTCTGACATATCCTTAGACAGGAAATTCTTATCCAGGATTGCCTGATATGTACATGCATCATTTCCTACTCCATATACTTCTATATTACCATATTCAGCTAATCTTTTTGTTATTTCGTTATAAGTTATAGAGGATATTGGTGATACGATCTTTTCTTCGGTACGTCCGGTTCGTTTATTCACCTCTATATTGCGAATTGAACAATAATCCACATCCATCTCTTTTGAATCCGGCGTCATCCATTCCTGAAACTCTTTCGCTTGTTCTGCCAGTCCACCTGTCATCAAAAACAGTAAAATTGCAAGTGATAATGCCCGTACTGTTGCTTTGTATCCTGATTGATTCCTTTTAATATTTTTCCATGCAATCTCTCCTTCACATCCAAAAATTTTTCCAGCCAATCCACCTTTTACAGCAAGCTCTTTTAGATTTATGTCTGTCGTTATACCTTTTACACACTGTATTGCAGTAAGCCTTCCAACAGTTTTTGCAGGCTTGTACGCAGATCTAAGAACAATCAAAAATGAAAAAAAGGAAGCAAACAGATATGTCCATACCGAAATATGAAATGACAAAGAAAAGGAAAACGGTCTCATAATAATACTTTTTGAAAGTTGATCGATATTCGAAACAAAATATCCTGTGATTTTTATACCAATATATCCAAGCAAAGTTCCTGCCATAAGTCCAAGCGGAATACCAACCACACAAAGCCACAAACTTTCACAGATAACACATGCTCTGATCTGTTTTCCGGTTCCACCTACACATTTTAAAATACCAAATTCCTGAATCCTTTTATTGGCACTTGCCACAAAAATATTTGATATCACCGTTACCGACATAAGAGCGATCAATATCCCTAAAATTAAAACCGGAACGAAAATCAAAAGAAAATACACACTGCTATAGTCTCCATATCCCGGTTCTAAAAAAACCGTAAGCATCCTGTTGCCACTGGTTACAAAACACATAACTGCCGTAACAAGTGCTGTTGCCAGTGAAATAGCAGAAATCCCTGCCATTGTTCTTTTTTTATTTAATTTTAGCTGACTGAGTGCGAGCTGTGATGTAATTTTCATGATTTCATCACCTCATCTTTTACAATTTTCCCGTCTCCGATCGTAATGATCCGGCTCGCCTGCAAGGCAATTTTTTCATCATGCGTAACTAAAAGAATCGTCTGCTTATACTTTTGATTGGCAAGCTTTAAAATATCCATAATCTCTCTGCCCGTCTTACTGTCAAGGTTTCCAGTCGGTTCATCCGTAAACTGTACCCCTATCCCCTTATGCCTTGAAAATAGGGGCTTTAACGGTATGTACATTTGTGTACTGTGTACATTTTCTTTATACGTTAAAAGCAAGCAGATCTTTTCTTTCCAGAAGTCCCCACTTGCTTTTATATATTAATAATACTTATGTCCATTGCTTGCTGCAATACATTTTTGTTTTAATTCTCGGCTTATTTCAAACCTTTCATAATATTCATCTGATTCTGTTTCAAATGCATATTTATATACTTTCACAACTTCTTCGCAATTACTTTGAAATTGACTTTCTTCAACTGTACTATTTCCATCTCCAATCAATCTATTTACAAATCTCTGGTAAGCTTTTAACTCTGGTAATACGCTTGCAACAAAAGTACTTTTCCCCTCTAAAAATTTTTTCTTTTCTGGAATATCAATAATATCAAGTAATATAATACATGCTACAAATAGTGATATAAAATATGACTCTGAACTTATGTATGTTCCTGTAGAACTTGGTACTGATTCAATTCGACTCTTGTAAATCAGTTTATCTCGCAAAGATAAGTGATAATAGTCACTCAACTCTTCCGCTAGTTGATGCAACCAATATTTTCTCTCTGTTCGTTGTTCAGAAAATTCTATTGACTGTTTTTGATACCGATCCATTACTGGAAGATTTATATTCACATCAAAAAACTTATTCAAATATCTGGTTGCATCAAATCCACTTCCATAATAACTTGTTATGGTATGTATTAACTGCTCCTTATTAAGAGACACCACGAAAATCACACGCTCATCATCAAAATAGTGTTTGATTCTCTCCAACATTTCTATGGCAAAAGATGGTCTGCAGCGATCCAATTCATCAATAAATATAATCAGTTTCTGCGCTCTTTCTACAATAATGTCATTGAAGATTCCTTTTACTCGTTCCCGGATTTCTTCCTCAGTCTGTACAAGTGATAAAATATCTACCTTTTTCACTTGTAGCTTTTCAGCTACTGTAAATGGATTCATCTTAAATTCACCTAATGAAATAGGTAACGTTGACAATGCTTTTATTAGTTTTTCACTAATTTTTTCAGAATCTATTTTCGTATCATAAACTCCCTTGCAAGTCTTTGTCATGACTAACAACAGGGACATAAGTGAATCGCTATGATTATCATACATCCATGCATTATAATAGATTGGCAAATAAGAATGCTTCAAATCTATTTTAGCCATCATTTCATTGTCCTTCAAATATTCATAAGATGGAATTTTCTCAATCGGATTTTCTTCATCTGCCCGTTGATTTGCCAACACATATTTTAACACTTCTTCAATCTGTCGGACAAAAAATGTCTTTCCATCTCCCCATTTCGCATCCAAGCTAATGCAGGCACTTTCATCTATGAGTTCTAACCCATCTATAAACTCTTTTATATCTTTATTTCTCCCAAAAGTATTGTTCTTTATGGATGTCCAGATATTTATATCCGTTGCTTCCTGAACATATTTCTTCATATATTGTATTCTCCTTTATCATGAACTCCAATTATGGCTGAATATAATTAACATCTCTATTGTCTCACACAATCTAAACATCAACAATACCTTTTTATTTCAACAACTACCAGCAGGCACGTTCTTCTCGCCCCTGCCAGCCGCTGATTATTTTCTTCTTCATTAAAAATTCTTGATCAGATTCAAATCTCTTTTATTTAATGCCTTTCGCATTGTTTCACTTTCTTTTCGTAATGTCTCGTTCTCTCTTTTCAGTTTCGCTACCTGTTGCTCCAGCTGCAGGATACGGTTGTCCATTGCCATATCTAAAATCTTTCTTCTCTTATCTACCATGCCAGCCTGTAGCTGCAAGGCACGATCTACTGCCTTTCGCACTTCCGGGTTCTTATAGAAAAATCCTCTGGACAGTCCGGTCTTTTGCATCAGTTTGGGAACGGTCACTTTATCCTCTTCTTCAATCATTTCCTGGATTGCCAGTTTTGCCCGCTGGATTTTCTCCACGCTCTGCTTATGGTTTACTTCCAGCATCTTGTCATATTTGCTCATATTCTTTCCCCCATCCGGCCAGATTCGCCCGGATCATCCGGCTCATCTCTGCCCTGATTTCTCTTGTTTCATCTGCGATGATCTGGAGGCTCATCTTTCGGTAAAATTTCACATTCTTTACGGATGTATGCCCCAGTAGTTTTGCGATGGTCCAGTCATCCAGATGCAGTTCTGTTAAGCGGATACCATATACATGGCGGAACATATGCGTTCCAAATCCGAACAATTCTCCTTTATCGTCCCGCAGGTCTTTTTTCTGAATCAGATCCATCACCTTATTTTGAACGGTATTGTACTGCAGGGGTCTCTTGGTATTTTTCTCATCCACAAAAATGTAAAGTGTATCTCCATACCTTTTCTTGGTATATTCCATTGCTTTTTCAATCAGCAGTTCCAGTTCTGCACTGATAGGCTTCACAAATGTAGTTGTTTTCATCTGCCGGATCTGGATCATAGGATGTCCGTCCTGCCGATACAGGCAGTCTGTCTGCAGGGTAAGGGTATCGGATATCCTTGTTCCTAACATCTGATGAATGACCATGAGTCGCTCAATCTGTTCATCCAGTTCTGCAAGCGCTGCATTAAAACGAATCAGCTCACTGTCTGAATAAGATTTCAATTTAGGCTGCACTTGTTTGGGAAGGTCACTGGTCAGGAATAAACTTTCCAGATGCGAATATCCATATAATTTTCCGATGGTTTCCAGCAGTCCCCGGAGGTTCGTCAGATCTGCCCGGTAATTATTTACGCCCTCCGCTTCCGTTGCAAGGTACGTCAGATATTCTTCCAGCAACTCCCGATTCAGTTCTTCTGCCGAATGGATATCGGGATATGTTTCTTTCAGATATTTGGATAGTCTCCGGATGGCTGTCAGTTCTTTGATAATTGTTGCAATCGCTTCATGATGTAAATGTTCATAAACTGCCTTTTTTGTTTCTTCCCGTAAGTCATCCTGGATAATCGCTGTAAAATTCAAAGTCTGCACATTTTTAATCGGATTCTTTTTATAGGCAATGTCCAGATTCTCTAATGTCCAGATATCTTTCTCAATCTCATCCCGTTCCTCTTTGGCTTCTGTAAATCGATATGCCTTCCGCACATAAGTGATGAGGCTCGATGGCACTGTCTTTTCTTTCCCATATACGCTGATTCCCTGCATGGTCAGTTTCTGCCCATGTTCCAGAAGCCAGCTTCGGATTTTTAGCAGCCATTGTTCCCACTCCAGTTCCTGCAGGCTCTCTGCCCGGATGTGCTTATCCTTTACCATTCTGCAAAATCTCTGATAGATCACTCGTTCCTGTATCATCGTTGCCAATGCACATTGTTGACTTCGTTCCTCAATAAATGAACGGAATTCTTTTTGGAGTCCTTTCGTTGGAAGTAGACCAAAATCAAAACAATGGGATTCTTTTACATTCTTTTTCTGTTTTTCATCTGCTCTTGCATAGCAGTTCAAATCTATTAGATATACTTTTTCATCCATGGAACTCTCCTTTCATCAGTTCCGCCGCAAAGCTGTGGGTTTCTTCCTGGAAGTATGCTTCACTGGCTTTTTCCAGTTTCTTTGGCATATAGTCCACATACTGCCTGGTCATTTCTTCATATTCATGCCCCAAGTAATCTCGTACCGCTTGGATAGAAATACCATTATCATAATAAAGCGTAGCCAGGTTATGGCGGTAATCATGGGATCTGAATATATATTCTCCATCTGCAATCTGATTTTTCTCACAGTATTTCAACATTTGATACCGTAATGTAGCATACTGGAATGCTCCACCTTTTTTGCTTTTAAACAGGTATTCTTCTGGTCCGATCTGATATTTCTTTTTGTACACCTGCACCAGCTTGTACAATGCTTCCGGAATGGGAATCCGCTTATACGTTTTCATTTTCACCTGATATACTTTCAGCCAGTAATCTCCATTCTTCTCTTCATAATCACCACCTGTCAGGGTACATACTTCGCTCCCCCGGATTCCGGTACACCATAAGTGCAAGAACATCAACCGCAGATGTTCCGGAAACTCTGTCAGCTTCGATAAAATTTCCGTATAGATTCTTTCCGGTACACTGCGGTCATGGTGTACATGCATTTCTTTCTGCAGATAATACGTATGCCGGAAGGGAATCTTCTTCAGATATCCTTTGACTACAAGGAAATTGTAAAACTGTAAAATCATAAAGATTCTTCCATTTGCTGTTTTTTCACGGGTATCCTGTCTCTGAACGGATTCCAGATATCTCTGAATCTTCTCTGCCTCCACTTCATAGATCGGCTTTTCCTCTCCATTGAAGTGTGCCAGGAATGTACGAAGTTCCAGCAGCTTGATTCGGATGGTACTGATAGATAAATCTGTGATTCCAAACAGATACCGCAGATATTTTTGCAAAATCTTTTGATTTTCCAGGTTGGTCACCTCTTTAAAGGATACCCATTCCACGGGCTTGCTTGGATTCATTCGTTCTCTGGAAAAATGGAAACGTTCCAAAAACCACACATTCGCATTCCAATGAATTTCCGGTGCCTGTAAAAATAGGATTTTTCTGCTCATCCGCAGGATACCAAACACAGCACTTTTCTTTTCCCCTCTAAAATGTTCTGAGAGTTCCTGCTCAAATTGCTGTTCTTTGGCCAGTGTCATTATCTCAATATCAGCTACTTGTTGCTTCGCACAAAATTGATAGAGCCTTTGCAGTGCCAGCAGTTTCTCTTTTCTGTAACGGCCTTTGTAGGTATGGATCACCTCTTTCAGCACTGTAAAAATCTGCATCTTCAAATTTTGGGGACACTCTAGTGTAAAATCCCATAGCAGTTCCTTTCCATCTTTGCTGGTCAGAAAAGATTCTGCTATCTCAATCTCCGGATAATGGCTAAGGCACATCCACTGTTCCTGATACTCTGTAGTATAGTTTCTTCTCCCTGCCAGTGTCTGCAGTTCTTCTTTCATCCGATGAATCACGATTCCATCAAATCCCCGCAAGCAGGTAATCGGTGCAAGAACGGTTTCGTTCCTTTCCAGATATTCTTCGTAGCGGACCCTTAGGACTGCGTCCATCTCTGAAATATCAGTAATTCCTTCTTCTATCAGGAACTTCTTTATCCGGTTTCGTATGGTTCCATTTACCTCTGTACAGGCATCCACCTGCTCACAGATTTTTTGTTCCAGTACTTCCCGCTCTTCCTGCTGTTCATAAATATGTAATTGATAAGCGGGCATGTTCTTCACCTCCTACAGGAGTTTCTCCACATCATAAAGAGCAGAATGTTTTGCATAATATTGGTCGCTGGCTTCCATAAGCTGGTCATCTACAAGGTTCAGATATTTGATGGTCGTATCGATGTGCTTATGTCCATATGCCTCACTGATCATTTCCAGTGGCCATCCGGCATCCCGCCTCATATTTCCGAAGTATCTCCGTAGCATATGAGGTGTCGTATGGATGCCTGTCTTTTTCTCCATCCGCTCCAGCATCCGGTAAACTGCGTCCACCTGAAGTGCCTTTCCTTTTGTCTCTCCTTCGATGTTTACAAACAGCATCGGCTGGTGTTGCAGAAATTCCCGGTACTTGGACAAATAAAACAGTAAAAACTGGAAAGTGGCATCACTGACTTTGGATCTTCGGTACGCCGCATTCTTCGCCCTTGCCTTGTTCTCATTGTCATCCCGGAAGAATACCCGGATGGTGTGTCTTTCATAATCAATATCTCTGGTATAATCTACCCCTAAAATCTCGCCGATCCGGTATCCGGTCTCTGCCAGCAGCATGATCAGAAGCTGGTCCCTGCAGTTGGTACACTGCTTCAAAAGTTCCAAAATCTCCTGATGCTCTGCCGGACGGACGTTTCGTTCTTCCTCTTTCAGATAGCCATTGAATGACCGGAACCGCAGCTTCCGTTTTACACCGATGGAATCATGGGTGGTAAAACTGTCATAATATAACACTTTCAGCCTTTCCATATCTGATTCCAGCTCTAAAAAACAGAAAAACCTGAACACGTCTTTTAAGTACGCATTGCAGGTTTTATTGCTTGGCAGTTTCTCTTTCTTTTCATGCAAATGGTTTCCGGCTTTCAGCCAGTGGAGAAATCCCACATAATGTTCATACTGTTCCTGGAATTCCAGTTCCGCCACCTGGGACAGTTCCATCTTTTTCTCATCCAGATATTCCAGATAGAACCGGATGGATTTTGCCCTGCGGCCAACGGTATTCGGGGAACGGTTTGCTCGGATCAAATGCGTCAGATACTTGGACGGGAACAGCACCATCTGCCAGCTCTGATGATCCCGGATTAAAAAATATTCCTGTTTTCCTTCCCAGATATGTTCCACTGCATATCGTGCCATTTTGCTCACCGTCCTTTCCTCTAACGCTATACACATTATACCCACTTCATGTTCAAATAGCTATTCATCAATACCAACAATCCCTCCAAAACCGCCCCAAAAACTGTACTAAACTTTTCCCCTAAAAGCGTCTGGAAAATAAGCACAAGCAACAAGGCTGGAAAGAGAATTTTGCCTATTACAAATAATACTCTACACCTTTCCGGCTGCGGATGAAATCCTGTACCTCTTTCAACTCTTCCGCTATCCGGCAGGACGGAAGCGCACACATCACATCTTCGTGATACTTGCCGCCTTTTACCGCCCGAATATCTAAAATAGACACCACACAAGTATCAGTTTCTGTCCGAATGGCTCTCCCAAATCCCTGGCGCAGTTTCTTCTGCATATCCGGCACAATGATAGATTGGATATAGGATTCCAAAGAGTCATACGTCTCCTTCTCTGCTTCACTGATCGGATCTGGTACTGCAAAAGGCAGTTTCACAATAATTAGAGAGGATACCATATCTCCCGGAAAGTCCACCCCTTCCCAACAAGAACCGGCTGCAAACAACACCCCATTTTCCATGGTCTTAAACCGTAAAATTTCTTCCTGGGAGTGTCTCCATACTTCCACCATGGGGAACGGCAAGCTGTCTCTTAAAAGCTGGTACACACTTCCCATCAGTGTATAAGAAGTAAACAGTACCAGCGTATGCCCATAAGTGGAACAGATCAGGGAATGGATATGATTTGCCACCATCACCGCCTCTTCCCGGCTTCCTCTCCTGCAATGATCCAACGTCTTTGGCAGGTATAGCAGACAATTCTTTTCGTAGGAAAAAGGGGACTCTGCCACATATTCCTGCACTCCTGCCCTTCCTTCCAGCCCGGTGATCTGCCGGGTGCGCAAAAAGCCTGCGCCTGCCTTTAGCGTTCCGCTGGTTAAGATGGCAGACACACCTTCTTCCCGATTCCATAACATCTTCCGAAGTAATTCTGGGATTTCCCGGCTGGCTGCACACAAAATGGGAAGCTGTTCTGTATCCAGACGCAGATAGCGGACATAATTCCCATCGCTGCTGCAAAAACACTCCAGCACATCCTTTGCTTCTTCCAGCCGGTTCCGTATCCACTTTGGAACACTTCGCTCCAGCTTTTCTAAAAGAAATTCCAGCATCTCTACGCCTTCCCACAGAGAAACCACACTATTTGTTGTATTACGGAACGTTTCCCGGATTCCTTTTCCAATTCGGTGTTCTGCACCAACAACATGCAATGCGTCATGCATGACTGTCCGCAGGATTTTTGCCTCTTCTTTCTGATGCTCCCGTTCCAGATAATATGCTATTTCCCGGATATCATCCATACACAGGTTTTTTCCAAACATCTGCCTTGCCGCTTCCGGTAACTTATGAGCTTCATCTACAATCAACGTCCGATAATCAGACAATAAAGGCTTGTATCCTTCTGCTCTGTGATATGCATCTGCCAGTAAATAATTATGATTACAGATTTGAATGAACACATCCTGTTTCCTGGATTCTTCCAGATATCTCTGATAGCGGCACATCTGCCTGCCCGGACATTCTCTTGGACAGAATTTCGGCACACAGACCAGCCTTCTGTCAAACCCGCTCAGATTCTTTACGCTATCCATATCGTAATGCTTTCGCAAGGACAGTAATGCTGCTTTTTGAACAGCATTCTTCTGTTTATGGCGGATTGCTTCGATTCGTTGTTCCAGCCTATTGTCACAGACAAAGTGTTCTTTCCCTTTTCGCACCACTGCCCGAAGCGGGGACTGAATGATTCCTTGCTCCAGCAGCACCCTGGACAAAAAGGGAATATATTCTGTTAAAATGGCTTTCTGCAATGCAATGCTGGAGGTGGACACCACCACCGGGCGCTGTTCCAATGGATTTCCTCGCCCTGTCAGCATGGAATACTTCCGCAATAATACACAGGCTACCAGATAGGCATAGGTCTTCCCAATTCCTACCCCTGCATCACACAAGGCAATCTGTTCTCCCAGCAGAGTATCCAGCATTTCATGGCATAGACGGATCTGCTCTTCCCTGACTGCCAGTCCCTGTTCCGGAAATAGCACCCGGAAGATCTTCTCCACTTCCTGATGCGCTCTTTTTTGATATTCAACTTTATAAAACATAGTACTTCTTTCCGCATGGCGTTAATACCACAAGAATACGGCTGTGACATTTTCCCACAGCCGCATGTATCTGATATCAACGACACACTCTTTTTTGATTTCTTATCGTTTCTTCTTTTCTTTGGCACCGTATTTGTCCTCGACTCCCCGGCTGCCACACCACATCTATGGTAGGGAACATTACAGGCGGATGCTTCGCTTGGCACCGCTCGCAGATTTTCTGAAAGTCTTGCTGATTACAACTTAGAGTCCATCCTCTTCCTTATGGGAAGAAATTCGTATCATTATCCCCCTCCGATGCTCCTGGCGAAAGACCTGCGAAAGTCCATTCACAGCTATAAGGAGTCGCTCAGAATGAGAACAGGCACTGACAGTTTTCTCACGAAATGATCCGCCATAGTCTTTGGACAGACCTTTCCATAACAATCCAGCAGTGCTTGTCCCCATCCGTCCTGGCGCTTATGCTGTCACGCTTCTATCTTTGGGAACGTACCTGTAATGCTGGTATGTGGTTGTCAAGGAACTTTA
Source organism: Roseburia sp. AM23-20 (assembly GCF_003470905.1). Taxonomy (NCBI): domain Bacteria; kingdom Bacillati; phylum Bacillota; class Clostridia; order Lachnospirales; family Lachnospiraceae; genus Roseburia; species Roseburia sp. AM23-20. Next base: position 26,252 of record NZ_QRHS01000002.1, read on the forward strand.
AAAGGAAAAACATCCCTTTACTTATTAGCCAGCAAACTTTCCTATTTTCTTTCTCCCATTTTCAATTTTTTTATTTTTTCTTTTAAACGGTTGATTCTCAGATAAATCGCATTTGGAGTCAATCCCATTTTTTCAGCAATTTGCTCTGTTGGAATATCCAACATCCGGAAAAATACGATCTGCAAAGTCTCTTTATCTGCCGAACGCAATAGATTAAAAAGTGCTTCGTTTTCTATTTCATCTAACAGAGCCTTTACTGTAGTTATGTTTTCCCTATCTGCACTGCACATAGTTGCTAAACTAATTTCTACTACATCTGAATTTGGGAATTGATGCTCATTATAATTCCTTTCCTTTTTGAAATCTTCCCAATCTTGTTCTCGTAACTTAAGAATGATTTCTTCCTGAACTCCCAATTCCCTCATTTTTGATTCCTCAGCTTCCTTCCACTGTTTCCATTTATATTCTTCTTTTGCTTTATTAAAAGCCATTCCTTCTTCCTCCGATCTGAATTTCTTGAAATCAAATCGGAGTGGTGGCGGTGACCTTGCCTTCTCACAGACAGAAGACCGTATAAACCAGAGTTTGCTCCACAAAAAGAAAGATGCCGCAATCCTGTTTTGAATTGCGACACCACCAAACGTTGTATATGAAGTTAGGTTTTTCTCTTTTGTAGCTCTTTCTGGCACATACACTGCTCCTTTATGTCATGGAACGGAGTCCATTCTTTCCATAAAGAAGTAGTATACAAAACTAAGCTGTCATCAGACTGTCAGTTGTCTGTCAAATAACTGTCAGTTTTTCTGTCATTTCTTTTACAATTATAACCAAATCTTACCATAAAAAGCAGGTTCCATTTTCAGAAACCTGCCTTCTATGATTCCTTATAACCTCTTAAACAATATCCAACCTCTTTTACACTGATGATTATATGTTCTGCACTTACATCTACTTTTTTCAATTTCCGTTTCAATCGATGTACCATACAGTAAATAATATTTGCAATATCCCCATGTGGGTACTCCTGCCATACCAGCTGATAGATCTGACTGTATGTATATACTCTTCCCGGTGTAGACGCTAACAGATATAGGAAATCAAACTCCCTTTTTACAACGTGGATTCTTTTATGCTCCCATTCTACTGTTCTTTGAAGTGGAAGGATTTCCAGTTTTCCAACTATGACAGGAACTTCTTCTTTTCTTTCCGATTTCCACTCTGTATAGCGGCGGATCAATGCATATGCCTGCAGGCTGATTTCTTCTGTACACAGTTGCGTCAATACTACATCCGCTCCGGCCTGAATGATCTTATTTCGCATTTCAGAATGATCCGGTAATAAAACAATCACAGGTGTTATCACCATCTTTCGGATGGTTTCTACAAGTTGGCATATGATTTCCGGTTCTTGCTTTACTGCAATTAAAATCAAATGATACGAGAACACTGTCAAATGAGAAAGGGCATCCTGAATATTTTTTGCCTGATAAATCTCTGTCTGCTGTTCCGGTAAAACCAAGCTTTCCCATAGCACTTCTCCTTCATCCGCAATTACTATAATTCTGTTTTTCTTCACACCCCCATCTCTCTGCTTCTCATATTACAATTCCTCCACATGATTTTCCGAATAATGATAAAAAATAGTTTCCAGTTCCTTACAACACCAGAAGAAATATTCACTACACGTTACATGAATGGTTGCCTCATCTGTCATGAGACTCACTTTTTCAAAACATGGTCTGCCATCAACTTTCAGCTCCTGCAATTGATGCTCCATGATCCAATAAATATCTCCACTTCTAAATGGTCTATGAGAAATATAACGGTAAGAAAATCCTTTCTTTCCTGCATTCGAATTTAAGACCTGATGTGCATATTCCTCATACTCTCCAGGAATCACTTCCCATAAGGGAATTACAGCTTCAGCAGTTTCACTTGCCCTTATCACTTTCAATATATCGCGCATAACAAAAGGCGGCATGATGCACATATCTTTGATTTTACTGCGCGAAATGTGTCCTCTTCCATCATTCCCAGACCACTGAATCACTCTATCACAGATTTCATACCCTTCTGAGGATGAACTGAGCAAAATTACATTCATATAAGTTGACATTTCTACTATTAATCTTACGGCGCTTTGAACCTCGTTTTCTTTCATATCTTGAAACAAACTTTGAAATATATATTGTTTTGAGGTATCAGCAACAAGTTTTATCAAAAACAGTATTTTTTTCTCTCCCAATGTTAATTCTTCTATTTGACAATTTTCTTTCATTTTCAAACCAGCAAGTTCCAGCATCGCTTGAATTGAAAGTGGATCATTTTTTAATGTGGGAAGATTAGAAAGATATTCCCTTACCTTTCTATCTCCCCCCCCCCAAAAAAAATCAGTAATTTTTGCAAAGTTTTCAATTTTACAATCCAATACAGCGGATAAAAATGAACATTTTTCTGCTTCTTTTTCTGTATCGATCACAATACCAATAACTTCATACTTTCTTTTCATTATAAGAACACCTCTTTTCTATAGCTTAATTGTAAAACACAAATGTCACAGAAATGTCCTAATCTCTAAAAAATATTGTATTTTATTGCGTTTCTCATTTATAAAATTCCTTTTTTAAGACAGCATACTGAAAAACGGAGGTTGTAGCCCAATAATACAGCAAATAAATCCCGCTAAATACTGTCAATGTAACGATTCCATAGGTCAAGAATAGATTTTCCTGCAAAATTGCTTCTCCAAATACTTGATTTGCCCCTACAATCAGAAACATCATTATAATCATCGGAAGAATCGCCGGAATGAAAAACAGAACCCCTACTTCTTTTTTTATAAGGTTTCTTCTTGTTTTTTGTGCCACTCCCATTTTATCCAAAATCTGATAATTACGTCGATTATAGTCTATTTTTGAAAGTTGTTCAAAAGCTAATATTGTAGAAGATAAAATAATAAAAATAATACTTAAATATAAGCCACAAAAAGAAATTGCTGCAAATCCAGTTAAAGAGTTTTCAATGCCCCATGCCTTTACCGTTACGCCCATCGTTACCTGTTCTGGCAAACCTTTTCCATCCTGAAGTACAGGAGTCCATGCATTAGGATCATGTAAAAACTTCTTCAGCGCTTGTTTTAATTCTGGATATCCTCCATTTTCTAATTTCATTACCAAACGAATTTTTTCACCGGAAAGCTGGGTTGCCACTTGATCAGGCACTACCAGAATGTATCCTCTTGTGCCTGCCATTTGATATTGTTCCATCGGTTCTGTATAAATTGCTGTTTCTGCAATTCCGAGAACACTGCCCGCTAACAAAATTTCGCTTGTTTGCTCTAACGCTTTTTGAATTTTCTCTACATAATTCCATGTATCACAATGAATAAAAAATTCATTTGAAGACAGACTTACAGATTTTAATCCAAGCATACAACGTAAATGATTATAATCGGACAACGCTAATGCTTCCACCGGATAAGCATCTGTTGCATAAAGATAATAAATCAGTTCATCTTCTACGCTACATTGCTGCTTCGTAAATTCTATCATTGGCTGTAGGCATTCTTTCGTCAGTGGAGCATCCAGCGCAACACCCGCATCATATGGATAATAAGCCTCCATATTCGCCTTATATCCTGCTCCCGTAGAAAGACCTGCAAACATCGTACTCAGGGATACCGTTAAAAGGATTGCGATGACTGCCATAAGCTTTCCGGCAGAATCTACTTTTCTTCCAATCTGTCCCAAATAAAATAGGTTGATGTCCTTATATCTTCTACGTTTACTTTTATTCAAAAGTCTTAACAGCAATACTGGTAAATTACGATACATTTCGTATATTCCTATTGCTGATAAAATTACAGCGCCAATCATCCAAACGTAGAATACATTTGTTTGAACAGACATTCCCTTTGCCAACAGACAGCCTCCCGTAAGGATACATAATACCGACAGAATAATCAGTGTAATATGAAATCTTACAGAATGCTTCTTTCCATTTTCGTTTTTCTGATGATCATAAAGCATATCTACAATTTTACGTTTACGGATAACCTTTGCTGCACGCAATATTCCGATACCGTACATGAGCATAAAAAGTATAAAAGCTGTTGCAAAAGCCTTTATGGAAAAGGAAATATGATAGGTATGCGGCATCTCAAAAATATGGTTGATAATCTGCACCAACACTCCGGAAAGTCCAATTCCTGAAAAAGTTCCTATAAAGAATGCAGCCATTCCAATCACACCATTTTCAATAAAAAATAGTTTTTGAATATTTGAGGTTTCCATTCCCAGTAATTCATAGGTGGCGAATTCCTTTTTCCTTTGTTCCAGCATAAAGCGTATTGCATAGCTGATTACAAAAGATGCAATCAATGCTACAAGAACGGACATTCCCAATATGCCTGATGTTAGCATGGACATATTTTCAGACATAGAAAGGACGTCTTTTGAAAATCCAAGCGAAAGAAAGGAATACATCATGGCAGCAGTCAGAGTAATGGTAACAAAATAGATTACATAATTTCGTATACTTTTTTTCATATTTTGTATTGCGAGCTTAATATACATCACTTACCCCGCCTCCCATCATGGTAAGAACATTCAGGATTTTATCAAAAAATACCTTACGGGTGTCCCTGCCTTTTAAGATTTCAGTGAAGATTACACCGTCACGTAAAAATAAAATACGATTGGCATAGCTTGCCGAAAATGCATCATGTGTAACCATCAGAATGGTTGCCCCCAGATTCTCATTCATACTCTGCATGGTAGACAGCAGCATCTGAGATGAGTGGCTGTCCAAGGCCCCTGTCGGTTCATCCGCCAAAATCAGCTTCGGGTGATTGATAATTGCTCTGGCACAAGCACATCTCTGCTTCTGTCCACCGGAAACCTGATATGGATATTTATCCAAAATATCAGCAATATTCAGACTTTTCGCAATCTCTTCCACTCTCGGTTCTATTTCCCTGACCGGAATGTGGTTAATCGTCAGAGCCAGAGCAATATTCTCACTAATGGTTAAAGTATCCAGCAGGTTAAAATCTTGAAAAATAAATCCCAGATTTTCTCTCCGAAACTTTGCAATCGCCTTTTCTTTTATCTCAGTTACATCTGTACCATCCAAATAAATATGCCCTGCGCTTACCGTATCTATGGTAGAAATGCAGTTCAGCATCGTTGTTTTTCCTGAGCCTGATGCACCCATAATGCCTAAAAACTCACCTTCCTGCACAGAAAAATCAATATCCTGAATCGCTTTTGTTACATTGCCTTCATTTCCATAAAATTTTTGAATATGGTCTAATTTTAAAATTTCTTTCATGATACTTCACCTCGTCTTTTGATATTATGATTGTAACGGATTTCTGCCTGTGTTTGTATCAAGTTTTCTAACAAAATTCTAACAAAAATGTAAGAAATGCAGGGCTTTTCTTAGCCCTGCACCTGATGAATAAAATGATTGATTTGAAAGGACAGGATCATTGTCGTTCCTGTCTCGCCTGACTGAGCGGCAATTCCAATTCCCAGCTTATCACAAAGTCTTTTGCAAAGATAAAGCCCTATACCGGTTGCATTTTGCCGGATACGTCCATTTTGCCCGGTAAAACCTTTCTCAAAAATACGGGGCAGATCATTTGCACAGATCCCGATTCCATGATCTTCTACAAAAAGAAAAATCTGATCTCCCTGCACCTTGGTATAAAAGTGCAATACGGGATGCTCCCGGCTATATTTTACAGCATTGACAATCAACTGATCCAGAATAAATCGGAGCCATTTGTCATCCGAATAAACCGTCAGTTCACTCTCTTCTGTCTCTAAGGCAACCTGATTCTGCAATAAAAGATACTTGTTATCTGCAATCGCCTGATGCACCACATCAAATAACCGGATTTCCTGAACAGAATAATCCTTTTCCGTATATTCACTACGGGCATAATAAAGCGCCTGTTCTGTAAAGCGATTGGTTTTTTCCAGTTCCCTCATCAGTTCTCTGGTAAAAGGCTCTTTATGATTTTCACACAACAGTTTCATTGCAGTAATCGGTGTTTTGATTTCATGAATCCACTGCTCAATATATTCCCGGTACTCCTGTCTCTCCCTTGCTACTGTTCCAATCTGTTCCAGCATAGATTTGGACGCCATTTTTAAGAGTTGAAAATAAACCTGTTCTTCGGCATGTTCCGGTTCCGGAAGCATCTCTGACAACAAGTATTTTTCTTCCAGTCCTTCTGCCATCTTTACTAATCTATTTAATCTCCTTTTTCGCTGATGATAGGTAAACGTCAGTACACTAGCCAGTAACATCGTCCAGATGATAAGAATCACTGCAATACTATCTACATTATTTCCTACAAAGAACAGAAAAACCGATAACAATACCATACAGACGATATTGATGATGAAAATAGGGATTTTGTCTTTCCAATACTGTTTTCCATTCATAATGTGTACCCCTGACGGTATTTCGTTTTAATAAAGTCTTTAACACCAATCTTTGATAATTTTTCTCTGATACGTCCAATATTTACACTCAATGCATTATCATCTACATAGAGCTGATTGTCCCATAAATATTCAATCAGATCTGCTCTTGTGCAGATAGTTCCGGCATGTTCAAATAGATAGTACATAATCTTCAGTTCATTTTTTGTGAGTTCTGTTTGCTTTCCTTCCGCTTCTATTGTTCCAGTTTCTAAAGATAAAGAAACTCCTTGATAAGTCAGATGTCTGCTTTGTGTATCAGGATAAGCACGTTTCAGCAAGGAAGCAATCTTTGCAAGTAAAATGGCTGTGTGATAGGGCTTTGTAATAAAAGCATCTCCTCCAAGCATAATACTGTTCAATTCATCCATATCCGTATTGCAGCTGGTAACAAAGATAATCGGAGCCTGTGAAAAACTCCGAATGCCAGAACAAATGGTAAACCCATTTTCTTGCGGTAATTTAATATCCAATAAAATCAGATGTGGATTTATTTTTCGCACTTGTTCTGTTACATCAGAAAAATCTTCAATAACAGATGTGTGATATTTATTTCCCTCCAGTACTGTTTGCAGTTCTTTACGGATCACTGGATCATCTTCAATAATTAAAATTTCTGTATTCATAACAATCCTCCTAAACCGCATTATAACATAATACAGCTAAAATTGGAGCAAGTTTCCCTGCTCCAATTCGTTTTATTCCATTGTTTTGATTTGGTCAACAAGAGATTGCTTTTTCAAATTTCCCGTTGTATATGCAATTAATATCAACTGAACAGCCAACAGAACAGCCGAATATATCAATACAACCGGCCATGGGAATGAATAGAAAAAATATGGATTTAATGACCGCATGATCTGAATACATAAAATCCCAAGTCCAACTCCTAAAATCAATGTTACAAGCACAGCAAAGAGTGAATAAATCATGCCCTCATAGCAAAGCATTCTGATGAGTTGTTTTTTGCTTAAACCAATCGCCTGTAACATTCCAATTTCCTGCTTCCGAGACAAAAAATTTGTAATGGTTGTATTTACGAGATTGATCAGCGAAAAACACACAACAATGATAGCTACTATCAGAAATGCACCGAAAACTAGTTGCTGATTTCTATTATAATAATTTACGCTTTCTTCTATGGTATCCATAACCAAATCACTGTTTTTATCTATCAGCTGATTTAATGAAGTTTCAATTGTATCGAATTTATCTTTGTCTGTAATTACGGAAATAGTACCTGTGCAATCCATCCCGGTTCCCTCATTTATAAGTTGTTCCGGGAGAGTAAAACATTTATCGAATCCCGTATAATTATAATCGCTTACTATGCCTTTCACAGTATAAGTTTTCGTCATAATATCACCGGATACATTTTCGTAATCAACTTCTACTGTATCACCTAAAGCAACATCCATTCCATTGAGATCTGCACGTTCTTGTAATAGGATAATTCCATTGTCCGCAATCAATTCATCATAATCAGCGGTTCCTTTTATGAGATTTTTTTCTAAATCAGATTGTTCATCTTGACTAAATCCCTGAATCCAATCTTCAGAAATTCCATTTACACGATATTCTGCGTCCGTATAATACCACCGCTTGATTCCGGTAACACCATCGATAGCTTCGATTGTTTTCACAAAATTTTCATTCAGCATATTTTTTTGTTGTAATTTAGTCAACGAAACTTTTGCAGTATCAAAGGATTGATTAGCATTAAGGTGAATATTAAATTCGCCTTTTGAAAAATCCCTCCCACGCGCTTCTGCAACTCCATCATAGGAAACTAATATCGTTGAAATCAATACAACTAACACGCCTCCAAATGCGAGTGAAAATATGGTTAATATAGATTTTGTTTTTTGCCTAGACAGATTCATTTTAGCAAGTGATGCAGGCGTTATTTTTCGGTACAGCGCCGAACTTTCTTTAGACTTTCCTTTATAATCCGAATATCGAAGAGCCTCCATTGGAGATACTGCGGCAGCTTTTTTTACAGGAGTATGAATAGAGAGCATTACCATTGTAAAAGCAAAGAACCCACACCCAATCGTCACACATAAGGAAGTCAGCCAGTACCAGCCCTCCGGAATCAGAAAATATCCGATTACGTTACCTATAATCAAACCAATGGAAATCCCAACAGCAGCAAGTAACTTCCCTTCTCGGTAAACCATTTTTTTAATCTGCCGTTTCGTTGTTCCAATCGTGCGAAGCTGTCCATAGTTACGTATATTACTTGCAACGGAAATATAAAAAATGGAATAGATCACAATGCCGGAGCCAATAAAAGTTACAAATCCAATCACGAAATAAAATAGCATTTCACTTCCAGAATTTTCACTCTTCACATTAAAATAAGTGGAGCGAACAATCACATTATCATCGGGGATGTGTAATTGTTTTGCAAGAATGTCTGCATATTCCGTAGCATCTTCTTCGCTCATGTTTTGAGCGTCTTTTAATCCAAGGTAATAATCTATAACCGTATTATTTCCATACTGTTGTTTCACTAATTCTTTCGATATAATAGCTGTATATCGTCCAATATCTCCAGTTTCAACATTTAAGATTCCTGTCAACCTGAAATCATGATTCATCCCGTCAGAAAATGGTATTTTAATTGTCTGTCCTAATTCAGTTGAATACCCCAAGCTGTCCAAAAAAGATTCCTGTACTACAATTTCATCTTCCGCAGTTGGTAACTTTCCCGAATAAGGCATACTTTGAGATTTTAGCATATCTGCATTTGCGTAAGTAAAATTTACGGTTGAATGGTTTATTTCTTCCGAAAATGCATTGAAAAATTCTCCAATCCACGCGATCTCTTTTTCTTTATATAATTCCGAACCCTCTTTTTCTGAAATTGCATGATATACAATCTGTGCTGTTTTTTTATTTAGATTTTTTGTTTTCTGTGTAATTCCAAATCCATAAAGGGTAATTGCAGATAATAATGTACTCGCAAGTGCAATCGTAATAATAATAAAGATATTTCTTTTTCGATTTGCTGATATATTCCTGCGAGATATACGCTTTATTATGGTTTTTGTATCATTTTCAAAAGGTAACGTCATACAACTCCCCCCTACCCTACTATTTTTCCATCTTCGATCCTCACAATACGATCAGCAAGCTGCGCAATAGCATTGTTATGTGTAATCATTACTAACGTTTGATCGAACTCTCTACTGGTTCTCTGAAGCAGTCCTAAAACATCCGCACTGGTTTTAGAGTCAAGGTTACCTGTAGGTTCATCGGCCAGCACAATTGCAGGCTTAGCAACCAAGGCTCTTGCAATCGCCACTCTCTGCTGCTGACCACCGGAAAGATTATTGGGCATGCTTTTCAGCTTATCTTCCAATCCCAGCATAGTAACAACTTCATCCATAAATTTCTGATCTACGGTATCTCCATCTAACTCTACCGGAAGGACAATGTTTTCATAAACATTTAAAATCGGAACCAGATTGTAATTTTGAAAGATAAACCCGATATTCCTCCTGCGAAAAATAGTAAGTTGTTCATCATTCATTTTAGCCAGTTCCTTCCCTGCCACAACTACACTTCCTGATGTTGGAGTATCCAATCCTCCCATCATGTGAAGCAACGTGGATTTTCCGGAACCTGAAGTCCCTACTACTGCTACAAATTCTCCCTGCTCAACAGAAAAATTTACACCATCTAAAGCACGAGTTATATTAGGTTCTGTGCCATAATATTTTTTTAAATCCTTTGTCTGTAAAATTATCATAATCACTACTTCCTTTCTTTGTTTGATGAGTATATAGTAACGGTCAAATGTTGCAGAAATGTCCTAAAACTCTGTGAAACTATTTAAAAATGTTTTAATTTGATGTATTTCATTTTTCATAATCCTAAACGGTTTCATCTTTTAAAACTTCAACAATAATATCCCTACGAATTTTCCGGGATGCCACCATATAGATTCCTCTGATGATAGCAAATGTGAGTATGATATATACTACTACCCCCCAGAACGGAAAAACCTTAAGAAATTCTATAACTGTTATATCTTGTAGCCAAATTAATATGGTACTGACTAAAATTAGTATTGAGATTCCTATTAACAAAGGTTTGATTACAAGAAGAAATCCTTCTGTATAAAGTAAGTGACATAGCCCTTTTTTATCAAGACCGACAGAGCGCAACATAGCAAACTCCTTTTTCCTTTGATATAAACTATTTAATATAGCTGCCACTGCCGATGAAATACCAACAATCCCAAAAAGTGCTGTCAAACTATAAACAATTAACATTGTAGCATTTGTCAGTTTATCTCTATCAGCTGCTCGTTGTGTTTTACTGGAAGTAAAAAAATCATTCTTACTCAAATATTCACCACAAAGTTGATCCGCTCGACTTTGTACTGTAACATCTTTCCCTTGCTCAGTACGAAGATTCATATAGGTTCTATAATTATATACTGCACGATCTTCCCCAAAATTGTTTATAATATCATAATACTCTTCCATAGGTACAATAATAGGCAGAGTATAAAAAGCAACATTCAAACCTATGTCTGGCATCTCTGTAAGTACAGAAGATATTTGGATATCAAAACTATAATTTCCTTGAACAGAGTCTAAAAACTTTTCCGTTAATTGTAACTTCTGACCTTCTTTTATATCCAGATATGACACCTGCTCTTTTTTTGCTTCATAACCCCTAGCATCCGGATTCTTTGCAACTGAATTAACAATAATAGCTGATCTGGAATTATGGGAGGAAATTCCTGCATTCTTTAGATAAGCATTATAAGTATCCTGTTCCAAACCAATTAATGTACAAGGAATTCTATATCTGCCATCACGTTTAACAACATATTCTCCAGCTGCTTTCGTATCAAATCCTCCATATGAAAGAAATTCTTTAGACAATTCTTGCTCCGAAAGCCAACTTGCACACATTGCCATCGTATAAGTTGTCTGTTCTTTCACGTCTGGAAGATCTTTTAATTTCTGAATAAGCGCCGGTTCTATCCGCTGACCAGATTCTAATGTAATATTTATATCAAAAGGATTATCATGTTCTGCTTTCGTATTATTAACATCCGAAACAGAAAAAACAGCCAGAAAACTAAACATGAGTACCATACATAAGCATAATGTTACAGTACAGGTCCGAAATAATTTCTTATTTGCGATAAGAGAGTTAGCTGAGATTTTCCCCAAAAATCCAAAACACCTTTTTAAAAAGGTATGTTTTGCTGATTTTTCCAAAGAAACATTGTTCCAATTCTCCTTTATAGCTTCTATTGGACGTATTTTTCCCATTTGTCTTGCAGGTCCGGATGCTGCTAAGAGCACTGTTAAAAAAGAAAGCATTATTGAAATGATTGCAATCCATGGTGAGAAAGAAACTGAAATCTGATTTCCTGTTACTTCGCGTGTCAATTTGGAATATGCGGTCAATACTCCATAAGAAAGCAAATGACCAAGTCCTATAGAAATAACAATTGGAAAAAAAGATAACCAACGTGCTTCATATTTAACTAGCTTCCGTATCTGTTTTGGCGTCATACCTATTGATTTTAATATTCCAAGTTCCTTTATTTTTCGCTTAGCAGAAATGGAAAAGGCTCCGCGGATAATATAGGCAAATACCGTCATAGAAGCAACAGCAACTATCAAAAGTGAAAGAAAAAGTTTAGGTAAATCGCTGCTCCAGAAGTGCCCCGGCTCATAAATTCCATACATTCCGAGCAGAGCTGTATGATAACGATATGGATATTCACCATATTCATCTTGTTCCAAACCAATAGCCTGTGCAATCTGAGGGACTGTTTCATAGATTTTCCTTGGATTCTTTGTCTGGGTATATACAACTACACTAGCATCTTTTGGCGTTTCTTCCAGATTGAGCCAACCATATGCAGGATAACCATTATATGCACTGGAAACTGTCCTATCAATTTCTCCAACAATGGTATACTGTACATTATCTGTTTTTACAAATACTTCCCCATCTTGAAGTGGGGACAGGAAATCAACAATTCTATTATCTTTTCTCCGTTCACCTAATTCTAAATCAACGGTATCACCGATTTTGAAGGAAGGATTATCCTCAAAAAATTTTTTCCCAACAACAATTTCACCCGGAGCCTCTGGAACTCTTCCACGTATAATTAAATTTTTTTCATGCATGGATTCCCAATATTTTGCATCACAATTTTGGACTAAAAGATAAGGATCATTTTCTCTAAACGATAATAGGAATGTTTGGTTATTTCCTTTTACCATAACGTCTTTGATATTTTCATTCTTTTTGATAAGTTCAATCTGATTTGCCTGAACTTCTAATATCTGTGCATCCCAATTCCCTGAATCAAAAATTTCCTGCTGCACTCTCTGATTCCAATAACTCTGCACAAGAGAACATAATGTACACATAAAAGTAGCTGCAATTAATATGGCAGACATAATAGAAAGTGCTGTCCGGTGATTTGCTTTAATATTTTGTTTGGCAAGTTTTTTGACAACTGCATTTGTATCATTTTCAAATGGTAAAGTCATAGCCATTCACTCCTTTCGGTATAATTATAACTTTTAAATATTGCAGAAATATCCCAAAAGATAAACAGTTAAAAGGTGGTTTGCTTTATTTTAGGATGTTTTTTAATGAAAGTATCCTTTCTATTGAATTGTTTTCTTTTATTAATCTGCCGTTTTGATTCGTTCCACCAATGAATCTCTGCATTGAATTTTTAGACAGATAGTAGAAATTACGATGGATATTATTACTAGACAGATGCCATAAATCAGTAATGAAATAAAAGGAAACGTATATTGAAAATAAGTTAAGCCATTCACAGACAATATCTGCACTAACAAATACCCCATCAAGTTTCCTGCCACAACTGTAATAATCAAACAAGGAATAATCAGTAAGACACTTTCATGCAACAGCATTTTCTTTATCTGTTTTTTTGTCATGCCGATAGACTCCAGTATTCCAAATTCTTTTCTCCTTGTACTGATACGACTAATTAAGGTGTTTGTTAGATTAAAAATACTAAACATAATGACAAAAACAGATACTCCATAAACTTGTATGCTGGTATTATGAATCGTATTTGTCGAAGATGCCTTTACCTCTTGTAAAGTTTCCATTACCAAATCAGAGTGGCGAGACAATATTTCATTTAACTTGTTTTCTACTGATTTTCCCACTTTTTCATATTCTGGTACAGACAAAGTTAAGGAAGCAGTTAAATCCATATCGCCCCACAATTTTTCTATGGTTTCTTTAGGAAGATAAAAACCCTCATTCATGCTTTTTTCGGAAGTACCGGCAATCAAAACATCCATACTATGTTCCGAACCATCGAACCATCGCAATGACACTTTTTCTCCTGTTGACGGACAAGTATGATAGACTTCTTCCTGTACGCTTTTCCCTAATATAACCATAGCATCTTGTTTCACCAGTGTTTCGTATGTCCAATCAACAGGAAGCGTTTTCATAATTTCCTCCTGATTATCAGGTGTAATCGGAATAATAGGAATTTCTAATTGTTCATCGTGATACTCAATAATGGCCGCTGTTCTCTCTGCAACATGAATCTCTTTGATTTCCGAGATTTGTTGCAATTCTTCCATGAGTTCTTGCGAAAAAGGTGTGTCAACTTGATATTCCGAAATACCATACGGTTTGGGATTGATTAATGTATTGTGGTTAATCGTAATATAGTATTCTCCATCTTCCAAATTCCCCATTCGCGCAAAGGAATCTGGGTTCCATGATGATATAAAAGTGGCTCCAACCATAAATAAAACCCCACCGATTGCAAGTGAGGCAATCGTCAGATTGTGTTTTTTTCGATCCTGCTTTTCACTCAATAAGGCCAAGGAATACGGTGAGAGGCGAATATGATTTTTTCTGTTCCGCACTTTGCTTTCTTTTAGATAAGTAGTGTTTCCAACATATTTCACTGCTTCAATAGGAGAAATATTTGAAGCTATTTGGGCAGGCTTATATACGGAAATTTGTACAATGATATTTCCTAATATTATTGCAAAAATACTTGTGGCTATGGCATTGATAATCGTTATTCCGTTTGGCTCTAACAAATATGCAAATATGATACCTACTGTAATACCGGCAGGTATTCCGAATAGGCAGAAACGATACCCCTCTTTACGAATCATCCGCTTAATTTGTTTTTCTGTCATACCAATAGTTTTGAGTTGTCCAATCTGTGATACTTGATTTGATACAGAAAGGTAAAACACACTGTATATGACAATTGCGCTTGAAAAGGCAATAAAGAGAGTCGCTAAAAAAACACCTCCCATTCCTGATCCACTAATAAGTGAGGAACAGAATTTGCTATTAAAATAAAGTTGATTCCTACTTATGTCTTGGGATGAAGCCAGACGATATACTGTATTCTCAAAATCAACAAGTCCCATTTCTGTCGCACCATTTACACGAATTAAGGCACTATACGGAATATCAGATAATAACACTCCCTGCTCTGCATACGCTGGGGAGACATAAAAGTAAAATGTTCCTGTTTCCACATTATCAGTAAAACCAGTAATGATGAAGTCCTCTGTTTTACTCCCCGCCGTTGGTAAAGTGATGGTATCTCCTATATTTAGCTGATACCCCAGCTTTAATTGAACATTTTTATCAATTACGATTTCATTGTACTGTTCTGGACAGGTTCCACTGACTAATTCATAGGAATTTATAATTCCAAAACCACTCGGCATATAAACCGCTTCAAATTTGATTCCATCCATTAGAAAGCTGTCACTATGCTTATATGGTACAATGTCCTCAAGAACAGGCTCTTTTTTCAGAACTTCTATCTGTTCTGCTGTAAGGCCACCAATGGTGGCTTGTTGCATTTGCTTTAAAATCTTTTGCTCACTAATTTTAGTTCCCTGCTGGAATAAAGAAATTCCAACAATTAAACTAACTGCTAATGCTATTGTTAAGATATTAAAAAGGCAAAAAATACGATTTGCTGATACATTGCGTTTTGCCAACTTTTTTGTAATAGCACTGGTATCATTCTCAAATGGTAATGTCATCCCCATTGCCCCCTTTCTCCATTATCCTAACTCTCAAATGTTGCAGAAATGTCCTAAAATTCTTTTTTTCTAAATTTTTTCAAAAAAAGGCAGTCCGAATAAACAGACCGCCGTTTCATTATCTTTGAGGAAGAAATATAGAGAAAGTTGAGCCTTTTCCCACCTCTGCTTCAACTGTAATATAGCCACCTTGCATAGTGATAATCTCACGCGCCAGATATAATCCTATTCCAATCCCATCCACATCATGTACAGCTTCTTCCCGATAAAATCGTTTGAAAATTGTTGCCTGGACACTTTCCGGAATGCCTCTTCCCGTATCCGTTACGGCAATTTCCAAATACATCTCCCAGTCCTGTACTGCTACGTGAATGTCACCGCCTTCCGGAGTATATTTTACTGCATTGTCTAAAAGATTAAACAATGCTTCTGAGGTCCAGCGACTGTCATGTGAAACCGTTAAATTTTCAGGACAATTTACGGATAAATGAAGATGCTTTCTTTCCATAGGAGCAAGAACCCCATTTATCGCATCTACAAGTGTATCCGCAATAGCTGTTTCTTTCTTTTCCAAAGTGATCACTCCAGTTTCCAATCGTGATGTTTTCACCATTCCCTGAATCAAAAAGTCCAGTTTATCTAACTGACTGGCAGTAGCATGTAAAAATTCCTTACGTGTCTCATCAGTAATTCTTCTGGTCAACATTGTGTCATTAAGCATTTTTAGATTTGCTATCGGTGTTTTGGTCTGATGTGAAATATCAGATACCAAAGACTGTAATTCTGCTTTTTCTTCTTCTACTTTATACCGGGTTTCCTGCATTACATGATATAATCTTTCCAGACGATGACTGATGCGTGCTAACAGTGTTTCTGCTTCATAATTTATTTGCGGACGAACGGTACTATCCATCATTTCATCTAATGTTCGGCATAGTCCATCTGTAAATACCGATAGTTTCTTCTGGAAATAATGCAAAAAGACTGCACCCCATAGAAACAGAAGAATCATCACGCTGAAACCACCAAGTATCATCCTTATATCTTTTGTGAAGGCATAAAGGATGAACAACAAAAGAATTGATGTCAGTGAAGCACCCCCCACAATCAGCCGCAGAAAAGCTCTAGTGGATAAATTCTGTAATTTCATCGTGATTCACCGCCTATCCATTGATACCCCATTCCGTAAGCAGTTTTAATATATTTTCGCTCATCTGTTTCAATCTTTTTGCGAATGCGGCTGATAATGGTAGTAAGCGTATGCTCATCTATAAAATCCCCATCAATATCCCACAACTTCTCAATCAGTTGCCGCTTCGTTAATATAATGTGCGGATTTTTTACAAATAAAAATAAGGTACGGTATTCTTTTGGTGTAAACTCTATCACCTTTCCCTCCAAAACCGCACTCTGCTCGGAAAAGTCAATTTTCAAAACTTCATCCTCAAATACATCATGCTTTGGTGTCCGCAATTCCATATTTTCAAAAACTGCGGCTACCTTTTTACAGAGAACCATCACTGAAAATGGTTTTGTAATATAATCTGTGCATCCGGCTTCATAGCCTTTCAACATATCGCCTTCTTTATCATTTGCTGTGATAAACATAATATAGGTATGCTGCCCTCTTCCTCTGATTTCATCACATAAATGCAGACCGTTTCCATCCGGCAGATTAATATCCAACAGAGCAATATCAAATTCACTCTTTTTCAATCGTTCTACTGCATCCAGAAAACTATATGCAGAAGTTACTTCGTAACCATCTGCAGTAAGATTATAAGCCAGCGTTTTATTTAATACTTTGTCATCTTCTACAATTAAAATTTTCCTCAATCCAGATTCTTCCTTTCCCATCTTCTAAACTTGTCACTATTTTAAACCTCAAATGTTGCAGAAATGTCCTAAATACAGTTTTTCTGATGATCATCATTTCAAAACATAGATTGATTATATCTTATTTTCTTTCAAGAAAAAATATTTTCATAAAAAATGCTTTTGCCAAAATGTTCCACACTTTTCAGCAAAAGCATTTTTCTCTTATTCCATTGCCCGCATTTGTTCAATCAGGGATTGTTTTTTCTGTCTGCGGATTGTCCATATAGACAAGAACAGTTCCATTCCAATAATCACCAAAATATAGATTAGCATTTCTTGTAATGGGAATGCATATGGAACAATTTTTCCACCATAAATTTCAATACTGAATTTATGACAAGCAAAAATAGAAATTGGCAAACCTATTGCCAGACTTATAAAGATACTACATAAAACATACCCTAATCCCTCATATACCGTCATTGCTGCAAGCTGCTTTGATGTTAATCCCACGGAACGTAACACACTGTTTTCTTGTCTACGCGCTAATTGATTGGATAATGTCGTATTAGTAAGATTAATAACTCCGAATATAAAAATCAGCCATGAAAGGAATTTCTCAATATTATAATGAACATTCTGTTTTTCTACCCATGCCGCATGATCTGAAGCTTTTGACAGATAGAGTTCCGAATTTGTCGCAATAATACTTTCCAATGACTGCTCTACATTCTTCTTACTTGCTTTGTCATATACGATATCCCAGGTATAATCAAAGTTCTCAATATCCGGCAGAAGTTCACGAAACACTTCTTCTCCTGCATACATCATGCCACTATCAAATCCGTAACCTGTCCGCCCTTGATTCACTACTGCTGTTGATGTATCAAAGATACCAGATATCCTTACCGGGATGCTTTTCTCTCCGAATGACAAATTTATCTTCATTCCAGGTTTCACCGTTTCTCCGAAATCAGCATATCCGTGTGTTATCAATATATCATGAGCATCTTTTGGCATATCACCTTCAACAAGAGCTTTTTCTATCGTTCCATAGTTCTCTGAGGTGAGCATATCGCAATGCCCCCGTCCTCTAAAGTTGTTATAAACTGCCTCAAAGGTTGCAGATTTTCTGGTTGCGATAATATCACTCACTCCATCTATCGCCAATATCTCCTCTTTTAATTGCTCATCTAAAGGATTACCGTTCTTTAATGTGTCTATATGTTCGTTTTCAGAGTATAAAAACACTTTATAATCTCCATTAGGAAAATAATGTCTTGCAAGTCTTTCTGGAGATTGCACAAGACAAAGTGAACTGATAACTAAAAGTAAAATACCGCTTAAGCTCAATGAAAATATAATACTAAATGTTTTTTTCCAATCCCTCTTAAAATTCATCATTCCTATAGACACAGGGGTTAATTTCTTATTCTTTTTGCGTATATGAATTTTGCTTTTTTGCTCTATCCTAAATCGAACTGCTTCAATCGGTGATATTTTTGCTGCTAATTTTATTGGTTTATGAACAGCTATACATATAGTTAGCCAACAAAATATGATTGTCATCAGGATACATCCTAAATATCCGCTGATTGAAAATCCTTTTGGGAAAATAATAAGAGAAAGTATTACACTTAGTGTTATTCCTATGATACTTCCAATCACTCCGAGCCGATTTCTCTCTTTTTTTACAACCCGTATAATCTGTTTTTTAGTAGCGCCAATGGTCCGAAGCTGCCCGTAACTTTTTATTTTATCGTTAATGGAGATACGGAAAATACTTTGTATCACAACCCACGCACCAAGACCAATAATACCAGCTAAGCCTAGCACAATCATAAACTGACTCCAGTCTGTATTCATGTCTTTAAAAAATTCACTATGGAATCTAACACTCCTAAGCTGATTTTTTTCTGCAATTTGTGTAAAAAATGCTTTTGAAGTTTCCTCCGGCATATTTTCCACATTTTTCAAATGGACATACGCAAAGTATCCATCTGATTTATACATATTCATTTTTTGTAAAGTAGCTTTTGATATCATAAACGAATACAAATTTTTGCTATCGTCTGCTGGCGCATCCACAATTCCTGAAATCGTATAATCACCCGGAAAACTACTTATATCCAAAGTTACTGTATCACCAACACCTGCCGAAGGATAATATTTGGAAAGCCATATCTTACTGACAAGTATTTCATTTTCTTTTTGGGGAAGATTCCCATCTGTCAGTTTCATTTGGGAACGCATCATATACATCATATCATTATTTGCATAGGCAAAAGAACCTGTAAAGCCTTTGGAAGATTCTTTTTCTCCAACAATATAATATTCTCCTACACGTTCAAACTCTGTGACATCTTTTAGCTTTTCAAGGTTTTCTTCAGAAACTCTGACATAAGTTGCCTCATAAGTATCAACTACCCGATCCTTTTTCATTTTTGTAATAGAAATAGCGGTTAAACCTGATAAGCAAACCAAAAACGCAGCCAATGCAACCGCAATCACTACCATGATATTTCTTCGTTTTTCGCTTTTTAAATTTCTCTTCGCCAGATTCTTGACAATTCCATTTGTATTATTTTCAAAAGGCCAAGTCATAGCCTGCCACCTCCTTATTCCACGATCCTACCATCCTCAATACGGACAATCCGGTCTGCAAGTCGGGCGATCTCATTGTTATGTGTAATCATTACCACCGTCTGGTGAAACTCATAACTGGTCCGTTTGATCAATCCCATAACATCTGCACTGGTTTTCGAGTCGAGGTTCCCTGTAGGTTCATCAGCTAGCACAATTGCAGGCTTAGCAACCAGAGCTCTTGCTATTGCAACCCTCTGCTGCTGTCCTCCAGAGAGATTATTCGGCATATTCTTTAGTTTATCTTCCAGAGCTAGCATATGAACTACCTCATCCATAAATCCCCGATCTACCGTATCTCCATCCAGTTCTACCGGGAGAACAATATTTTCGTAAACATTCAAAATTGGAACCAAATTATAATTTTGGAAAATGAAACCAATATTTCTTCTCCTGAAAATCGTCAGCTCTTCATCGTTTTTCTTTGCCAGCTCTTCTCCACGTACAATGACCTTTCCACTAGTAGGAGTGTCCAAACCTCCCATCATATGAAGCATCGTGGATTTTCCGGAACCTGAAGTTCCTACTACCGCTACAAATTCTCCTTCCTCTACTGAAAAATTCACACCGTCTAAAGCCTTTGTAATATTGGGCTCTGTTCCATAATATTTCTTTAAATCGATTGTCTGTAAAATACTCATATTTTATAAACTCCTTTCTGCCTTTCTTTATGATAGCTCTATTATAAAATACAAATGTCTCAGAAATGTCCGAGAAAAGGAACAAAATTCAAGGAATTTCAGCCTGAATTGTTACAAATCTCGGACATTTCAAAAAAATTGCAAACGATACAAAATATGATATTCTGCTATTCTTGATTTTATCTGTGACTATAATTCTGTTTAAAATATCACAACAAACTGCCTTTTAATCCTTTTTTGAAAACCAAAACAGCTTTTTCAGTTCCCAGAAATGACATGGTTACAAGTTTGTAGCTTTGTTTTTCCATTTCCAGGAGTTTTGTATTTATTTTTTCAGTTACATTTTCAGTAGTAATGTTTTCTATTAATACGGTTTGATACATCATTCAAATCCCTCCATATTTGTCTTTTATTTATCTTGGCAGAAAAATAGAAAATGCTGATCCCTTTCCCACCTGTGATTCCACAGTAACATAACCACCCTGCTGTGTCACAATTTCCCTGGTCAGATAAAGACCGATTCCAACACCCGGCTGATTATGAATCTCTTCTTCCCGGTAAAATCTCTTGAAAATAGATGCCTGATTGCTTTCTGAAATTCCTTTTCCGGTATCAGATACTTTTATTTCCACATACATTTCCCATTGCGCTACCGACACATTTACATGTCCACCTGTCGGGGTATATTTTACTGCATTGTCCAATAGATTAAAAATCGCTTCTTCAGTCCATTTACTGTCATGGGATACGCACAGATCCTCCGGACATTCCACCGATACATGGATCTTTTTTTGTTCTGCAGAATATAAGATTCCACTCATAGCCTGAGCCAAAGTATCATATAAGAAATGCTCTTCTTTCTCTAATTGAATCACCCCGGTTTCCAAACGGGAGGTTTTGACTAATGCCTGTATTAAAAAATCCAGTTTATTGATCTGCCCTCTTACACTTTTAAGAAACTCATTCCTCTCCTGTTCTTCCAGAGGTTTTGTCAAAAGTGTATCCACAATCATCTTCATGTTGCTTACCGGAGTCCTGACCTGATGAGAAATATCTGACACCAACGACTGTAATTCCTGCCGTTCTGCTTCTACCTTCCGGTTACTTTCCTGCAAGATGTTATACAGACGTACCAGGCGATGATGGATACGGGCAAAAATCGTTTCTTTGTCTGATACATTTTCGGGTTCCTGACTACGGTTCATCATGTCATCAAGAATCTGACACAATTCAGAAGTAAAATTTGACAGTCTCATTCCCAACAGTTGTACCATAAAAAGCATCCACAGTATTGCACAGACTATCAAAGCCATCCCAACCCATAACACTACAATATTTTGGGTCAGAAAGAATGCGACCAATATGATCGCTGTCATTGTGAGTGTCATTCCGGCAGTCAGCCAAAAAAACATCCTTTTTACAGAAAGTTTCTTTCCTATCATGCAGGTTCACCTCCGGTCCATTTATATCCCATACCATATACGGTTTTGATATATACCGTTCCATCTGTCTCAATCTTTCCTCGGATGCGGCTTAACGTTGTCGTTAACGTATGCTCGTCCACATAATTCTCTGTACAGTCCCATATTTTTTCCAACAACTGTTTTCTTGTTAATACACGATTGCGGTTCTGGCAAAACAGGTTCAGCATCCGAAACTCCAAAGTCGATAAGGTCAATGGCTTTCCCCCCAGCATAGCTGTCTGCTCTGCAAAATTTAAAAACAGCCTGCCATCATCAAAGACATCCTGCATGGACACATGATGCCGCATCATACGCAGTACATTTTCTACTTTTCTCTGCAGGGAATGGATGGAAAAAGGTTTTGTGATATAATCTACTGCTCCAAGTTCATACCCCCGGATCTCATCACTTTCCCTGTCATTTGCGGTCAAAAAGATTACAATGGTATCACTATATTTTTCCCGGATTGTTTTTGCAATCGCATATCCATCTCCATCCGGAAGATTAATATCCAATAGTACCAGATCAAACGGTTGGCTCTTCAGCACTTCCATGGCTTCTTTTACCGTTTCCACCGAAACAATCCCATAGGATTCTGACTGTAGGTTGTAAACTAACATTTTATTCAAAAGTTCATCATCTTCTACGATTAAAATCTGTTTCATTCCTTTTCATCCTTTACGACAATTTTGCTATCATTCCAATTCTTATTTTACAACAGAAATGTCCTAGAAATGTTACAGATTGAAAAATTTATGATTTTCTTTTTGAAATTATATACGAGCATTGAAGCGTCTGATCTTTACCTAATCAAAGAATTTATTCAACATTGGAAATTTCAAAAACTGTTAGACCGCTATGATGATTTATATAGCATGGATATGTTTGGAGAAAGCATAGAGGATCATAAGTATAAGACACCTTACCAAGTTCTGAAAATGATAAACCCAAATTCAAAAGAAGATATGTAACTGTTACGGGAAGTATTGAGGAATAACCATTTTGATGGTGAGGACGAGTAATCTTTTTTCTCTTGCGAGAAGATACCACAAAAAAAGCCCCGTAAAGAGTGCAAGCACCACCAATGGTGGTAAGTTTTTGACAGGACTTTTTCTTTTCTGTTTGTGGCAAACAAGAGGAAAAGGGAATAAAATCTGATTTATAATAAATCAGACAACGCAAAACTGAATAGAAATTGACAAAATATTTCCTTCGTAACTTACATTTTCAATTTTACCGTCAATTTTTTTTAGCAATTCTTTTACAATATACAAGCCTAAACCAGAACTTCCTTTGTTGCGCGACTTATCAGCGGTATAAAACTTATTAAATAATGAATTTACATCAATATTATCAAGGGATTTTGTTGAATTTTTAATCGTGAACACTCCTTTTTGATTGATAGAAACTTCAATGTAATTATCTGAATAACGAAGTGCATTTACAATTAAATTTTCAATAATTCGTTTACAGATAAGATTATTTCCGTATATCCATACAGGAGCATTTTCTGCTTGAATGATTGGCTGGATTTCTCCAAATTCATAATACTTTTCAATTAAGCAATCTGTAACAATTCTATTTATATCAATACGCTCACATTCAACATCAGATTGCTCATTTTCTAACACAGACAAATCATAAAATTCTTGCACTAACTCTGTGAGATAGTCAGTTTTTGCTTTAATGATTTTCAGATATTGTTCTTGCTCCTGTTTATTTTCACATTCCTGCAAAAGTGTTAAATAGCCTTGTAGCGATGTCAAAGGTGTTCTTAAATCATGACTTATATTAGATATAGATTGTTTTAACTGTTCTTCTTCCTGCTTAATTTGAACCTGCAATTTTTTATGTAGAGTATCTTTTTGATTGATTGCATAAGCTAATTCTTCAATATACTTATTTGATAAGGACACCCGTATTTTCCGCTGTTCCTTTATTTGCTTATTTATATTATGAATGGTTCTGATAATAGAGAATAGGGAAAATACTAATATGAAAATAAGACAAATCAATAAAAAATATAACATGTTCGCATTTCCCCTTTCTGTTATGATTAGCGTATTTCTTGCTTTCTTAATATCAATGCTGAAACAAGAAATGTAATAATTATAGTTCCCACAAAATAAGTCAGAATATTGATTTCTAAATGATTTATCAGATTGTAAGAACAAGTATTCATCCAGTAGTACATAGGATTTATTTTTAAGTAGGTTAGAACTCTCCATGACTGAGCCGACATATTATCCCATGTCATCATATAGATAAGCGGTCCACTAAATGTAAACAATGACATAGCCCCTACAACGATTGCCGTATGTTTGAATATTACACATAACATAAGTGTAATTCCGATAAATGCTCCCATAACCATACAATTTAGTCCTGCAATTTTCAGCATTGGAAACAGTTGTATTGGAACATTAAATTTCGCACATTCTATTATAAATGCAATCATAATAAATGAAAAGTATAGAAATATACTGGTAATCGTAATCACAATATATTTCGCAACAAAAAACTTAATTCGGCTTTGTCCGCTTGCAATCGCAATTTTAATTGTTGAATCCGTATATTCTCTTGAAAAGAAAATGACAGAAAATATAAGAACAATCAGCCAGAAAAATACCGTATAAGATGTGGCTGTCCTTATTATTTCTTCAATCATTGGGTGTGCTGTATCGCTATAAGCACGTGCAAGAAATCCAACCGTTTCTCCTATTTTCCATGTTTCGTCTAAACTTGAACTTGATACCACAAATTGTTGCTGACCGCCTATGGAGAAAATTCCAAAGACCGCTAAAATCAAAGCAAAGGTTAAGTATAATGCCTTTGTATGAAATAATTTATAAAATTCTGCTCTTATTTGATTAAACATTTTTTCGCCCCCCTATTAGATTTTCAAAGTATGTTTCCAAATTTTCTCCTTGCACAGAAATTTCATCAATAATAACTCCATTACTGGATAGCAATTTAGAAATCATTCTTACATTCTCTAAGCACTCGTATATACGAATAGAATTATCAGGGTAAACGGAGTAATTGTTAATCTTTCCCTTTTGCTCTAATAAAAGAGTGGTTTTTTGGATATTATCTGTCCTTAAACAAATATGGCGTTTACATTCTTCGTTTAATTTTTCAGCAGAAATTTGTTTCAAAAGTTCTCCCTTATGAAGAAATCCATAACAGGTAGCAAGCTGATGTAATTCACTTAATATATGGCTGGATATTAAAATCGTCACCTCTCGTTCTTTTACTAGTTTTTTAAGAAGTTCTCTTAATTCAATAATTCCCGTTGGGTCAAGTCCGTTGACGGGTTCGTCCAAAATTAAAAATTCTGGCTCACCTAATAATGCAACACCTAAAGCAAGCCTTTGTTTCATTCCTAAAGAAAAGTTTGCCACTCTTTTTTTGCCAGCATTGGATAAACCTATCAATTCTAAAGTATCGGCAATACACTTTTTGTTTGGAATCCCACGCTGTATCCTTTGTACTTCCAAATTTTGTGAAGCCGTCATATCCTTGTATAATGCTGGCATTTCAATCGTGCAACCGATTTTCGCCCTTTCATATTGTAGATTATCCGTATGTCCAAACAGGATTATTTCTCCCTCACTCTTAAAATTAAGTCCCGTTAATAATCGGATTAAAGTTGTTTTTCCTGCCCCATTTTCACCTACAAGACCGTAGATTTCTCCTTTTGGAATAGTTAAGTTCACATTCTTTAAGGCATAGAAATCTTTATATTTTTTGCTTAGATTTTTTGTTTCACATATAAATTTTGTCATTCTAAACACTCCTTTCTATGCCACTATATCCGATAAGTCTAAAGAAAATCTAAAGTTATTTAATTTTATAACCGATTCCCCAAATGGTTTGTATATAATCTTCATTTGTAATCGCCTTAATTTTTTTACGAATATGACTGATATGGGTATTTATCGTATCATCATCATAAGCATACGTTTCATTCCAAATGGATTCATATAAATTTTGCTTTGAAAAAATTTTTTGCGGATATTGTAATAATAGTCTTAAAATCTTTAACTCGGTTGATGTAAAAGGTACTAATACTTCTTTTATATAAACTAGAGAGTTGTTGATTTCAATATCTCTATATGTCAAAGTATCATTTTGACAGGAAGTATTTGAAGTCCGTTTCAAATTTGCTTCAATACGAGCAAGAAGCTCATGCAAGTCAAACGGCTTAGTCATATAATCATCAGCACCTAATTTTAATAAGTCTATTTTTGTCTGTACCATTGTTTTTGCAGAAACAACAATAACTGGAGCGTTTGTAAATTTACGCAATCTCTGTAATACATCATTTCCGTTTAACCTCGGTAACATAATATCAAGTATTATTAAATCTGGAACAAGCGATTTACACAATTCTATTCCCTCTGCACCATTCAATGCATAATGAACGATATATTTATTATTTTCTAAGAATTTTGCAATCATATTGCAAATGTCTATATCATCTTCAATAATAGCAATTTTATTCATGCGGTTTCATCTCCTCTAATCAGATATTGTATCATAAGGTTTTTATGCTATCTACAACAAACAAAGAAGTCTATGGCACATTTAGAAATTCATGTAAATCTTAAAAATCTTTTGGAACGCAAAAAGAAGATGCATGTCACCATACACCTTCTCATTGCTTGCTAAAATCCCTTTATACTACTTGCCTAATAATTTTAAAACCAATGAATTTTTTCTGCTCTGAATTGGGGCGTATCACTCTTTTGATACGGATCGTAGTTATGAAGATTACAGCCGAATTCCTTCAAGGATTGAATTTTATTCTCTTCTGACCATTCAATCAATGAAATTCCATCAAATTCTTCAATATCCCCCTTCTCCATCACATTTTTAAAATACCATTCAACAATGGTCTGATTTTCTTTATGAAAAAACTGTTTGATATCCCAGGCGATTACACTCCCCCTCATATTCCATTCCTGAAACCAATGCTTTACAGTTTCACGATTGCTATAACATGGTCCCCAGCTTTCTGTATAACTCACGTTCTCTGCAAAAATATCGTCCATTCCCAAATCTTTCTTTTCCAGCCACATAGAAAACCATAACCGGATCATCTGTTCTCTCTTGTCCATAATAGAATCCCTCCTATGCCAAATTCGTTACAGAACCTCTAAACTCAATCTTTTTTCCCATCTATCAAATCATAACTCATATCCAGAAAATCTAAGATTTTTGCCTCACTTACACTTCCATCTAATAACATGGTGATCCAATACTTCTTATTCATGTGATACCCTGGCAGAAAACCGTAGGTCTGTGTCAGAAGTCCAACCATATCCGGTTCACATTTCACATTGATGATATCTACGCTTCCTTCCTCTTTCAAACCCAGTTTCGATTTTTCAACTCGCAGAATAGCTGCATACCACTTTCCATTCTCATGCCGGAGGATTGCACTCTCCGGAGAACTCTTCCAAAGATATTCCGGAATTGTTCCATATTGCTTTTTTACATATTCAAAAATCTCTTCCCGTTTCAATCATTTCACTTCCCAATTACTCTATTTTATCAATCTCCTGATTGTACTTTTCGTATTCATTAACAGGCAGGACATCAGCCCTGCCTTCCTTTACATTATAACATTGTTTCTCGACTCCCACAATGCAATCCATTTGATTTTTACTTTTTAATAAGCTACCAGCCCATACCCCAGAATCGACTGGGAATTCACCGTATAGCTGTTCTGCTTTACCGCATCTCCGCTGTTTCCCTCAATCGTATGTACCGTAGTTCCATCGCAGCTTTCCACGATTCCTACATGGTCACTGGCTCCGTCATGATCCCAATCAAAAAAAATAATCATGCCGGGACTTGGTGCACTTCCTGCACCCTGCCATCTCCCTTGTGTCTGAAACCAGTCCACGCCTGCAGCACAAAGAGCAAACTTTGGTACCGCTCCTTTCTGAATCAACCCTGCCTGATCAGCACACCAGCTGACAAAGCACGCACACCATTCCTCCCGACTGGTAAATCCATACCATGACCAGAACTTCTGACCGCCTTCATTTCCAAGCTGACTTTTCGCAATGGTGACAAGCTGTCCGTTTCCAAAGAGTCCGGTAAACCAACCACCGCCGGAATAATACCGCATCACATGAGGCACATACTCCGGATCACCATAACCCGACCAGCCATGGGCGACTGCCTGCTCCTGGGAAAACTGAAGCGCATTGGCTTCACTGTAACCGCCAAATTTTTCCAACGCCCACGATATATATCCATTCCCATAATTATAACCCTGCCAACTGAGTTTCAGCTTGTCCATATCCTGTGGGCTTTGGCATCCGGCTTCCCGGACGCAATCTGCATAATATTGTATCCCCACCTTGATGGAATAGTCAGCATCCTGAATCGCACCGGGAGTATTGGGATACTGGGTGTTATAAGGACACTCACTGGCCTGCATGGGATCTGTTCCCCTGCCCCCGCTCTCCTGCATCATAATGGCTTGGATTGCCGGAACATATTCCGGGATGCCAAATTCACTGGCATACTTTTGAATGGCGGGCGTATGCGCCAACACTTCCGCACTCAAAGCCTCACTACTCTGGGAATTCCCCAAAAAGGCTGCACCCCCAATAATCCCCACAATCAGAATCAGAACGACAAACACTGCGCCTCCACCTGCCATCAGAGCCGCAAATGCTGCTTTTACTGCATGAGCGGCGGCTTCTGCCATGGCTTTCAATCCTCTTCCGGTTGCCTTTGCAGTCTTTGCACTTTGCTTGGCAGTCTGAACCGAGTGCATGGCAGCCCGTTTCGCTTCCCTGGCTGCTTTCATAGATTTCAGTGCTTGCTTTTTCTGTAAGACTGCCTGGGTTTTCACTTTCTGGGAAGAAACCGGAGAGGCTTTCACCACACGGGGCGCTGTTTTTACCGTCCGATTTCCAGCTTCCTTGATTGTTTTCTCGGCTTCCGGCTTAACCTTAATGCTTCTTATGGCTTCTGTTCGCCCTTTCTTTGCCATTGTCTGCCCTGCCTGGGTAGATGTGCCACCTCTTGCTTTTTCCTCTCCCAACGGGGTTGTCGTGGCTTCTCTCTGCTTTTGTTTTTGCGCCTTTACCTTCTCATAGGTTTTCACCGCCAGCCTCTTACCGCCACGATAGGCTGCCGAAGCACTTTCCCTTCCTATGCGCTGTTCCACACGCTGGATGCGGTTTCCGGCATATTCCACCGGGGATTCCTCCCCCGTTTCTCTTCCGATCTTATCTGCCATGATGCTGGACTTCTCTTTTGCTTCCAGCATCGCAGAACGTACCAGTTCCTTTGGAAGCCGGGAGGCAGGATTACGGATCTTTGGACTTTGATCCCGCACTTTTTCTTTGATTTCTTTCAATCACACACCTCCCATCTTTTGTACTTTCTAACGTTCCCTTCCTCGCTTTTTTGATTTCTTCTGCTGGCTCTCCAGCTGTTCCAGTTCCTTTACCGCTTCCTGCACTAGCGGATGATTGGCATAATAGGGAACATAGGATAGTAACTCTTTTCCCTTCTCCCCGGTCACCAATGGATATTCTCCCTCGTTATACAGCGGATCGTCTGCATGGTGGAGGGAAAACTCCAAAGACGGGAGCATCTGAGGGGAACGTTTGCAAAATCTCTGGTAATGCCGGAAGGCTTCTTTTAAAGATGTACATTCGATACATTCCCCCATCCCATGGAACTCCCCGCACTCCGCTGCAAGAAACGTAATGGTTGTTTTTTCTTTCATGGATTTCACCTCCCTTTGAAAAACTTCTCTTTATCGAACCGCAGACTTCTGTTTTTCTTCTTTACCAAACTTCAAAGGGTGTTGTTCCTGTCTCAGTTTCTGCAGGGTATCCTTCACAGACGGTTGTTTTCCTTCTCTTGCTTCCAGCTTCCCTATCTGCTGTTGCAATCGCTCCGTTTTCTGTTCCAACTGATGGATACTCCGCATGGATTGGAATAACACCTTCTGGGTTTGAAAGATTATTCCCTGTTCCGGATTTCGCTCTGTGATTTTTGCGGTATCTTTTCCGTTCATTTCCAAAAATGCGTTTTTCAGATGCCCTTTGGCAACATGCAGTTCTTCCGCCATGCTCCCCAGACGGTCAATCTTCTGATCCATCGACAGCATCACCGTATGCAGAGACGATTGGATTTTTTGCAAGCCTTGGGTAAGGTGCATTCCCTTTACCGCACAGGCAAGGGCATCTTTCCCCTTTTCTTTAAAATCAACTACTGCCTGTTCTGCCCGTTCCACAAACTTTCGTTTCCATTCTCCCACCTGAAAACGAAGTGTTTTCACCTGATGTTCTGCCTTCTGGATTGTATTCACCGCAAAGAGTTTGACCTTACTTTCCTGCATCACACCCAGTTGCTTTTTCACCTCTCCCAATTCCTTTAGGACAGTTCCCAGCTGCATTTCCATGGAATCAATATAATCTGCCATACAAAGTACATCCCTTTTTTCCTGCTCCATCCCCTGCTGTTCCAATAGCTCCAGCAATGCCCGGATACTGCCCTGCTCCCGAAGCGGTTCTCTCGTTTCCTGGATTTCCACTGTTTGTCCTTCTTCCATTTACATTCCCTCCTTCCCAAAAAGATGCTGCCAAAGAAATTTCAACAGCACCCTAAAAAATATCTTTTCGACTAACACTCTCCCGGTTTCGTTGTCATCAAGCGGTACAGCTTCGTATTCTTGGGAAAGCTGTTCTCAAATGGCACCAGATTTCCGGAACACCGGATCAATCCCTTTCCTGCGCCTACATTGGTGATGTAGGATAACTGGTTCTCGGAAATATTCAAAAGGGAGGCCAGTTCGTCCCGGTCTGTGGTTGCCTGATTCAAAAGGATCAAAAACTCACTGTTTGCCAACATCAGTCTTGCAGTATCCGATTTTAAAAGTTCGTAGGGTAGGGCAAAGGCGCCTTATTGCATAGGCAACAGGTTTCCTACACCCTCCCTCGGAACCGGACTTACACGTCTCCATGTATCCGGCTCCCCATTAGTAATTTACATATCGCTTATTTATGAATTCTTCTGTGGCAATCACTACAAACCACTAGCGTTTTTCTACGCTTAGATTTCATAGCCAGTTCCCAATCAGAATTACCCAATTCGTTTAAATTTCTTACTACATGCGCTTCATATAAATCTGCATGCTTTTTCCCACATAATTCACAAACGCCAGCATTTAACCTTTGTCTGATTGTGGATTTCCAATTAAATTTTGTTCTTTGGAACACAATGTCACTAGCCTCGCCTCTTTTGCAATCAGCGATTTTTACAGGTCGCACTCTTTTTGTTCCGTCTTTAGTTTCATAAGGAACAGACCATGTTTTTCCGTCCTTGTACTGTCTGATGATTTTGTGAATTGTAGATTTATGCTTATTAGCTATCGTTTTCAGACAGCTATATTCCATTAAATAACAGAAATAATCAAGGGTATGATAATCAACCGCTAAATTATAATAATTCAGCAATCCTCTCATTTCCGCATTGTACTGTTCTACAATTTCACTATCAGACTGATTTAAAAGTGCTGTCCTGTGGACTGGTTTAAATCTGCCATCTTCTGTCTGAATAATGGCTTTCTTTGCAAACATGAATTTCTCTATCTTTTCCGTATGAGGAATTGTAAGAGCAACTTTGAGGTGTAAAGAACGTGACTTACGCCACTTTCCGTTTTTCGTCTTATAGCCCTTTATTTCCTGACTTCTTCTGACACAAATATCATATCCTAAGAAGCGTACTTTTTCGGAGCTATGCGTTATCAGCGTTTTTTCTTCACTAAGCGTTAGTTTCAGCTCATTATTCAGATATTCCGCTATTTCCGCTTTAAGAGCAATACACTCTTCCTTTGTTCCACACACTCCCACCAGCCAATCATCTGCATAACGAACAAACGTAAATTTCTTGTTAGTCTGTGGGTGGCATGGTATCTTATGGATTTCCTTTTTCAGATGTTTATATCGGTCAATTAATTCTTGTCTTTCATTAACATCTTTTGTATGGTCTATCCAATAAGATATTTTCTTCATCTCATTATCCATTTCTCTGTAT
This sequence comes from Roseburia sp. AM23-20, assembly GCF_003470905.1. Lineage (NCBI taxonomy): Bacteria > Bacillati > Bacillota > Clostridia > Lachnospirales > Lachnospiraceae > Roseburia > Roseburia sp. AM23-20. The sequence goes on from NZ_QRHS01000002.1 coordinate 58,456, forward strand.
TCGGGTGTTTTTCGCTCTTCCGCTTTTCTTGGCTTATCAAATATTTTCTTGATTTTCTCAAACTTTTGGTCTAATTCATTCAGATAGATATTTGCAAGTATAGGAGAACAAATACCGCCTTGCGGAGTACCGCTGTACGTTTTATTGTATTTCCAATTCTCCACATATCCCGCTTTCAGAAACTGACGGATAATGTTCAAAAATTTGCTGTCTTTGATTTTTCTTGCAAGTATATCAATCAATATTTCATGGTTGATATTATCAAAACAACCTGTTATATCGCCCTCTATAAACCATACAACTCCTGTGAAGTCAGAGGAAATCTGACGTAGGGCTGTATGACAACTCCTATTTGGTCTAAAACCGTGGGAATGGTCGTGAAAGACTGGTTCATAGATTGCTTCCAGTATCATTCTGACAGCTTCCTGCAAAAGTTTGTCCCTAAAGGACGGTATTCCCAATGGACGCTTTTTCCCATTTTTCTTCGGGATATATTCACGTCTTACAGGATTCGTCCTATAAGTTCCGTTCTGTAAATCCTGGATTAGTTTCTTAATATATAATTCACTAAATCCGTCTGCGGTATCGTCATCAATACCTTTTGTTGTTGCACCTCTGTTTGCATAGAGTTTTTGATAGGCGGCGTAATAAATATCTTCACGCAGCAAATATCTGTAAAGTCTTGTGAATACGCCGTCTTTGTGTTCTTTAGAACTTTTTGCGATACGCTCTAAAATCTCTGATGTTGGTTTCATTGAGGTTTCTCCTCCCTTTCATTCTTACAATTTTAGATGTTACTAACTAGCTCCCTTCGCCATGTGGACGCCATTAACGCCCTCGGACTACTACGGAGCTTCCGTTACCATATCAGACAAATGAGTCTGACTTAGGCAATCCCCAGTTAACACTGTGTATAGGTTTGTGAAGATTGTCGGACCTGCTTTCGGTTCTTTGTGACGTGTTCTCACGCCTGTTCCATATCATGATGATAGTTGTCTTACCGTCGAAGATGATAAAACAGTGTTATGGCATGGGTTTCAAGGCTTATTCCCATATCTGCAAAAAACAGAAACTCGAACCTCACATTCGATAAATACAATCTAGTCCTCATATCTTCTTATCATTGGAGTGCAGTCGCACCTAAAGCCTTTTGGTGACTAACCCCTTTCTCACCATGCGATGTTCCCGTATGGTGTTTCCACCAAGTCGGTAAGGTGAGTTGATTCGCTCACTATCGTAAGCGGTAGCACCTACGCTACTTTACACAATGCCCTATCTGGGCGCACCTCCACGTTCTGCGTTAAACCTGTCACAAATCCCTGGTATTTACGGATTCTCTTGTAGAGCCGGTAGAAAAAGTCAGCACTGTATTGATACCGGAACAAGAGATAAAACTCATCGGCAAAGATCCAGGTGGTCTTTCCCTTCTTCCAGTTCTGGATTACCCGATTGAAAATACTGTCCAAGGTAACCAGCATCCCAAGAGGCATGAGCTGCTCTCCCAGTTCCCGGATATCATAGGCAATGATACGGTTCTTCGTATCCACATTGGTTTTCTGTGCAAAGGTATTCAGGCTTCCGTTGATAAACAGTTCCGAAGACAAGGCAAGCCCTCTGGCCTCTTCTTCCGGCTGGAGCATGAGCTGGCGGTACAGATCCTTCAAGGTCGGCACTTCGCTTTTATAACCGCTTCGGATATATTCCCGGTACACATCTGCGGTACAGCGGTCCAGGATGGATTTCTCCTTGGCAGACAGATTTCCTGCCCCTACTAACTGCTCAAACAAAGACAGGATAAATTCCGACTTTTCAATCAGCGGATTCTTATCATTTCCATAGGCAGAATCCATATCCAATGCATTCAGATGGGTATGGGACGTTGCAGAAATGGAAATGACTTCCCCATTCAGCGCTTCCACCAAGGAACCGAATTCTGACTCCGGATCTAAGATGAGGATGTCATCTTCCGTAGACAAGGCAAGGTCCACAATCTCTTCTTTTGCTGAGAAACTCTTTCCCGAACCGCTGACACCCAGACGGAAAGAATTTCCGTTCAGAAGTTTCCTCCGATCTGCCACCAGCATATTTTTGCTCACCGCATTCTGCCCATAGTAAATACCACCCGGCTGCATGATCTCCTGGGTATGGAACGGGATCAATACTGCAGTGGACTCTGTGGTCAAGGTTCGCAGGGCATTGATCTTTCGGATGCCATAAGGCAGTACCGTATTCAAGCCATCCACTTGCTGCCACTTCAAAGTTGCCATCTGGCACAAATGCTTTCTTGCCACGGATAAGATGCTTTCCGTATCCGAATCCAACTGTTTCTTGCTGTCTGCCATATGCACCATGGTAAGGATGCCGAACATCATCCGCTGATCCCTGGTGGTCAGGTCATCCAGCATCTCTTTGGTCTCTTTTCTCTGCAGTTCCATGTCATAGGGCACAATGGCAGAAAAGTTATTATTGGCATTCTGGCGTCTCTGCCAGTTGGTCACATTCGTTTCCACGCCCAGAAGTCTGTTCTGGATTTCCCTTACCGCCTCATCGGTTGGCACCGGGAGGATGTCAATGGACAGCATCAAATCTCGGCTCAAATCACATAATTCCGAAATCATGTCATCTTTCACATAACTGGCATAATCCTGCATATACAGCACCCGCCCGTACCGCTCGTTGATCTTGAAACAGTCTTTGGAAAATTCCATGGACTGGGGACAAATCCAGTCTTTGAAACTGCTCCCCCGTTTGGCAAATGCCTTCATATCAAAGGGAAAACACTGGGGCTGATCTGCCTGAAAGAAATCCCGGAAGATCTGCAGGCGCTGTTCCGCATCCAGTTCTTCCCCAATAGAGGACAGCTTGCTCAGATGGGTGATGATATCCGTTCCCACACGGGCGAAATAGGTTCTTGCCTCATCAATGTTCTTCTTATGGACACTGACCGTCAGATACCGTTCCTGATAAATGCTGTTGTTGGTGCCGCTGACCTTGGATAACAGCATTTCGTTGTATTCCTTCCGGTATGTATCCAGCCCGTCCTCTTTCATCGGCAACAGCAGGGAGGCTTCAAACTCTTCCTTATTGATTCTTCTGTTGTTCAGGGTGATCTTGGCAGATGCGCCGGAATCCAAAGCATTTAACAACTCGCTGTAATCTAAGAACATTTCCGTTTTATCTTCTTTGCTTGCAATGGCATAGTTGATATCCGAAAACCGAAAAGATTTGGAAAATTTCGTCCCGGACTGGAACACCCCATCCGGCCAGATCCGCTGGATGGGAATCGCCTGCTGAACAGACCTTGGGACTTTGAACTTCTCCCGGTCCATTTTTAATGCCTGCTGTAAGGTTTTAATCAAACGCACCACTCCTTCCTGCCTTCTTTTTCTGCTTCATCTGTTTTTTCCTTGCCCGCTGTTCCCGCTTTTTCAAAAGAACAGCGCCATCTCCCCTGGTCTTTTCTCCAAGACTCATAGTCTCTTCCATGCAGGCATGGTACAGATCCTCGCTTTGAAACAGCAATCGCTTGGGGTATAAAAATTCGGACTTGATATATGCCCAGGCAAACTGCTCTGCATTCATGCCATGATACTGGAAGAACCCACAGGCTGCGAAAGGGGCAGCACCAAGAATACACAGCCACCCGGTCATTTCCTGCCCCACATAGTCTCCCAGACCAAAATAAATCCCTACTGCCACAAGAATGGCAAGCAGGGAAAAGATGCACTGTCGCAGGTTCAGTCCCATAAACATGGACTCCTGATAGTTGCGGATTTCTTTATTCATTTTTACTTCCATATATTTTTATCTCTCTCTTTCTCTTTTCTTTTTGCCTGTAAGTTTCCCTTGGTCTTTTTCCGGCTCTTTTGGCACATCCAGTCCCCATTGTCTGCAATATTCTTCCACTCCTTCCCGGTCATACTGGGCAAGCCTTGAAAGGTCAAACGACACCGGAGTGTAGGTAGCAAAGCCTGACCGGGCCTGTCCCGGCAGTCTGTTTCCCAGCCTGTTCTTTTCGATGAATGCCAGCTTGTCCTTTGTAAAATCACCACTTATAAATGCCTCTTGGGGTTCCAGACTATATCCTCCCGGAAGATTTACCGTCAGATCATCAAACAATTCCAACTCCCCTTCTTCCTGGCAATACATCAAAATCGCAAGTCCGTTTCCGTAAGCATAGCTGGATACCTTCAAAGTAATTTCTTCCTGCCCGTATTCCCAAGGGAATGGCAAAGTCTTTCTATCGTTTCTATTTTTCTTCTCATTCATGGTTTTACTTCCTCCTATAATCCCATCATTTCTTTCACAATCCGGTCGGATGCTTTTACCGCCCCAACCAGTACCAATAAGTTAAACACCAACTCTCCGATATAATTCCACACAATGGTCACCGCACTTAAAGAGGTGTCCCCTACTGCCGGCGGACTGGCAGCATATACGGAAAAGATAATGCAGGCCAGTGCAATGATCGCCCCTTCCAGACACACTCCCGCATAGGACTTGATAAAGTTCTTTCCCACCGACTGGGAGGGTTCTCCCGCAAAAGTGGAAATGGGGATGGGTGCAATGGCAGTGTACATATACAGCTTGAACATCCTTCCATATACGGTAAGGATCATAATGAAGGACAGTACCGTAATCAAAAGACTTCCCAGCAAGGTCACAATCCACAAGGGAATGGATTCCAGCATTCCCACCGCTTCAATCTTTTCCACGATCTCTGCCGGAAGTTCTGTCACACCCCCGTTTGTCATGCCCGACTGTGCCATGATGGTGGACACAATCCCCTGCACAATGGAAAACAGCGCTGTCATCAGTTCCATGCCATACATAATGGCGCCTTGTGCCAGAGCAAACCGGATAAAGGCTTTGAGGGCATGCTCCGGCTTCTTCATATCCGTAAAGCTGCCACAGGTCTTGACAATCCCGGCAGCAAAAAACAAGACTAACAGCCCATAACCAATGGCGGTCAGCGCTCCGTTGATTCCAGTGATGACACTCCAAATATCTCCCCCCTTAAAAGATTCCGGGCTTTGGGTAAGCAGTGTCCAGATTTCTGCCAGCTTCTCATTCCAGGTGTTCAGTGCAGAGTTTAGGTTCTGCACGATCCAGTTATCACTCAAACAGCTTCACCTCCTTTGCCGGGGCAGGAAGAATCTCTCCCCGCCCCTTTCCATTTCTTCCTGCTACCCAACGATCAGGTCCAGGATTTCTTTTGCGAAAGTGATGATGACGCCGCCTGCCAGCGTCAGAAACCCGTTGGCTCTCTGGCTGGGATCGTGGCTCTTTAGGCTCAAGCCTACCTGTACCACACCAAATCCCAATAAGATCAGACCGATGGCCCGGATCAGGGAAAAGATAAAGGTGGACAGGTTATTAATAACCGCCAGCGGATCTCCGGCAGCAAGCACCGGCATTGCCCCTACGGTCATAGACAGCACCAGCGCCACATAAAAGGCAAAGGGATATTTTGACCCTTTTCCCATCCGTTTCGGTACAATGGCATGGCTTCCTGTTTGATTCTTTGGCATTTCATTTGTTTTCTTCAATGGCATTCCTCCAATCAAAAAGACTGCTCCCCTCCGAGGATCTCCTCAGCTGAGAGCAGTTCATAATCATCCAGTCTCCTGGTATCAATGGTTACATCTTCATGGGACAGCGGTGCTTTCGCATAATCATATGGAGGCGCACCGCCATCCTCGGTATATTTCACATTCACATGCTTATGCAAATCGTATTTCTCATCCAAAATGGGATGCTCCCCACGCACCAGCAGCACCGCTTTCCGGTTATCCAAAAGTCGCACTTCATCCGGGGTAAGAAGTTCTCTTCCAGACTGTTGGAAATTCACAGAATAACTTCCGCTTCTCCCCTTGGTCTGCCCGTAGGTATTGGTATCCAACGTTTCTTTTCCCAGTAGTTCTGAGACATATTTATGCCCCTCTTTTTCATTCCCGCCCAGGTATAAAAATTCATCGCAATTCCCTATGAGACTTTCCCAGCTGTCCTTAAACAAGGCTTTCATCTGGGCGATGTTCTGAATGATGATACTGCAGGAAATTGCGCGCGACCGCATGGTTGCCAGCAGCTTATCGAAGTCATCGGGCAATGCCACGTTGGGCCACTCATCCATGATGCAGTGTACCGGAATGGGCAGTTTCCCATGGTATTTCCGGTCTGCCACATAGTAAAGGGTCTGGAACAGGTTACTGTAGATCATGCCCACCAGATAGTTGAGACTGGTATCTGCATCCGGAATACAGCAAAACAGCGCCACCTTTTTCTCCCCGATGCTGTAAAGATCCAGTTCATCGGTACAGGTCAGATTGGCGATCTGTTTTAAATTGAACGCAGCCAGACGGACGCCTACGGAGATCAGGATCGACTTTGCGGTCTTTCCTGCCGCCTGCTTGTAAATCGCATACTGCTTGACTGCAATGCTTTCCGGATTTCGCATCTCCAAACGTTCAAACAGGATATCCAGCGGAGACTGGTATTCCTCATCGTCCTCTTTTACCTGGGCAGAACCTAACATTTCCATGATCATGGAGAAGTTCTGTTCCTCCGGCGGTGCTTCATGCAGAAGATACAGCATGAGCGCCTGCAGCAAGGCAGTCTCACTTTTCTCCCAAAACGGATCCGAACTCTGCGCTCCTTTCGGCGTGGTGTTTCGGATCAGGTTGTTGATGAGTTTTAGCACATCCTTGTCATCCCGCACATAAGCAAAGGGATTGTAACAAAAAGAGTTTTCCGGATTGATGAGGTCAAACACCCGCACTTCATATCCTTCCCGCTCCAGTAGTCCTCCGGTTTTCCGCAGAAGCTCTCCTTTGGGATCGGTAATCACCATGGAACAGTTACACTGCATAATGTTGACTACAGCATATGCCCGGCTTTTTCCTGCACCGGAACCGCCCACCACCAAAACATTTAAGTTTCGTTTGTGCTTATAGCAGTCCAATCCCATGCGGAAGTTCTGGGTTAAAATGAGATTCTGGGTGTACCGCTTGTCCCGGTAACGCTTGCAGATGGAAGCTGCATCACCCCATTTGGCAGAGCCATGCTCCACCCCTCTTCGATAGTTTCTCTTCTGGGAATAATAAATACCGATGCCTAACACATAGGCGATTGTGAATGTGAACATACACCGCAGCGTGTACGGTGTATAAGAAATAGAAAAAGGCTGATCCAGTTTTTCGGTCAGCACTTGTAAGATCTGTAACAGATTGGTATCCGGTTTTATGGCACAGGCAGTGATGGCGCCTGCCCACCAGACAACGGGCAGAAACAGCAGCCACACCCAAAGATCCGCACGTTTCCATGCTACCTCTGCGGGCTTCTCTCCTTCTTCGCTTTTTCACTCTTTGGCACTTCGTTTGCTGGTCCGTCTATCCTATGAAAAGAATCCTCTCCGGGGATCAGGGCAAGGCTTCGCCCATTCTCCCAATGCATGTGAATCTGCCCGGCATCATCGATAAATGCTACCGTTCCCTGTAATCCCGGCGACATCCCCGGCTCGTCCATAAAGTCCAGGCAGAGCCTTGTTCCTTTCGGATACCGCTTTCGTAATTGTTCCACTTGTTTTTGATCATATATCCTCATAGACATCCCTCCCTTCTGTTACCAGAAGAAGCGCCTGCTGGTGTTTGGTTTCATGACCTTTAAGATCACGCTGTCAATGCCATCACTGTACCTACCCATGGCCAGATACTTGTCCCGCAGCCGATTAAGGGCATTGCGAAGTTCCCGCTGTTCCTCTGTGGTGATGGGAAGCCTTTTCTCGGAAAGCTCATAGGCTCGGACTTTCTGCAGCATGGCTTCTGTCTCTGGGTGAACCGTTCCCCTTTGGCTCTGAGCTGCCAGCTCATCTTTGAGTGCCACCACAAACATATTTTTCATGATGTTATCCGTTTTTAAATAGTAATCTGCCATCCGCATTCCCTCCTGTCTTTGTTACACCCAACATACCACAAGAATCTCCCAATAGCTATCCCAACGGCGGAACTTTTTTTAAGAACCTATCGCTCCGGCTGTTTCTCTTTTTTCTCCTTCTTCGGTGTCTGCTTTGGCGGTTCCTCAAAGGAAAACGCATCCTTGGAAAAGGTCTGCTCCTGTTCCCCGAAATTTCGTTCCATATGGTTGCGGATGGTATAGGCTGCCTGACGCACATCATTCAAAAACCCCCTTAATTCCTGAGGATCTTTCTGTCCGTTTGCCTGCATCTCTGCCACTTTTCCAAACTGGAAACCGGAAACCTCTGCCCCATACCGCTTGCCGATCACATACGCGGCACAGTATGCCTGGGCATTCACCTTCTTCCTTGCATAGTTCCCATCATGCTGATCCAGGGCGGCACAGGCCAGTTCCCGGTTCACTGCATGGAACGTTGTATTCTCATCCATTCCGTTGCGCACATAGACGGTACGCTGTTTCGGGATATACTGTGCCTGAATGCCCTCCGGCAGATTGTCTGCAATCTGCATCCGCACTGGCTGATCCTTTAAGACTGCATGGATCAGTTCTTCCATGGAACGCTGTGGACGTTCCTCCAGCGGTTTCCCAGACATCTGGCTGATGTCAAATCCTTTACCGATGGCATAGCCTGTCCGCATCTCCCCATCTTTTTCATATTCCGTACTGACCATATAGGTGTAGCCATGCACCCCGGATTTCGGAGAACGGTGTTCTTTTTTCCAGTAATCATAGGATTTTACCACCGTTGCCTCTGGATTCTGTCCGTAGATCAACAGAAGATTAGGTGTTTTCTGCGTATTGCACTGCGCCATAAAATCTAAAAATCCCTTTAAAGAATCCCCGTTTTGGAACACCGCCTGGGCCTGGGCATCTACCTCTGCCCACACCTCTTCCCTCTGCTGTTTTTTCATGGCTGCATATTCTTCTTTTGATAACTGCTGTTGTGGAGTTTTTTCTTCCCCTGCCCCACCAGGGATCATGTTCGTTAAATCCATAGCCTTACCTGCCTTTCACTTTCTTCTGTTTCTTTCTCTGCTGATTTCTCGGTTTTCTCCGGCTCTGCTGTTTCTTCTGCCGCTGTTTCTGTTCCGTTTCAATCTTTTTTAATTCCTGCCGGACAGATGGTTTCTCCCCTTTCCAGCTAGTTTCCTGCCCGGAAAAAGAACCGCTGCTGTGCGAGGAAGGTCCGGACAGATTCCCTGCCTTCTCCGCCTGGGTAAAATTTCCCTCCGAAGGAGAGACTTCCCCTACATCAAACAGATGCTCTTCTTCATCCAGTTCAAACTCAATGGTCCCTTCCGGCAGCACCACCTTTTCGGTCTTCACCGGAAGTTCTTCCTTTGCTTCGGTTTTCTCGGTAAACTCTGCATCAATCACACGCTCTGCTTCCTGGACTGGCGCTTGTTCCACAACCGCTTCCCCGGCTTCGGATTTTACAAAGTCCAGATTCATCTTGTCCAGCACCCGGTTCACCTTTGCCGCATCATCGGCAAACACCATGATCTCGGAAAACTGGGGATTCTTCTTATCCCGGATGACCACATACAAAAGCCCCCTGGATTTGGCTTCCCCTGCAAACTCCCGCAGCCTGTCATGGGGAATGGTGAAAAATTTCATTGCCCGCTGTTCCTTTAACATCCGAAGCAGGTTGGTCTTTCCCCTGGTCTTTTTCTGGTCCTTCATTACTGCAACGATCAGCACCGCCAGATTCTTTGCAATGCTCCCGCTGATCCGTAACGTGTGTTCCATGCCTTCCATGGAATACCGGACGATCTGATCTGCCGCATCACCGCCATAGTTCATACGCTCTCACCTCCTTACCGCTTCCGTTCTTCTTCCCTTCGTTGTTTCCCGGACGATTCCTGTACCTGCTCCTGTTCTTTTGCCCGTTTTAACCTCTCTTCCATCTCTTTCGACTGGATTTCGATCTGCTGGCTTAAACGGATCTTCTTCCGAAGTTCTTTTAATTCCCCGTTGATCTCCTGAATCCGCATACTTCCCGGCTCTTTTCGGTATAGCGTTCTTCGCTCCTTCATCAAGGAAAGTACCTGTTCCTCCAAAGGTTTCCGGTATGCTGCCAGCTCTTCCCTGGTGGTGATCCCTTCTTTTTGCAAAAACTCCATCTGCCGGATGCGCAGATCCAGTTTTCGGATATCGGAACGGACCGCATAAGAAATCCGTTTCGGCTTCTGCTGAAGCACTCCCATCCGATACAGATAAGAAAAATACAGCTTTTGAAGTCCGGTAAGTTTCCTCTTTGGAGACTGCACCTGTGTGTTTCCATACACCTGTTGGATCTTTGGACGCAGGATCTTCTCCCGGATTTCTGCCTCCCCATAGCCCTTTCCCAAGGAACGCAGACGGACATACCTCTCCATATCCGGTGTCTTTAATGCCGGATACTTCCGGTTCAGCTTCCAGGTATAGCCCCGCTTCTCCATTTCTTTTACAAACTGACTCCAGGAAAAGCTCACGCCAATGGCATCCCGGATATCCATGCGGATGGCAGTCCTCCAGGTAGGTTTCCCTTCTGCTTCTGCTTTCCACTGGGCATAGTGCATGGCTTTCCCCTGGTTCGTCTGGATCACGGAAAGGCCGTATTTCCTGCATAAGTCATCCGAAATCCGGCGCACTTCGGTAAAATAACTTTTGGCATTGCTATGGTATTTCTTCCCATCCACCATACTCACTGAATTCCATACCAGATGATTATGGTAATGACTGGTATTCAAATGGGTGGTGATTACCACTTCAAACTGCCCTTTCAATAACTGCTCTGCCAGCTCCTGTCCAATCAGATGTGCCAGTTCGGGGGATACTTCCCCTTTTGCAAAGCTCTGCACCAAATGATAACCCTGTACCCCGCCTTTCTTATGGAAGCGCTCTTTGGTCTTTACCATATCCGCATAGGCATTTTCACAGGTACACCCCATGGCATCCTCAAAAATGGTCTCTTCTGTTTTTTCCCGGTTTAATGCATAATCAATGGCTTCTTCCAAAGAGCCGGCGCTCTTGGTGGTCTTCGTCCGGTCCTTCACATAGTCGATGGAACGCTCCAGGCGGTGGACGGGGAGGACGCTGGTATATGCCATCTACCATTCCTCTTTCACCAGACGCCAGGTCTCTTTGGAAATCCGGAGCATTTCCTGTACGCTGGCTTCCCCTGCCATCCCTGTTCCATTGGCAACATGGGCAAGCTGGTTGGCATTGTTGCAAAGCCCCGCAATCTTTCGAAGAAGTTCTGCGTGATGCTCACAGGGCTTTGTCTGAAGCTGTGCGCCTAAGATCAGAGATCGTAAAAATTCCTCCCTGCTTAGTCCACTCTTTGCGACCTGCCCGTCCAAATGCCGAAGTTCTTTCGCATTCAGACGGACAGGAACTACATGGTTTCGTTTTCTCATTCAACCACCTACCTTTTCTTCTTTTCTGCTGTCTCTAAGGGATACACCTGAATCCCTCTGCGTTCCATCTGCCAAAGGAATTCCCCGATTTCCCAGACCTGCCCATTCACATCTACCTGCTTTTCATCCACAAAGCGGCAGATCCCAATCTCTTTCGTTCCGTCCTCTGCCATCATGCAAAGACTTTCCCCATCCAAAAGGGAGAACCTTTTTCTCCCTTCCATATCTCGGAACTGGATCTGTTTTGGTTCTCCCTGTTTCTGTCTGCGAACCCGTATCTGTTCCATCTGCTGATCCTCCTGCTTTCCGGCAACTACACAGCACATGATCCCAATGCCAAAGGCTGCGCCTGCCACTATCCCAAGAGCCATTCCTGCAAAAAACATTTCACTTCTCTCCTTTCTCGACTGCCGGGGGATTGGGGTTCTCCCCAAAGTGCGTTTGGATATCCAAACGCTATGCTTGCAAAACCAGTTCCATCGATTTCCATCGACTCCCCCATGCAGAATCGATTATGATTCCTTTTCTTTAATCTTGATCAATCCATCTAATGTGGTGCAAATGATATGCAATCGGTCTGCTGTACTGATATCGGTATTCATTGTTCCAGTAACCTCTTTTCCACAGACCACCACCATCCGGCACCGCTTTAAGATTAAGTGGGACATCCGGTTGTATGCCTGCGAATCTTCGGCTTCCCCTTCATCCAAAAAAGGAAGAAATCCAAACCTCGGACAAATGGGCACATATCCCAACTCATAAATCTTCCGGCAATATCGTTGCACCTTCACTCTGCTCTCTTCTGCAGAACAACACACATAGGCCATCGCCTGTTCCATCGCCTCACTCCTTTCCTGCATCCACGTGGATGCACTTTTCTTCTTCAGAAATAAATTTGGACATCCATGTGGATGCCCTCGTTACTCTTCCTTTTCTTCTTCGTTTTCTTTTGCTTCCAGTGCAAACTTCACACGGTCACTGCCCAGCTTATAATAAGCATCGGTCACTTCAATGCCTACTGCCTCATAACCTTCCTCCACCGCCGCAAGGATGGTTGTCCCGGCTCCGGAGAAAGGGTCTAAAATTCTACCACCCGGCTCACAAATCTGAATTACATCCTTCATAAGCTGCAGAGGCTTTTCTGTTACATGGATACGATTCTGGGGATTTCCATAACGGAACACACCGGGAAGGCAGGACACCGGACGGCTGATCGGCATCGGGCCATTACTGCCCCACACAATATACTCAGCCTGCTGGCGAAAGCGCCCCTTCTGAGGTCGGGAGTTTCCCTTATCCCACACTGCAGTTCCTCTCCAGATCCAGCCTGCCCACTGAAGGGCATCGGTAATGGATGGATACTGTCTCCAGTCAATAAACAAGCAGATCGGTGCGCCTGTCTTGCAGGCTTTTCGCACATCATACAGCCATTCTGCCATCCAGTGAGTCCAGGAACGCTGGTCCTTATTATCCCCATCAAAATCCGGCAGGGCATTTTCCGCTTTCATACTGCTGTATTTCTGGTTGGTCGTGCGATTTCGCTCATTCTGTTTTGTTCCCCCGGACGCATAAGGCGGATCGGTGATGACTGCATCAAAGATTCCCGGCTGAAATGCTTTCACCAGTTTCAGCGTATCTCCATGTAAAATTGTCCAGTTTTTCCCTCCGGTATATTCCTCCGGGTATGTTCCTTCTTTCAATAAGTTCCCTAACTGCAGGGTATTTTCCATAGGCATCATCCTTTCTTATCAGCGCTCCGGCTGTTTTTTACTTTTTGTTGCTTTTCTTCCCACATCTCCTTTGATGTGACAAAAGATAACTTCATCGGCATTCTTCCTTCCCACATTTCTTTTGGGTCTTGGTGGCTTTCTGAAAATCTTTGCTCAGTTCTGTTTCTACATACTCACTGATGATATGAAGCGCCTGATAATAGTTCTCTGATTTTTGGACACGTGCAATCATTTCCTTCGCTGCTGGTTCCTGCCCATTTTCCTGAAGCAGTTTATTTGCCCTTGCCAGAATAGAGAACACATTTCCATCCTGTCCCACGAGCTGCATCTTCGGGCGTTTCGGAACATTTGCCTGATTTTCTTGTTTCTCCGACTTTTCTTTTGAGACTTCTGGTTTGGCCTGTTGAAATTCAAAATCCATTGGACGCCAAAAGTGTACACACAGTTCACCACCCTCTACCGGAATCTCCTGCTGTTCAAAGCCTTCTCCCCATCCATCACTATATTGTCCGGTAAGATATTCACACAGTTCCGATAATTCTTCCGTTTCCAGATACTCCTTTAGTTCTAAGATTGTACAGCCATATAACACTCCATCAGCTTCTTTCACGGATGGAACTGCGGATAACACTTTTTCTTTGATGGCAGCACTTCCATCAAAATAATCCATCAGATTATCTGTCTTATCATCCTCATGTCCGACACGGCTATATTCCGCAATCTTCTCTTGAATTTCAGAAACATACGGTATCAAATCTGCTCCATCAAAGAGTACCTGTTCTTCTTCTAATTCATGATATTTCTCTCCTTCCCAATCTTCTTCCATCTCATTTGGAAGAAATGTTCCTGTCAGTGGTGTCAATAATTCAATTTTTAAAGTATCTTCCATTTGTCTCACCTCCCTCGTTCCCTTCGCTGTTTCTGCTGTTTTTCCCATGCCTGTTTTGCCAGATCTCCATAATCGGCTCCTTCTATCTGAGGTAAGTTACAGACCACGGTATAATTTTTCCCATACTGCTCCTTTAACTGCTCGCATGCCCATCGCCCGGCAAAATCATTATCGGTGCAGATTTCAATCTCTGTCACCTCTGAATGCTCTTTTAGGAAATGTTCCAATGCCTCCGGGCGTTTCGTCTTCTTCGTTGCTTGTTCCGCACCTTCTTTTGGTGCTGCAATCCCGCCCAGAGACAGGCGGTACTTATCGGTCCGTCCATCTTCCAGTGTCATGTGAGCAAGGGCGTCAATGCAAGCTTCATATACTGCCACCCGGCAGCTTTTCCCTAAAGGTGGAACACAAAAACTATATTGTTTTTCACTGCTTTCCTGTTCCATCCGAAAGCTCTTTCCCCGATTATCATTGATTCCTCGCAGGAAAGCATACTTTGCATGTTCCTGTTCATCCAGTCCAACAAAAACAGCGTTATGATATGGGGCGCTCTCATACAGGATTCCAAGCTGCACACAGTAATCCAGAACATCATCCCGAATTCCCCTTTGGTTCAAATATCTCCGCACCCGGTAAAAGCTGTCATTGGGCAGGGGCAGGGAAAAGAGCTTCTTCCTGGGCGCTGGTTCTGCTCTGGGAACATACACAGGCGTCTGCTCACACAGGATTTTTACGGCTTCCGTATATCCCATGCCATCTACCTGCATCAAAAACCGAAGGGCAGACATTCCACCGATATCCCTGGATTTCCAATGCCATTTACTTGTGATCTCATTGATCTTAAAACTGTCATGGTCCTGAAGCTGCCATTCGTTTCTTGTCCTTGTTTTCTTCAATCTCCCCGGCTGGTATGTCTGCAGATACTCATAAGCTCTCACCTGCTTGGCTGCCTGATATTCTTCTTCGGTAACCCAAGCCATCAGATTACCGCATTGCGAAGAGCCTCGACCTTATCGGTGCGCTCCCACGGAAACTCTTTTCTTCCGAAATGCCCGAAAGCTGCTGTCTGTCGGAAAATCGGACGGGTAAGGCGCAGGCTATCCACAATCTGCTTCGGAGTCAGCCCAAACACCAGCGGGATTGCCAGCTCCAGACAGTCATCGGCACACACCTTCCCCGTACCAAACGTATCCACCTGCACCATCACCGGCTGGGCAACCCCAATGGCATAGGCCAAAGACACCTGACATCTGCTGGCAAGTCTCGCAGCGACAATGTTCTTGGCAATGTATCTGGCCATATACGCTGCCGAACGGTCTACTTTTGAACAGTCTTTCCCAGAAAATGCTCCGCCGCCATGGGGAACCATGCTGCCATAACTATCTACCATTAGCTTCCTTCCGGTCAGTCCTGTATCCGCATCCATGCCTCCGCAGACAAAACGACCTGATGGATTGATAAAAATTTTTGTATCTTCATCTGGCGGAAGGAGACGAAGTGCCGGAAGAAGCACCTTTTTTCGGATCTCTGCTTCCAGTTTCTTCAGATTCTTGTCCTCTGTATGCTGACAGGACACTACCACACTGCCCAGTCGAACAGGCTTTCCGTTTTCATACTCTACGGTCACCTGAGCTTTTCCATCGGGCAGAATTCCCTGAATATAAGAGCTTTGTCTGCAAGCAGATAATTCCCGGACAATCCGATTGGCCAGCACTACGGGCATGGGCATGAGCTGCTTCGTTTCATCACAGGCATATCCGATCATCACACCCTGATCCCCTGCCCCTTGGAACCAGTCCATTTGATTGTCAGACACTCCTTCCCTTTGTTCTTTTGAAGTATCGACTGCCCCTGCGATATCGGGACTCTGCTGATGGACAAAGGTATCCATTGCAATCCCCTCACTGGAATACCCAATATCAGACAGTACCTTTCGCACGACTGCAAACACATCCGGTTCATAGGCACTGGTAATCTCTCCCGCCACAATAATATTTCCTTTTGTAGCAAGCACTTCGCAGGCTACTCTGGAATTTTCATCATTCTTCAGACACACATCCAAAATTGCATCTGCAATCTGGTCGCACAATTTGTCCGGATGTCCTTCTGTTACTGCTTCTGCTGTATAAAATTTTCTCATATGAATTTCCTCTCTTTCATGCAAAAAAGGCAGGATACCTTCCTTTTCACGGGAACATATCCTGCCAGCTTTCTTATTACTTTCATTTTTTTATTATCATAAATCTTTCCAAAGAAAAACTCCCCAGATAAACTGGGGAGCCTCCAGAAGCTATACCTTACGGTCCTACGGCTTCGTTTAAACATTTATAAAGTACCCACTGTATCTTGATTGCTCAAGCGTGGGACTTAATCATAGTATCTCTGTTCTTCTTTATTATATGCAACTACCTTCTCTTTGTCAACAAATTTTTAGCAGTCACATTTTACAGGTTGTATGCTCTTTTGAATTTTCCTTTTACAAGATTAAAATCTTCCGGTGTTAAAGTACCAATACATCCTCGATTTGCATCCAGCCTTGCCTTACTAACTGCACGTATCTCCTCACACTGGATCATACTGTCTTTATCCAAAAATTCATAAGTATGCATAGACGCTGGTATGGTTCTTCCCGGAATCACTTGCTTTTCTTCATCTTCTGTATCAGAATATAACAAAAACCATGAATCCTGAATCGGCAAACATCTTGCGTTTACTTTTCCTTTTGCATCGGTAATACAAACAACTACCACTTTTTCAGAATTATTGATTTTATTATTGGACATCACCAGTACCGGACGCATTTTATTTTTCTCCGTTCCTATGTTATATCCCAAATCACAAAACCATATTTGTCCATGTAAAACCTGTCTATGTTTATTCGTATTAAATTTTGATACCCGATTGTAATTTACTTTATCTTTTGTCCAACTGGCAATATTATAATATTCCTGTGCTTCCTGATTCATTCGCATCACCTACTCATATATGATAAAATTCATTATAATTCACCCAATGTGTATCTTCAACTACTTTTTAGGCTTTTCAATAAGTCTTACACCACCCAAAACCATTTCTTATCTGTCCTATAATAACGAAAAGACCCCCGTAGGAGTCTCTCCGGACTACAGGCTTCACAAGTTTCTGTAGTGCGATCACTAGGCATAGTGTAACCGCTTCTGACACACTTGTCAAGAACAAAAGACCTTGTATTTCACATTCTACGCATCTGGTTTTTGCTATCCTATAAAACTACGTTTTACTTCTGATAAAAATTCTTTCTCTGTTATGCCAGCAACCTGGGAACACAATTCCACAGATACCCCATATTGCTTATAAAATCCTAATGCAGTTACACTTTTTGCAAAGTCTGTTGCTTGTTCTATCGTTTGCTTTGTATCGTACAATACTTCTTTGGGTATCTCAATAACAACCTGCATCTTCTTCCCCCTTTCACATTTATTTTGTTTCATGCTGCTGTCGAAATTCTGCAAAGACTTCCGATGCCTCCCATACTCTTCCGTTTTCCATATCCTTATATCCTGCATCCAGCTTCTGATGAATCTCTTCCACAGTCATGAAATCGGCATTGATAGCACCGTTCATTTTCTGCTTTTCGTCTGAACCCATGCACTTTGTTTGTTCTTTCTGATCCATGGAACACCTCCCTGTCTTTATGAAATGATTGTAACGCTTTTTTAGACAATTGAACAGAGTTTTTCTATTTTTAAATACTTCTTGAAAACACTCTTCCGATAGATAGAAGATGCATCCAGATAGCTGCAAAAGTCCCAGTCTTCGAACACTTTCTGACACTACATCACGCCACATTTCGTTGTGCATCCTACATCCTCGAACACTTTTTTGTATAATAGTACTGTCTTTTTCATGCAACCTTGTCTCACATTCTGCACTTTTCGGGTGCTTTCAAACACTTCCCGGCAACTTCAGTTCCAGAAAGCCACCAAAGGGCTGGAAAAGCACCCACTTTTGAACACCCTTCCAACACTACAAGACTACACAAGCCGCCACAACTTGTTGCACGTTCCTTAACTTTGAACACTTTTTGTTCCGTAGCATCACTTTCCGACTTCCATCCCGTCTCACATTCTGCACTTTTGGGGTGGTTTTGAACACTTCCCGCAGGAGATTGCTCCAGATCACCGCAGGATATATCCAGAGAGTAGAAGAAAGTACCTATCTTTGAACACTTTCCCCATTTAAGTCCCTACTTTTACTGCTACAAGGATATTCCGGGCTTCCTTCCACTCATAAGAACAGGTTACCAGCGTCAGCGTTTTCTCACAACCTGCACCATCTACCCCTGTTTCAAACAGCGCCAGCGCTTTCGCCTGCACTACATAAGCCTCCGCACCCTGCGGACTGTGAAAAGATGCCTGCTGAAAGTCAAACATGGACACATCGGCTTTCAAGACTGCCGCTATCTGGTATTCTTCCATGCCTTCCTGTGTCTGAAAAAACACCTTGGGATGTGCTTTCCAGTAATCATAGGAAACGTACTGATCCAGATTCCCGAACATTGCACCGCTGTTCATGTTGTGACCGTAGATGGTCAGATTCCCGGATTCTCCCAGAATACAGTCTGCCTGGAGGAATAAACTTCCATTGATGTCGTAGTTTCCCCGGTAATCTCTCCGCAGATAATACTCTGGATCTTCCACATTGCTCTGCAGTACCGGATAATCGATGCCACTCTCCGGGATCGTAAGCCAGCCCCGAACATTCGGATACTTACTCTGGAGGGATCGAAGGTCAATGGCAGACACTTCCGGTTCTCTTCCAGCCTGTTCTGGTTTCTGTCCCGGAGAGCCCCCGCCCGGAGGAATATCCTCCGGGAAGCAGGTTTTTAACTCCTCCACCAGTTCCCGATTCTGCCGGGGAACGGCCACATAATCATAATAAAGCAGCGCCGCACTGAGCATACAGACAGCACACAATACTGCCTGCAGCATCCACAGCTTATTCTTCTTTTTTCGTTTCATCTGCTTTTTCTGCTTTTCCATGTTTCTTCTTATAAATCATGGTTGCCATGAGTCCGGCCGCTGATACTCCTAAAAGTACAAACAGCAGGATTGGTTTCCATTGGTCATCGCCTGTCTGCGGTACACCCGGTGTTTCCGGTGTTCTTGCATCCTTCATCTCCACGTTCTGAATCTCCATGGTATCTTCCAGTGTAAATTTCACATCCTCTGCGATCTCATAACCTTCCGGTGCGGTGATCTCACGCAGAGTCAGCTCTTCCCCTACTGGAAGTTTCTCTACCAGATGAGGTTTCCCGTCCGTTACCCACTCTTCCAGAATCTCACCCTCTTTATTTAAGATCTGCAGCTTGGCTCCTTTCAGTTCTTCGCCTGTTGTAATATCCGTCTTGGAGATTTCCACTTTGGAATAGGCATCCTTCATCTCCACCTTGGTCACACTGCCATCTTCCTTTACTTCAAACTCGATATCTTCCGCAGATACATACCCCTCTGCATAAGGCGGCAATTCTTCATGGAGCGTATAAGTTCCCTCTGGCAGTCCATATACCACGTGCGGTTCTTTCGTACTGATCCACTCTTCTACAATGTTGCCCTCTTTATCGATGATCTGCAGCTTGGCTCCTTCCAGTTCTTCCCCGGTTGTAGCATCGGTTTTCGTAAACTGACTCTCAGTCGGCTGGTTTTTCACCTCTTTTGTCAGCTTGATTTCTGCAAGGTTCTGGTCTGTGTAAGAGGCATCGATCTCCCAGATTTCTTCATTTGGAAGATAACCCGGTTTTCTCACTTCCTCTTTCACATAATATTTCCCATGGTAGAGGTCGCTGTCAAAAGTAAGCTGTCCGTTCTCATCGGTTGCTTTTTTCTCCAGTAGCATATCCTTTTCTACAAGAACCTCACCCTGCTGGGACAGAACATCTTCTTTTGCGTACAATCCAAAAATAACGCCTTCCAGCTTCTCTTCTGTGACTGCATCTTTTTTCTCTACAGAAATGGAAATTTTCTGTCTTTCATTTTTATAGGCAACGCCTTCATAAACGACAGCCTGAGTATCATCCTTTGCAGTCAGGGTAAATTCCTTCTGTTCCGGGTTTAATACAAAGTGATCCCCTGCCACGGTTTCTTTCAGATAATAAGAACCCAATGGAAGATTGTTCACCACTGCTTTTCCTTCTGTATCTGTCACAAGGGTTGCTACCAGATCATCTTTTTCATAGCGGATGACCGGATTGCCCTGTTCATCTTTTGCTCCATCTGGAGAATAAATGGTGTCCTTAGCATACAGCTCAAAGGTTGCCCCTTCCACGCCGGATTCTTCATATACAAAGTCATGGAACACCCCTGTATCGGTATCCTCTCCGATCACTGCATCTTTGATTTTTCCTGCCAGTCTCTTGGCTTTTGCAAGCAGGGAATCTCCCTTCACCTCTACTGGCTGTTCCCCGGTTTTCGTTAGTGTCAGGCTTCCCACCTGTTCATCGTTTGGCTGCTCTACTTCCACAATGACTGCTCCGGTATCCGGATCGATCTGATGGGCAGTATCCGAGGAAACGGTGATCACAATTCCTTCTTTGGAATTCTCTTTGTAAGTTCCTTTTCCAGTCACTTCCAATGGAGAAATCACAGTTTCCCCTTCATACAAGGACATTTCATACCCCTGTCTTACAAATCCTTCCGGTGCTTTCACTTCTTCAATCCGATAGGTAGAACATTTCAGTTCTTCCGGTGTTACCAGATAGCCTTCCTCATTCGTCTTGAAAACACTGATGGTCTCTTTCTTCGGATAATATACCGTCTGCTCTACATATTCCCCTTTTTCCATATCAAAGATTTTATAAGATGCACCTGCTTTTAATACCGGATTTCCCGTCTGGGCATCTTTTTTTACAATCTTCAATAAAAATTCAAACGGGCGGTCATCAAAGATTCTCCATACCATAGGTTCTCTGCTGTCCTCGTCCACCCGTACCAGGAACGGATCCACTGCTTTTAAGTTTTCCGGCACCGTACTTTCTTCTACGACATAAAGACCGTACGGAAGCTCCGGGCTGATGGCATACCCCTTTTTATCGGTGATGAGTTCCGGCACTGGAACTGCCTTTCCATCCACATATGTCACTGCTACCTCTTCTTTGCTGAAATCATATCCTCGGAAATCCTCTGCAGTAAACTGGTTTCCATTGGATGGTTTTAATTCCCCACTCTTTACTTTGGAAAGGTTGCTTACCAGATACACTTTAAAGCCTGCCCCTTCCACAAGATCAGTCTCCGTCTGGTCTCCATCCTCACTAATTTTAATAAGCTGGAATGCCTGTTTCTTTACCTGCTCCTGCACAGTCAGGTCTCTTGTGACCTCTGCTACTTCCTGTCCTTCATAAGTGAGGTTCACCTCATACTCCGTAGTATCCACGGTATAACCTTCCGGTGGTGTGATTTCTTTGACATACATCTTTCCCAGATTCAGTTCGGAAAAGTCCAAAGTACCATCTTCCTTAATCACACCCTGAGCAATGAGACTGTCTTTTTTGAACAACACGCCTGTTTTTCCGTCTGGATGTACAATATCCTCTCTGGCATACAAACCATACACGGCTCCTGCAAGGGCACTGTCTCCCTGTGGAAGAAAGGCTTGTGTCTCCTTATCAATCTTTTTAATATGGACAGCCCCTTTTACTCTGTCATCCTCTGCTGTGATAAGAACAGTTTTCCCTTCTTTTACATCCACCTTATGGATTACATCGCTCTGCACATACTTGTCCGGGGCTTTGATTTCCTTCACATACACGGTTTTGATAGCGGATTCGAAGTAATCACTGACGGCCTTTCCATCTTCTCCGGTAACTGGCATTTCCATCAGCAGATGTTCACACTTACTGTCTGTATAAATGCCATACACCGCACCATCCAGTGGATTCTTAGTATCTGCATCTTGTTTGAGAAGTTCAATTCTTGTCATCTCCAGCCAGTCGACTGTAAAGCTGACCGGATTTGCCTTTTCCGATTCAAACACTCCGATATCCTGATTATTGTTTCCGGTAGATAACACCAAAGTTCTCCAAGTCTCTCCGACAGAACCGTGCAGTTCCCCGGAGGAATAGGTTCCGGTATAAAGCATCGGTGCAGTCAGATAAAAGGTATCCCCACCATAAATCTGCAAACTTCCATTCTCTACTGAAGTTCCCTTAGTCTTGTTATAAACTGTAATGTCTTTTGGAACACTCACGGATATATAGTTTCTATGGTCTCCGGACAGTGTGATATCCGGTGTTTTCTGTACATTTCCATCACGGACTGCTTTTACCGATGTCTCGGAAAGAGAAATCTCCCCTTTCGGCGGCTCCTCCATAGCAAACAAATAATCAATGTATGCAATCACTCCGGCATTTACAAGGTCATTATAATCACAACCTGTAAATCCGGCTTCCCCTGCATAGGCATAACTGGCTGCGATATGGGTATACACATACTTCTCTTCCTTTGTCTTTCCGGAAAGATAGTTTTCCGTGATATCTCCTGCACCGCCATAGCCATAATACAATACTTTCTGCAGATTCTTATTGCTATCCAATACCTGTGCCACATAATCCCCACTTGGCGGTGACGCACGATGGGATTCCAAACAATAAGCAATCTTTCCATTTACGGTAAACCAACAGGTCAGATAATTTCCAATATAACTTGGATAGTAGATGGTCTCTCCTTTTTCCAGATGTACGGTTTCCCTTGCAGTAAAGGTATTGTCTGCGCCGGAAAGCATCATCACTTCCCCTTCCTCAATTTTTTCTTCCAATTCTCTCGCTTCTGCCTGTGCATCTGCATCCCCTCCGGATACGGTCACTTCCACATCCGGAAACTCCTGCACAGGCGTCTCCGAATCTTCTTCGGATTTCGTATCCTCTTTCTGTTTCTGCCCACCGTTTTCTTCTGCATGGGCCTGCCCTTCCGTATCGGTCAGAATAATCTTACGGGTAATAGAGTAGCTGTCACGCTCATCTTTTGGCACAACCCAATACGTTGCGATATACGTGCCTGCCTGGTCTGGATGATACGCACTGCCATCCTCTGCTTCGATACGTTCCAAAGTCACATCCTCTTTTTCTGGATCATACTGAATCCCTTCCATGCAGGTCTCTGCCATAAATTCCTTGTCGGAAACATCTTTGGTGATATTCTCTGCAGTCACTGTCTGCTCAGAAATTTCCGACACCGGATGCTCCGATTCTGTCTTACTTTCTTTTTCTGTCACAGCATTCTGTGAAATTTCACTTTCTGCCGCATGGACATCCGCCAAATTTCCAAGCGGACTAAGGCCCATGAGCAATGCGAGCCCGAAGGCTGCAAGTCTTGTTTTGATATTTCTGCTCTTCATTGCATTCTCCTTTTTCGTCAAAAATACCGCAGAGGCTTTCCCCTGCGGCTTTGTTATCTGCTTACTTCTGTTTTCTTTTGACTGGTTTTTTGTCTGCCCACTTCCTGTCTTGTACGTTTTAACGCATCGGTCACAGAGCGGCTGGAAATCCCATTTTGATGGCAGCCTTCCACAATCCCCATAAAATAGAGGTCTGAAGGAATCGCTGGTTGATCCTTATACGGAGCATTCATGGTATATGCCATGACTTCCCTTTTCATGCCATCCTTGCCCTGAACAAGAACAGGCTCCTTCCCATAAAGATGGGGATAACCTTCATAAAAGTCCAGGCTCTTTTCACACTCCGGTGTAATCTTCCAAAGTACACCTTCCACCCGGCTTCCCTCTTCCGGCAGAATGGTGGCAACACCGCTTCCCTTACCCCTGCCACAAAAGGTCAGGCGATACCCTTCCAAATAGACAGGCTCTACTACAGAAGCTGCCGGACAGCGGTATGCCATCTGGTCTAAGTTCATGTTACTGCCATAAGCAAAATAATACGTTTCTTTCATCTCTACCTCCTATCGGGCATCCTCTGCCCGATGATTTCTGTTCAAACATTCATACTGGCTCCGGTCATATCTCCACGCCCGATTCCCTTCCAGATTGGTAAGCAGATGTTCCCGGACATTTTTATATTCCGGTCCAATGAGCCCCAGCCGCAATAAAAAGGTACGGAAGGTAAATGCCGGATTTTCTGTAATCTCTGTTTTCCGCATCTGGGTGCATTTCTGATTGATGGCCTGGGCGGAAATGGCAAGCGCCAGGGTGATATTTGCCCGCACCTTTCCTGCATGGAGGGTGCTTTCAAAACACCGCCATTCCAGCGTTCCCTTCGAAAATACTGCATGCAGGTTTAAGGCATAATATCGGGTACTGTCATAATGATCATGACTTCCATCCCTGCCTCCGTACCATATCTGTTTCAGCTTTTCCATGGAAATGGTGCTGTTTGGCATCCTGCGGATTTTTTCCAACACAATAGGGCGTACTTTCTGACAATAGTTGCTTTCTCTGGAAGTCTGCACTTTCAATGCCTTAAACAGAATATCCTCTTTCGAATACATAATCGTCATGGCATTTTTCAGGCTCCTCGCCGTATGATTTGAGGCATCCACGTGAACGTGCTGCCCACAGGATTCATTCACTCTTGCCCGGTGATGTCTGAGACACCTGACTACTTCCTGTAGTTTTCCCATCTCAGAATACTCAAGTTTCGGGCTTACCATCTCCGTACTATATTCACTTCCGGCATGAACCATCTGGCCACGCTCCCTGCGTTGTGTATAGATACTGCCATCATACATAAACTTCCATTTTTTCCCTTCCCGGTCCATCACAGACCATGTTTTATAGTATCCACCTTCATAAACTGCGCGTGTTCCAAACAATTCTGCCACTGCTTCTGCAGCCCTCTGTCTTGTAATACCTGTCATCTCAATCTCTGTACCAAAGTACTGGTCCTGAATCCCGATTGCCATCCTGTATTACCCCTTTTCCAAACGTATTTCTTCATCTGCCTTACGAAGAAGTTTACCAATGGCCTCGATTACGTTGACCGTTACTCCATTCCCAGCCTGCTTATAAAGCTGGCTATCCGAAGTGTCCTGTTCCATGAGATCAATCTGCCAATCATAAAACCCCTGCAGTCTCAGACATTCCCTTGGCACCAGTTTCCGGATTCTTCCCCGATAAGCAACTCCATGGCGGTCTGTGGCAGTAATGGTGAACATCGGCTCTTCCGGTTCCTTCATCCTCCGACCATTCTGCCTTGTTGCCTCTCTTCCCGGAGTCAGCACTGCTCTGGCACCTTCCTCTTTTAAGACACCGGAACATTCGCCTTGATGATTATGGATGCCGGACTGTCTGGTATTCAGACATCTGCAATGCTCTGTCACCAGAGGCGGCGGAGACAGGTCCACAAAATGAAGTGTCCCCTGCTGGATTCCGGTGGTCAGGGTATGGGCAATCTGATGCCCCACACGCCCTCTCCGGGTGTTCAGTCCTGCATATCCTAAGTCAATGCTGTCTCCTGGATACGCCATCTTATAACCCTGCTTAGTATTCTCTTTGATAGGAACACCAACCTCATATAATCCGGTTTTTCCACCTACGCCTCCCGCTCCGGAAGTCAGGGTACAGCTTAACCCTTCTGCATGGTAGACTCTTTCTCCCTGTCTGCCCGTCTGGACTTGAACAAGAGGCGTTCCATTTGCTGTTGGGAAAGGTAATATTTTTCCGGCACATCTTCGATCAAGATATCCGACAAGATACACCCGCTTTCTGGATTGGGGGACTCCAAAATCCTTGCTGTTAAGCACTTTCCATTCCACACCGTACCCCAGCTCAGATAGCATACTGAGGATGGTGTGAAACGTCCTGCCTTTGTCATGCGAAAGCAGTCCGGGAACATTTTCAAGGATGAAATACGCAGGTCGCTTGTCTGCAACCAGTCTGGCAATCTCGAAGAACAGAGTTCCTCTGGCATCTGCAAATCCTTCCCGCTTTCCGGCGATAGAGAATGCCTGGCAAGGAAATCCTGCACATAAAAGATCAAAGTCTGGCATTCGGTCTGTTTCGATTGTTCTTGCGTCATTACAAAACCACTCCCCTTCTGTGTCGAACAGCAATCGGTAGTTCTTATCCGCATAAGCATCCACCTCACAGTGCCCTACACAAGTAAAACCGCCTGCACGTCTTAACCCTTCCCGGAATCCCCCAATTCCACTGAATAAATCAAAAAATCGAATGGTTGCGGCTATCAACCTCCTTTGCTGACAAAGACAGGCGGCATGGTTTCTTTCCCACACCGCCTGTCGGTTTTTAGGTTCTATGTATTTGGCATTATGCAATCTCTTCGGTTTCTTCCTCGGATTCTGACAGTTCATCTTCCTCATCTGCATCTTCGGGAAGTTCTGGATCTAGTTCTTCCTCTTCCAGTTCTGCGAATTCTTCGAAGCTCTCATCGTCTGGTTCTTCCTCCGCAGCTTCCATCCCTTCGATTCCCTCTTCGGCAATCTCTTCTTCACTGGTCTCTTCTGCAGGTCCTTCTGCTTCTTCCAGTCTGTCTGCTTCTGGGGTTTCTTCCGGCTGTTCCAGTTCTTTCCATTTGGCTTCTACCTCTTCCACCGCTTTTTCGATGATGCGGATGAGAAAATCTTTCTGTTTGATGCCTTCTTTTGCGACTGCCCATTTGACTCTCTGGAATAAATCCTCTGTGACCTGTACTGCTAATGTTCTTTTTTCCATGCTCTCTTCTCCTTTGCCTTCCAGTCTGTTAAAATGTTCTTCAATCACCTGCTGGATGAATATCTGTGTACTCGTGTCCTTCTCTTCGATCTCGGCTCGTACTTTCTCATGTAATTCCACCGGGATCTTTCCGCATATGTTCTTCATTTCTGCCATCTGCGTTTCTCCTTTCGTTTTGTTATACACAACATACTCCAAAATTTGAAAGAAAGCTATTCACAATACCCACTAAAGAATCCATGTCAAATGCATGCAAAACCCAAGCAGATCCAACAATGCCATACTTTCTTTGTCCATAGGCCTCACCCCCTTTACTCCTGCTCCATCTGAAATAAAAAATCCAGCATCTGACCGGGAATTTCTTCCTTTTCCCGTGCTGGTATTCGTTCCATATCGCCACTTTTTAGTTCTTCCCGAACAGTCTCCTGAATCAGTTTCCGCAAGGTTTCCCGCTCTTCTTTTTCTAAAATCACATCCACCAGATACTGGTTCCTCTGTCCTGCCGGAACATCCATCAGAATTCGCCACGCTTTTTCATGCTCCGGATTTTTAAGGTTTGGGCGGAAGGAAAAAACCGGGCGGCTCACAGCGTCCTCATCTGCCCCACAATCCGTTCATATCCGGCTGCGTTGGCATGGACGTCTGTTAGGTAAATCGGTCGGCACAAGCGGTCCTGTTCGCTGACACGGTGCTGAAAAATAGCAGCACCGCCTCCCATGAAAACGGAAGGAACTGCCCGCAGATCAAAGCCTGCCTCGGTAATCGCAGACAGTATTTTTTCAACATAAATCCTGCCCTGTTTCTCAATCAAAGACACCACTTCCGCAGGCATGCTGCCGGGCTTTCCCTGTAAGATGCGCTCAACCTGTGTCTCTGTTACAGACAACCCGGTGTTTCTGCGCACCTGTTCCAGAATCTCATCCATGCAGCGAATGACACCCAGTTCCAGACTTCTGCAGGTAGATGCATTGGGAACAGCGTTATCAAGACGCATCAAGTCCACTGTCCATCCTCCGATATCCACAAGAAGCACAGAAGGCTCATCTTTTAAGCATTCCGGATACAGTGCCAGGGCAGAATATCCCTGGGGAAACAGTTTCACATCCTCAATCTGGATTTCATAATGTTCCCCTTCGTAGAAAAAGCGGACGGGCTGTTCTTTCCGAAACAGATATTCCTTGAATTTCTGTTTTTCCCTTCCAAACCCAGCAAGAGGAAGCCCGGCTGCAAGAATAACCTTGGCAGTTCTCTCTCCTTTTCGCTTCCGAATCTCCTGTGCCAGTGCAGCCAGCGTCAAAAGATAATAATTGTCATTGGCAGTCTTGTCCTTTACTAAGGTCTGCCGCCCAGTCCCACACACATAATAAGCGCCTCCGTATTGGAGAACATTCTGCATGGTATAAGGTTCATAGGTGTACCGCATCAGTCCTGTCGGGAAACACACCTGCTTTGTTTTAATAGCATAATATCCGTGGTCGATTCCAATAATCATCGCCTACCACTCCCTTCTTTGTCATTCTGTAAAACACTTCCGGAGAAAGAGTCCTTGCGTCCGGCGGAGCGCTCCGGCAGCTGTTCTTTTCTTTCCAGCCTGTTAAACTTCCTACTCCCGGTCCCGGAAAAATGCCTGGGCTGGAAGATAATGTAGTGTTCCCTCTAAAACAAGCGCCTGCCTTTGAAAGCGCAGGACTCCCTTGTTCTGCAGGTTAATCAGTTCTTGGTATGCTTCCTTGGTCAAAAAATAACGATGATACTCTCCCTTTTCTCCAAACTGCTCCTTTTGCTCCAGCAGCAAAAACTCCACCATATACCGGGTGTCTGGTGCGAACCGTTTCTCACACAGCATGTCATCACCCTGAACTGCCTTCACACCCTCCGATTCCCTGGCTACTGCCAGTAATTCATGAATACTGATGCTCACGTTTCCTATCACCTCCCTTCGAAGCCTTTCCTGATTTTCTGCGAAAAAAAGACAGGCACCTACACGATGTCTGTCTCCGTGGGATCTACCATCCCTTTTTCCTGATACTGTTGTTTGATGATCTGTTCCAGCTGTTTCCGCATTTCCTGATCCGCTACCTGAGTACAAAACTCCTGAAGCCATTTATCATGTAAATGCTCATCTGCTTCTGTCGGATCCCAGGACACAATGCTGCAGGTTTCATCATACAGCAATTCCAACTGCCGAAACTGTTCACTGAACTGTCCTGCATATTCATTCCAGATTTCTAAGTTATACAGCTTCAATCCTAGAAAATCAGAAACATACGTCAGCCTGTCCAAATCTGAAAACGTCATTTTTTCCTTTCCCAGCAAGATTGCCCTGTCACGCTTTCCGCATAAAAACAGGAAAGCAAACCGCTCCATATCTCTTTGGTGCATACCCATCACCCTTCTTGTAAATAATTCCTTATTACGAAACATTATAAAAAGTGAAACCAGTAAAATCAATATAAAGTTTCTTTATTGCGAAATATTCAAGAAATGAAAGGACCTTATCATGCAGAAAATCAGACCAGATATGGATATCGGTAAAAATATCCAGACAATTCGTTATGCGAATAAACTTACCCAGGATCAGGTCATTGCAAAATTAAACCTGATGGGGATTTCTATGTCCAAAAGCACTTATGCCAAGCTGGAAACCAACCGTATGAACATCAAGGTATCGGAACTTGTTGCCCTTGCTAAAATCTTCCACACCGATATCAACGCATTCTTTTCCGGGCTTCTCTAAACCGGAAAAGCAACCACTTCTTAAATTTCTCTTGTTATATCGCTCTTTCTTATTCTCTCCGTTTTTCTCCAACCAATCCAATCGTTCTATTTTGGTATATTTTTTGTCTCACTTTTACAACCGATTGTATTCCTAATCCCGTGTAAAATCAATAGAAAAAGTGCAAAAAGTGAGACAAACCTGTCAACACTATTTGCAGGAGGGATTAGAGATATGCCAAAACCGAAAACATCCACCGGGGAGAAAAATCTGATCAGCCAAAGGCTCATTGAACTCCGCCGCCAGCATAATATGTCACAGCGCCTCTTAGCCTACCAGCTTCAGCTGAATGGGTATGATATGGATAAAAATGTGATTACTAGAATTGAGACCAATAAGCGTTATGTCACAGATGTAGAATTAAAAGCGCTTACTGAAATTTTTAATGTTTCCTATGAGTATCTCATCGAGGGAACAGAAGAAAAGTCATAGCTTCCATTGTATGAGGCTGTGGCTTTTCTTTAATTTGCTTTTTAACTTTTGAAATTATTCCATGGTTCTTTCACTTTCTTAACGTTCTAAAGTAATCCTTGAGGTTTCTCCATTCCTGTCTAATTCGGTTGCCTTTATTCAGACCAATGCTTCTTCATCTCATACGCCAAATCCAATACTTCTTTAATTCGTTCCCGCTCTGTTTCTCCATGCGTATATTGCATTTCGCTAGCATATCTGCAAAGCCCCTGGAGTGTAATTTCCTCAAAAAGTTCCGGATAACCTGCTACAGGTTCTTCCAGTCCCCAATACTCTCCTATTTCGTTTGCAATCTTTTCCAACTTTAATCGTTCATCCTCATCATGGATTTTCCGTTGTCCTGCATAAATCAATAGCCCATACTGTGTTGCCTGCATAATCTTCTGTTCTGTTGTAAGTTCTTTACTCATTTTACATTTCTCCTTTCCTTTTCGACTACAACACTACCCTATCCTCCAACAGAAAGCTATTCACACATACCAACAAAATATTACTTGTAAACCTGTCTATTATTGACAATAAAAAACCTGCTACAAGGATGTCTTTCCTCATACCAGATATCAATACTTTCTTCCTACTGCATACACATTTTTTCTCATTACTTGTGTACCATGTACCTATATTGTCATGCAATCCTACTGTATATACGCTATGTACAGTAAGCACATGGGGTTCAGTTTACATCCGCCAGTATAAAAGCCGGCTCATTGATCAGTGCCCTTCCGATTGATACTCTCTGCTGCTGTCCACCGGACATCTGTCCCGGAAGATGTTTTGCCCGTTCCAAAAGCCCAAGCAGCTGCATCATTTCTGTTAATCGTTTTTTATTTTCTTTTCTTCCATCCAGTTTCCATGGCAGCATAATATTTTCCTCTGCAGTAAGCGTAGGAATCAGATTGTAAAACTGATAAATAATTCCCAGATTTCTTCTTCGAAAAATAGCAAGTTCATCCTCGTTCATTGCAGCAATATCATTTTCCTCGATCACGACAGAACCACTGGTTGGATGATCAAGTCCTCCGATCATGTTCATAAGGGTAGATTTTCCTGAACCGGAAGCTCCGACAATCGCAACAAATTCTCCTCTTTCAACAGAAAAAGAAACATGATCAAGTGCGGTCACTTCCGCTTCTCCCTGACCATATTTCTTTGTCAGCTCTCTTACTTCTAAAACAGCCATCGCATTATCCTCCCTTTTCACTACTGATCTTAACAATGTAAAATGACTGTTCCGTGACAAAACCAAAATCAATTATGACAATTCTGTCACTTAAAAAATTTTATGATAAACGTCGTACCGCATCCATAGTTCCCAAAATCAATATCTATATCTCCGCCCTGTCCTTTGACAATTGATAACGCAAGCGGCATCCCAATCCCAAAGCCATTTTCATTTGTGGAATATTCAAATCTTTTAAAAAGGGCTGCGTACTGCTCTCTACTCATTCCTGCACCGCTATCCTTTACCGAGATCCAGCTATACAACGGATTTCCACCGCTGTCTATTTCGATTTCACTATCTTTCGGAGAATACTCGATCGCATTTTTTACAAGATTCGTAAGTGCCTCCACCGTCCATTGCTTATCACAACTGATAACGCTGTCATTTTTCAGTATAAGTTTCTGATTATTAATATCTAAAAGTATCGCAACCGAAGGATTTACAGCTTCAAGCAATTCTGATGTCTTTATATCTTTTTTTATAAACTCAATGGCATGTGCATCAATCTTTGCCATCTTAAGCAGTGCGCCTACAAGCCACTCCATCTTGTTTAAAGAAACTCTGATGTTATGAATAAATTCCGCCTGTTTTTCCGGTTCTGCATCTTCTAATAAATCTGCCATGATCATCATGGAAGTGATAGGTGTTTTAAGCTGATGAGAAATATCTGCCATATAGTCAGAAAGAATGTCTCTTTCCGATTCGATCACCTTGATCTGTTCATTTTTCCTGTTAACCAGAGCATAGATGTCATTTTTTAAAATCTGAAATGCACCCTCTCTGTTATCACGGATATCAAATTTCTCACCGGAAATATAGCCTTTCACAAACTCAGACAATTTTTCTACTTCTTTTTTCTTAATCCACACGATATCCCATTCCTCTCACAGTCTCGATCTGTAATGCCGCCCCGAGTTTTTCACGCAGTCTTTTCACGTAAACAGTGAGTGTATTATCCTCCACAAAATTACCATCTATATCCCAGATTTTATCTAAAATCTGCTGTCGGGATAATAAGACTCTCTGATTATTAGCAAAAATAAGAAGCAGTCTGTATTCTAACGCAGTAAGATCAACAATCCTGTCATCCACATAAACTTTTGCCTCATCCGTATTGATCTTGACCTGTCCTATGCAAATGATATGATTCTTTCCCGTCTGCTTATTCTGAACCGATAACACACGCCTTACTCTCGCAAGCAGTTCCCTGATCCGGAAAGGCTTTACGACATAATCTGCTGCACCTTCATCAAAAGCCCTGACAATCGTATTTTCATCATCAACTACAGTCAGAAAAATGACGGATGTATCTGTATTTTTTAATTTATTGCCTATATCAGCCCCCAGTCCGTCCGGCAGCTGCATATCTAAAATTGCAAGATCAAAATATCTTTTTTCGATGAAACCACACGCATCCGCAACGGTCACAGCATGACAGACTTCATAGCCTTCCATTTCCAGTGCATATATAATTCCCGATGCGATCATAGTATCATCTTCTACCAGTAAAATATAATTCATCTGCAACCCCTTTCTCATTCTGACCAGTCACTGCTTTTCAAAAAATCCACTGTAAAATAATAACACAAAATAAAGAAAAAGCCTACCGCATCCGCTGCGACAGGCTTCTCTTTATTTTTCAATTTTTTATTATCACAGGCATTCCTGCATCAGCAGCATAGCAATTATGTCCTTATGCCTCAGCCTGCTCTGCGATCTTCTTATATCCATCCATGTCATCATAGATGCTGTTTGTCCATGGATTCTTTTTCTTCTGGACAGATTTGTAGATCATAAATACAAATACTGCAACGTTAGCGATCAATGCTAAAGCACTTACGATGTTGTAGATTACCGGATTGTAGGTAGAGTTTACAACAACTACCTCATCCTGGAACATCGGCCAGCACTGCGCGAAGAAGCACCAGATGGAAAGTGTTCTGGCACGGTTCTCAAGCCATGCACCCTTGTTGATAAGAAATGCTGCTGTTGTCGGAGCTAACAGTAATGCAAGTCCGCAGTACCATGCGTGGCTCGGCAGACAGTTATATGTATAAGCAAAGTTCCATAAATCGTATGCAACGATCCAGAACCACATCATATCCGGCCAGATCATATCGCGTGAACTGTCTTTGTCACTCTTTTTACGTACACATACGCCAAACCAGCCTGCGATCGTAACCGCATTTAAAATACCTGCGATACCATTCATAATATTCCATGGTCCGCCAAGTACGAACATGCCCGGCTCATCGGCGAGTTCTGTGATATTGCCCCAGTACTGCATTGCAACCTGGAAATCACGGGAACAAGCCTCGAAAATATTGATAGCAAGGATTGCCGGAATTAAAAGCATGAAGATCTTGTTGTTTTTCAGTTCCCAGGTCGTACCGTCTTTTCTTGTTCCCTTGACATAACGGAAACACCAGAAGAAAATACAGCCTGCGGTGGATGAATAATACTTTGCAAGGTGGAACCAGTCGGTATAGGCAATACCTTTTAATACCGTAAACCATGTAACTGTTCCAATGACCGGAAGTATGAACCAGAAAAAGAAACCGCTCCACTTCCATCTTCTTGATACTTCATTAAGCAGAACCAAAGCTGCAAATACTGCTACCCAGATCAGAATTACCGTAAGATTCGAAAATCCATTTCCCGCTGCGGTAAATCCTGAAGGGCCTTCATGAAATGTAAACATATACATTCCTCCCTTATATAGATTAGTTTTATCTGGTCATACCAGACATTGTTATAATTTTAACATTAATTTTATAAAGTTTCAATATAATTTATGTTTTTCTGCAAAAATGGCACTTTTTCGTCCTTTTGAACCAAAAAGTGCCATTTATTTCTTGTGGTATAACCAGTTTTATTTTTCATCCTCGATCGTAAGCGTTCCAGGTCTCACGTTCAGATAGATACTGCCTTTATCGGGAGTTTGACACATTGAAATGCAAAAAAGTACCGCAAAGCCTTGAAATAGACTTATTTTTTTGTCAAATTTTTATTTTTATTATATAGTAATATTTAGTGATATCGTCTTGAAACACTGAAATATAAAAGTGAAAAAGAGGATGCTACTGTCATGATCCCATTTCATTCCAACAGACTCATGGACTATAATAAGCAGAAACTTTTTTCTGGCGGATATCTTTTTCTTCAGTCTATTTACTATGGACTTAAGCTCGATTCTGTCTGCCGAAAAATCAAAAGCCGACATAAATTCGAGTATGATCTTAATTCGATTTTATCTGATTTAATTTATACAAGGGTCCTGGAACCTTCCAGCAAAAGTTCTTCTTTCCGAGCAGCAAAACAGTTCCTTGAGCCTCCCACTTATGAACTTCATGATGTGTACCGAGCTCTTTCTGTTCTTGCTTCTGAAATGGATTTTATTCAATCAGAAGTTTATAAAAATAGCTTTTTTCTCGGTGACAGAATGGATCGGATCCTTTATTATGATTGCACAAACTACTACTTTGAAATCGAACAGGAAAATGGAGATAAAAAATACGGAAAAAGCAAAGAGCACCGTCCGAATCCCATTATTCAAATGGGGCTCTTTACGGATGGTGACGGAATACCTTTGGCTTTCTCACTCTTTCCTGAAAACCAAAATGAGCAGAAATCCTTAAAACCTTTAGAAACAAAGATTCTCCAACAATTCGGCTGTGATAAGTTTATCTATTGCAGTGACGCCGGACTTGCTTCTGAGGATAACCGTGTTCTTAATCTCATGGGACAGAGGGCATTTATTGTCACTCAGTCCATCAAAAAGCTGCCTGCTGAAGACCGGGCATGGGCTTTAAAGAAAACTGGCTTTAAACGTCTCTCAGATGATAAACCTGTTGACCTCACAAAACTGACAGATGATGACAAGAACCAGCTTTATTATAAAGACGAACCATTTACAACAAAAAAACTGGATCAAAGATTGATCATAACCTACTCCCCTAAATATGCCGCTTATCAGAAATCCATCCGTGCGGAGCAGATCTGTCGGGCAGAAAAAATGGTTGCAAATGGCTCTCTAAAAAAACAGCGCAAAATCCAAATGATCCTGCAAGATTTGTAAATAAGGTAGCTGTAACCAACGAAGGAGAAAAAGCTAAGATCCACTATTATCTCGATACGGATAAGATTACTGAAGAAGAAATGTATGACGGGCTTTATGCGGTATGTACAGACCTGCTTGATGATAACGTTGCAGATATATTAAAAGTCAGTGAAGGAAGATGGCAGATTGAAGACTGTTTCAGAACTATGAAAACAGTCTTTGAAGCCAGACCCGTTTACTTAAACCGTGAAGACCGAATTAAGGCTCATTTTCTTACCTGTTTTCTTGCTCTGTTACATTTCCGGTTATTAAACCGCTCCTTGAAAGGGACTTATACCACAGAACAATTACTTCACACTTTAAAAGACATAAAATTTACGGATATAGAAGAACAGGGCTTCATGCCGGTATATGAGCGTCAGGAAATCACTGACGATCTCCATGAAACCTGCGGATTCAGAACGGACTATCAATTCATAACAAAACGGAAAATAAAAGGAATTCAGAAAAAAGTAAGCGGAGATAAAACATTACTATATTTCGTGTATGCAGATAAAAGTGCCACACCCCTTGTATTTACAGGGATTGTGGCACTTTATTAACTAATCAACTGTCAAAAATGAGATTATACACGCCTGTTCTCAAAATGCAAGGTTTTTATCCTGAGCCATATAGAGTTCCGCAAAATATGGATCTTACTTCATCAGTTTCTCAAAAGTCCCCTGGCAGAATCACGAACCGGGCAGGAAAGATTCACCTTTTCCAGTGCCATCATGATCTCATTCGGAAACTGCCTTTCCACGCGGAATATGACCAGTTCCATAAATCCGCGTATCAGATAATGATTTAACATTTCCTCATGATTAAGGACTTTCTCTTTCATTTGCATCAAAACTTTCAGCAATACATTCGACACTACAAAAACAACCAGATATCCGCATAATTCAATAGAAAAGAATTAAATACCCCAGGCACGAGACAGCCAGATGTAACTAATAAGTTATGATCGATCACAGTGGTAATATTACATCAAAAACCGTTCCTCCAGACGGATTTGATCTGACTGCAATACTGCCATCATGCACTCTCACGATTTCACGGACAAGCGCAAGTCCAAGTCCTACACCGCCAAGTTCCCGGCTTCTGGATTTATCCACACGAAAGAATGGTTCAAACACGCGTTCCCTGAGTTCCTCAGGGATTCCGTTTCCCGTATCCTCCACGGACAGATAAACATGTTTTTCCTTCCGGTATGCAGTTACTGTAACCTGTCCGCCCGAATGATTATATTTTATGGCATTCTCAACAAGATTGTATACCAGCCTGTAAATAAGAATGTCACTTCCAACCATCGTTATATTTTTACATTTTCCAGTAAGTTTTATGTTTTTTTCCTGTGCAAGAGGATCCAGATCTGCTAACACTTCATCAACAAGCGCGTCAACCATAATTTCATCATCCCGTCCCACAGTCTGGAGTTCACTCATATCAAGGAGCGTTTTTACCATTTTACTGAGTCTTCCATTCTGCTCGGTAACCATCTTTATTGTCTGCAATGTATCAGCATCATTATCCGGATGCCGTGTAGAATTATAAAGATCAAGCTGTACCTGCATCAAAGATAATGGCGTCCGCAGTTCATGTGCTGCATTTGCGGTAAATTGCCTCTGTATCTCAAATGCGTCCGAGAGACGTTCAAGCATCTTATTATACGAAACGCTAAGCTGGTTCAATTCTTTAACTTTATTTTCTTCTATTCGTGAAGCTGCCAGATTTTGCGCCTGTACTTCTTCAATTTTATCAGAAAATTCACGGATTGGTCTGAGTGCATGCCCACTTATAAAATATGTAACTACCCCGCCAATAAGAGCCAATATGGCTGATATCAGCAGACTGTTTTTTTTGTAATCTTCCTTATTATTATATGCCTGGATAGAAAAATCATTGGCAAACTCATCCCACTTATCATCTGGAATGCTGATATATATTTCATCCGTATCCTCCCCGTTATCCTCTCCCTGGGCATCCACAGTCTCCTGCAGGGAATCGATATAATACACGCCATTTTTATAGACAAACATCGTCAGACATCCACATATAACTGCAATATATACTGTAATGATACAGGTAAGCCTCCACTGCAGTGATATTCTTTTCATCGTTCAGACTCCTCCCGTATTTTATATCCCTCTCCCACCTTGTTTAAAATCGGATCATATCCAAGTTCAGCCTTAAGCTTTTTCCTAAGCGAAGACATGTGTACTCTGATGGCACCACTAAAGCTATCCACGGATGCATCCCAGACATGTTCCATCAATTCCTCCTGACTTACCGGTCTTCCAGGATTCAGAAGTAAATATTCCAAAATGCCATTTTCTTTTCTTGTCAGGGAAATCATTTTCCCTTTTGCATATGCCTCACGTCTTACCGTATCGAACTTTATCCCACCACTTTCCAGACACACATCTTTCTGCACAAATTTTCTTCTTGTCAGACTTCTGATACGCGCCTCAAGTTCCTGCAGATGAAATGGTTTTTCCATATAGTCATTTGCCCCTGCATCCAGTCCTTCAACCTTATCCGCAATCTGCCCTCTTGCAGATAATATAAGAACCTTTGTCTCCTCATTTCTCTGTCTGAGTTCCTTTAAGATCTCCATTCCATCCATACCGGGCAGATTCAGATCCAGAACGATCAGATCATAATTCTCCGTCAGGACACTTTCAAAAGCCTCTTCCCCATCATAACAGGTATCCACCTCGTACCCTGCATCATACAGCCGTTTTGCAACCATGTCACACATTTGTTTCTCATCTTCAACTATCAATAATCTCAAAATTCATTCACCCGCTTCTTAACACAAATTTTACAACAGCTATTGTATAATACTAACATCAGCTGGTCAATAAATACAACAAATGAAAGGAGTAAAATATCTTGAAGTGCAAAAAAATCTATCAGTCGATCCTGCTCATCTCAGGTATCACCATGATAAGTTACGGTGCGGTCAGAGGAGAAGCAGCTGTCGTGCTCGGTAAAGCAATAAAATTATGTCTGGAGTGTGTCGGAATTGGATAAAAAAAAGAATTTTCTATCAAAAAAAATAGCTGTACTACGCGGATGGATACAGGCAGCTGCCACACTGCTCACGAATATCCATATTCCTAATTTATGGAAAGGAAAAATATATCAGGGCAGCGTAAAAAACGTATGTGTACCAGGATTAAATTGTTACTCCTGTCCGGCGGCAACAGGAGCATGCCCAATTGGCGCTTTTCAGGCGGTTGTTGGTTCATCAGGATTTAAATTTTCATACTACATAACCGGATTTTTTATTTTACTCGGTGTAACACTCGGAAGATTTATATGTGGTTTTCTGTGTCCGTTTGGATGGTTTCAGGATTTACTTCATAAAATACCTGGGAAAAAATTTTCTACAGCCCGGCTCAAACCGCTGCGCTATTTAAAATACATCATCCTGATCATTTTTGTTATACTTCTTCCGATGCTGGTAACGAACTCTATCGGAATGGGAGATCCTTTCTTCTGTAAATATATTTGTCCTCAGGGTGTCCTGGAAGGAGCTATCCCTCTCGCACTTGGAAATGCCGCTATACGTTCTGCACTGGGAAAACTTTTTTCTTTTAAATGCCTTATTTTAATCACAGTAATTGTGTTAAGTATTTTGTTTTACAGACCATTCTGTAAATGGATCTGTCCTCTAGGAGCAATCTACTCATTATTTAATAAGGTCAGCTTTCTTTCTATTAAAATTGAGAACAGCAGATGCATCGGATGCGGGCAATGCCAAAAGGCATGTAAAATGGATGTGGATGTGTGTAAAACTCCAGATCATCCGGAATGCATACGATGCGGAGCCTGTATAAAAGCCTGTCCTAAAGATGCGATCCACTACCAGTTTATGGGGAAATCATGTAAAAAAAAGAACAACAGTAACCAGCAGTCATAAACCAGTAACTATCAATCTTATTACAATTTAAAAAAGGAGCAATTATCCATGAAAACAAAAATTACATTTATTTCAGTTGTCACACTCAGCATCGCACTGCTGCTTACATCCTGCAGCGGAAAAGGAACTGTAAGCACCACAGAACCACAGAATACCACGGCTGAAGACAGCACGGCATCTGCGGACAATTCCAACACGAAATTGGATGATTTATATCAGCAGGAGAACCGGATCTTTGCAGAGCATAAAGATATATGGGACAAATTATTTGGTCTGATGAATAAAAACACTGCAGATTCAAACGGAAATTATGCTGATTATCTGGCTGATACCGCTGAATCAAACAAAGATTCTTTTACTGATGACGAATTCAAAACACTTACTGATGATATTGAAACCATACGAAAAATCGAAGAACAGATCGCAGAAATTGAAAAAGAAACTACAGAATCCGATAAAAATGGGCAGAATACTAATTCTGAAGATGCATCACCATTCAAAAATTTCTCAGGTCAGGATTTCGATGGTAATTCTGTTGACGAAAGTCTTTTTTCCGAAAATGCAGTAACTGTCATCAATTTCTGGTTTACCGGCTGCAAACCCTGTGTTGCTGAGTTATCCAAACTGAATGAATTAAATGATGCAGTCAGGGCAATGGGAGGAGAAGTAGTCGGCATCAACACAGAAACCTTCGATGGAAATGAATCGGCTATCAAAGAAGCTGCCTCTGTTCTTGAAAGCCAAGGTGCTAAATACCGCAATCTTTCTATTGATTCATCTTCAGATGCAGGCAAATATGCCTCCAATATCATGGCATTTCCTACCACAATACTCGTCGACAGAAATGGTAACATCGTGGGTGATCCGATGCTCGGTGGAATCGATAATCAGGATAACTATGATGCTCTGATGAAACAGATCCAATCTGTAATCGATGCAGACAGCTCAAATAAATAACCCTTTTATGATACTCTTTTGTACATAACCGGCACATCATACCCAACGGTTCTATTTTCATTCACTCCCGGACTTTCAGATACCTCCCGGCAGGTAT
The DNA here is from genome assembly GCF_003470905.1 of Roseburia sp. AM23-20. Taxonomy (NCBI): domain Bacteria; kingdom Bacillati; phylum Bacillota; class Clostridia; order Lachnospirales; family Lachnospiraceae; genus Roseburia; species Roseburia sp. AM23-20. Next base: position 98,654 of record NZ_QRHS01000002.1, read on the forward strand.
CTGAAAGTCTCTCCCATTACCGGTATAGCTTTCTTTTTATCTGAATTCTCCTTATGCTTTCTTAAGTCGTTCTCTTTAACGTTCCAATATAATCTCCATTATGATAAACAAATGGTCCGGGTTCTCCCTCTTCTCCAAAATATTCCGGTCTTAAGGACAAGATATCGAGCAGTTCATCAATCGTCTGCACCTTAGTTGCCTGATATGGCTGTTCAAATGCAATCTTTTCTACAAACAAATAATAATCACTATACTTTATCAGGATACCAGTATGACCTACAAAAACAGCATCCGTATATGGATCATATATTACGATACTAAGAAGTGATATTCTGTCATTATCTATTTGAAATCCATATTCTTTCCAGCTGTCGCAAAATGCAGATTCCGGATGTCTGTCATCCGTAACACTCTTTTCACCATAAAGTGTGGTAAACATGTCTTTGTTCTCTTTTATGATTTCATATCTGTCCACATTATCTATCGCTTCTGTGTCAAACATCAGATAGGTTCCCTCATAATGATCTTCCGTTAATTCTGAATGGATCACCCCATCTAACAGGAGAAAAGCTGTCATTCTACAGTCCGCATCTGAATAATCATGATTCTGTTCCCAGCCATCCATACATTTACCGATATCCGCTTTCATTTTCCCAGGATCTGACCATGTATCTTCCAGCTTCGCATTTTTTCCTGCGGAATCTGCAAAATCAACCGCCCATTCCCGAAATATATCTACATGAGCAGCTCCCGCAGAGTCAAGTTCTTTACAGATCTCAGTAATCGTATTGTTCCCTCCCATATATGTTGCACTAGGTATCTTTTGTTTCTGCACTGTTTCTGTGCAGGCTGCCAGCATCATAAATGCAGACACAATCATAGCAATAACAGACAGCTTCATGGCTGTTTTGGTTTGTTTTTTCAACAGATATTACCTCTTCTCCCCTAAATGATCATGACGTAAAAATCGTTCCTGTCAATTCTTTTCATCCTCGATCGTGAGTGTTCCGGGTCTTACATTCAAATAGATACTGCCCTTGTCCACTTTATACATATCAAGCAGCATTACCCAGAGACGGTGTATTGCATCAAGTAATACATTCGATACCTCTATGCTGTATGGCAGCAGCGCATGAATATCAAAAAAACGCATCCCAAGTGGTGGTAAAAATACCATATTGCTGGATTTTACTTTCTGCTCTCCTGTGCTGCTGTTTGCAGTCTTTAACATTTCATAAGTGATCAGACAGAAATCTTTTCCTTTGTATTTGCAATAATAAGAAACATAACACTCATCAATCGTCCAATCCAATCCATCTTCATGCTCAACGGGTTTTTCTTCTACCGGATTTGCCTCCGTAGTCTGAACCTCTACACTCCAGCGGATTCTTCCCTCTTTTGTCTCTCCCATCATATCCTGGATCTCATGGAAAATTTCTTCCTGTTTTTTCATATTAATCTCCATTTCTAAGCAGCTAATGATATTATTTTTTTCATAAAAGCTATATATTTTGCCCGGAAACAAATAGCCGTACTAGTCCCTCACATAAATATCCGAAAGGTTCTCAAGAATCGCTCCTGCAACATCCGGTTTGTTCATCGTATAAATATGTACATGGTTGACACCGTTTGCGATCAGATCGATGATCTGGTCTGTCGCATAGGCGATACCTGCCTGTTTCATAGCAGCCGGGTCACTGCCAAAGCGGTCGACGATTGCAAGGAAACGGCGTGGCACCAAACTTCCCGACAATGCAATGCTCCGTTTTACCTGATTTGCGTTAGTGATCGGCATGATTCCTGCCACAACCGGAACATCGATTCCATGTTTTAGTGCTTTGTACATAAAGTTATAAAGAATATTATTGTCAAAAAACATCTGTGTTGTGAGGAACTCACATCCGGCATCCACTTTTTCTTTCAGATGGATCAGATCTTCCTCTAATGTCTGTGACTCAGGATGTCCTTCCGGATAGCAGGCTCCGCCGATACAGAAATCTCCCTGTGATTTGATATCATAGATCAGCTCACTTGCATGTTTATACTGATTTGGCAGCGGGAAATCCGCGTTCTGCGGGATATCTCCGCGCAGTGCAAGTACATTTTCAATCTGCTTTTCTTTTAACTCCTGAATCACAGAGGCAACTTTCTCCTTAGTCGAAGATGCACAGGTGAGATGTGCCAGTGCCGGAATATGATTCACATTTCGCACTTCATTTGCAAGTTCTACCGTATAATCAGAAGTTCCGCCGGTTGCACCATAAGTGACACTCATATATGCCGGTTTTAACGCTGCCATATCGCCGACGATCTTTTTGTAGTTGTCTAACTGTGCACCCTGTTTCGGCGGGAACAGTTCACAGGAAATCGTTACATTCTCTGTATTTAATAATTCTGTAAGTCTCATAAATCCCTCTTTCTGCTAAAAGCGTCTTATTTTATCGGAACCGTCATCCACGGTATTCTCGATCTTCCGTATTACGACATAATAAGAATAATTCTCATTGACAGCCACTTCCACGCGGTCACCAACCTTATGTCCAAGCAATGCCTTTCCAAGCGGTGACTCATTGCTGATTAAATTTTTTAAAGAATTACCGCGGACTGTTGTCACGATCTTATAAACCTCTTCCTCGTCGTCCTCCTCAAAATAAACCGTTACCGTATTATTCATACCAACTTCATCCTCTGCAGAATCCGTTGAAATCACTTTTGCTGTTTTGATCATTCTCTCTAAATAGCGGATACGGCTCTCATTCTGGTTCTTATCTTTCTTTGCCGCATGGTACTCGAAATTCTCACTTAAGTCTCCCTGCGCTCTTGCCTCCTTCACTGCCTCTAAGGCCTCTTTGCGAACCACGAGTTTCCGGTACTCGATCTCTTCTTCCATTTTTTTTATATCCTGTTCGGTCAATTCGTCGTACATGAATCTTCCTCCTTACTTGTCATTTCAGCGATTATTATAAATTCTTTCCAGTTTTCCGTCAAATAAATTTCTGTGTAAACATCTCTTTACTGATCCATTGAATTTCGCATTTTGTACATTTTTTCGCACATACTGACAATATATATCCACTTGCGGGATCATAGCTTTGCAGATACCATTCTCCCGTCTGCCCCGCTTTTAAAAATTTAACCTGATCCTGCAGTACACAAAACGATGCAAGATCCAATGCTATCCCTTTTCCAACCGCTTTGATATAACTTTCTTTTCTTGTCCATAACTCTGTAAAATAACAGTCTGCTTTTTTCATTTTTCCCTTTTGTAATGCCAGATATTCCTCCGGACAGAAAAAACGTTCTGCCACTTTCATCTGTCCTTTCCGGATCTGTTCCACATCAATTCCCACTTCACTGTCCGAAAAAACACCTGCCACATATCTTCCCGAATGTGACAGGTTGAAATATATGCCGATATTTTCTTTTAATACCGGCTTTCCATTCTCTCCGAATGTAAGAACCATTTGCTGCATTTTCCCAGGTAACAGACTGATTCCATATTCCCGCAACGCATACTCTAACAGTATCCCTGCTGCCAGTGATCTGCACCGGTCTTCTTTTTTCTTTAATTGAACGATTTTATTTTTCCGGTCTTCTGTAATAAAGGGCAGCATCTGCGAAAATATCTTTTCATCCTCCAATGGAAGCGTATCTGTCATATAAATCTTCACGTATCTTATTCTCCCTTTGTCTGGATAATGCTTCTAAGATGTTCCCTTTCATCCAGCAATTCCTCATACACCGGCATCAGTCCATCATTTTTCCCAGCACGAAGCGGCTCTACGATTTTTACAACCGTCTCAAACATCGGGGTAATACCCATATTTGCAAATACACCCTTTAATGTATGTGCGCAGTCAAATGCCTTTTTTCTCTCATCTGCTGCAAGTGCCTCTTTCAAACCATCAAAAGACTCGTCCTCTACCACCATCGGAAGACAGCTTTGATATAATTTTTCATCCCCTAAAAAACGCTCTAAAGCTCCTTCTAAGTCGCATCCCCACGCATTTAATCCTTCCAATACCTCATTCATTTTCTATCATTCCTCCGATTGTTCTTTTGTCTGTTCCCTCTCCCCGGATTTACGCTTTCCGGATAACAGCAGTCTGTATTTTTCTAATTCCCATTCCAGTTGTTTTGGTTCTGTCACATTCAAAAATACACCATATATGATATGTTTATTTCCTACGATCCCAACATCATATAGTTTTAAAAAAATATAAAATTCTTCCCCTGCCTCATTTTTCTTTGAGAACTCACATTGTGTTTCATGTCCGGTATCTGCTGTATGAGAAAATGCATCCAGAACACGTTTATGATACCGTTTGGGAATTTCCTGGAAAATATCTTTTTTCTGGCTGATATCCTGATATCCAAACATTTCATAATATGCATTATTTACGCGAATGGTCTCAATCTGATCTTTGCTGTACTCATAGACAGCCACCCCCTGTTTTGCATTTAAAAAGAGGGTTTCAAGCTGGGATGCCGGCATCCACAGGCTATCTATATCAACTAACCGTTCTGTATCTTTCTCCCTCTGTGAATGCGGTCTGTCAAACTGCAGCTTTTCATACTCTTCCACCGGCATAGGTTTTGCAAAATAATATCCCTGTACATACTCACATCCTATGCTTCTTAAAAACTCCACCTGCTCGATCCGTTCGACACCTTCTGCCACAACCGGCATATTCAGCCATTTTGCCATACGTATCACGGCAGCCATGATATTTTCTCCGCGTCCTTCCTTATCATCCCCGGAAAAGAATTTCATATCCATCTTTAAAACATCTACCACTATATCCTTTAAGACATTTAAAGAAGAATATCCGCTTCCAAAATCGTCCATCAGAATATAAAATCCCTCTTCCCGCAATCGCTGCATCATTTCCTGCACCGCTTTTGGATTGGTATTGTACGCACTCTCTGTCAGCTCTACCTGAAAAAGTCTGCGCGGAATCTGATATTTGTCTACCAGATCGCAGATCACTTCCACTACTTCTTTATTATATAGACTAATCCTTGAAAGATTTACCGATATCGGAAGCGGCTGTTTTCCCTCGTCTAACCACCTTCTGAGCTGGATACAGGTCTGTTCCCACACATAATAATCCAGTTTTGTGATAAAACCGTTCCGTTCAAATACCGGTATAAACTCTCCCGGCGAGATCATCCCCCGTTCCGGATGTTTCCAGCGCACCAGCGCCTCTGCACCTGCAATCTGATTATCGCTAAGTCCGTATTTCGGCTGGTAATAAACGACAAACTCATGATTTTCAAGTGCGCTTTTCATACTGTTTACGATACGCTGTTCCTTTTCGATCTCCTGACTCATTTGCCGTGTATAAAATGCATAATTGCGGATATAATTACCCTTACAGTGTTTTGCAGCAAGGTTTGCCCTGTCATACATATGGTTTGGTGTTATTTTCTTCCCCGCGATCAGATAAACACCAAATATCGGTACAATATCAAAATCAAGCGGATATCTGCTCAAGATATCCCTCATCTTATCAAAACTCTCCACCAGTTCTTTTGTATTTTCATAGGACATGCAAAAACAGAAGATGTCCGCATCCATCCTGCCGAAAGTGATGTCATTGCGGTTTTTTACTGCGCGTATCAGAAGATCTGCAATATATTTTAACAGCTCGTCCCCGGCACTCATTCCAAAAAATGAATTGATCAGCTGGAACTTTTCAATATCCATCCGCACAAATGCAAAATGTCTGTCCGGATATCGCTCTAACATGGCAGATGTTGCCTGAAACATATTCGTTTTATTGTAGATGCCGGTAAGAATATCATATTCCGCACGGTACTTTAACGCTTTGCTGATGTTTTTACTGCTGCTGCCGATCACGTTCTTCAAACGAAACCTGACAACATCCACATTATACGGTTTCCGTATAAAATCCCATGCCCCCATACTAAGACATCTGACTTCTGTTTCAATATCAATCTCCATCGTCAGCACGACCACAGGAATTGCCTGATACATCTGTGCTTTATAATATCGCTCTAAGAAATAATAACCATCATACTCCGGCATAACGATATCCAAAAGCACCGCAGTTATCTCCTCGCTTCGTTCATAAAGGATCTCAAATGCCTTTTTGACATTCTCTGCTTCAACAACCTCGTATGTGTCACTCAGAATCTTTTTCAACATGACACGTTCGATCTGCTTGTCATCTACAATTAATACCTTACCCTTTTCAGCCATACTCTCACCTATCTGCCCCATAAAAATCCACAAAAAAACCCTGACTTTATCATAGCAAAGTCAGAGTTTCTTTTCAATAGACATAATTTATCCTTATTCAAAAATAACATTGATTTTTTTACTGAGACGGATATCTGCCGATGACGCTCCAACCTGAATTTCATAAGTCCCACTCACCGGCAAAAACATCTTTTTTTGCACATCATGATGTGCAAAATCCTGTTTATCCAAAGTAAAACAGATCTGTTTTTCCTCACCAGCAGCCAGTTCCACTTTTTCAAATGCTTTTAATTCCTGAAATATTCTGTTTTTTTCCTGCTCCCGTGCAACATAAATCTGAACCGTTTCTTTACCCTCCCGGACACCTTTATTTTTCACAGTACATGAAACCTTAACAGTCTGTTTTTCACTCTCCTGCTGTGCGATTTTAAGATCATCATAAACGAAATCTGTATAGGAAAGTCCGTGTCCAAACGGAAACAATACATCTGTTTTTTCTGTATTATAATAACGGTAGCCAACCATTACCCCTTCCCGGTATTCCACACGGTCTTTCTTTCCAAAAGTTCCGATCGTATGTGCCGGACATTGTGACACATCTCGGATAAACGTTTCCGCAAGTTTTCCGGACGGATTTACCTTTCCAAACAAAGTCTCTGCTATCGCAGTTCCGCCTTCCATACCTGCATAATAACTCCAGAGAATTGCTTTTGCATTTTCTGCCCATGGCATCTCAACCGGTGACCCTGCATACATGCAGACTGCCATATCCGGTGCAGCCTTTAACAGAGCCTCTATCACCGCATCCTGCCCGTAAGGCAGCTTCATGTCTGTGCGGTCGAGTCCCTCCACATCAAAATCGTGATTCAATCCGCCCACAAAAATAACGATATCACTCGCCTTTGCAAGTGCAACTGCTTCCTCTAAGGCTTCTTTCTGTTTTTTGTGATATGCATCCGCTGTGGCTTTCTGCTGTTTTCCCTGCGTACTTCCACTTACAGTACATTCATTTTCCGTATCCCCGGCATTCTCTGTACTTGCCGCCTGCCAGTTGATCTCAGACGCTTCCTCTTTGTCCGGGATCACATATCCCGGTGCGTAGGAAACATTGACATTTCCGCCGAGCAGCTTTTTGATTCCCATGAGCGGCGAAATCTCATACAATGCCTTGATCTCTGCACTTCCGCCTCCATTCGAATGGATTGCTGCGGCATTTGCACCGATCACGGCAACCCTGCAGCCGGATTCTGTGCAAAGAGGCAGTACATGATCTTTATTTTTCAGCAGGATCATTGACTCACGTGCCACATCAAGCACTGCCCTGCGGTGTTCTTCCGTATTATATGCACCGGTTTTACGGTTCTTTTTCTCTGGTCCGATCATCTTAAGACGCAGCATCATCCGAAGAATATTACGCACCTTTTCATCAACCATTGATTCCTCAATGTCTCCATCTCTCACAGCTTTTAAGAGCGGATCTGCCATGTACTGCTCATGGAACTGATATTTGACATCCATCTCAATATCCAGACCGGATTCTGCTGCCATTTTCGTATCGTGTACCGCTCCCCAGTCGGAGATCACGACTCCATCAAATTTCCAGTCTTTCCGCAGCTTCTCATTAAGCAGGGACTTACTCATACAGCAGTGCTCGCCGTTTAACAGATTATAAGCTCCCATCAGTGCAAGCGTGTGTCCTTTTTGTACTGCTGCTTTAAATCCCGGAAAATAAATTTCTTCCAGTGCAGACTCATCAACGATCGTATCAACCCAGAGTCTTTCTGTTTCCTGCGAATTTGCTGCAAAATGTTTTACACATGCTGCCACATCATTTTCCTGGATTCCCTCGATCATCGGAACCACCAGTTCTTCGATGAGTCTTGGATCTTCACTCATATATTCAAAATTTCTTCCACAGAGCGGGCTTCGTTTGATATTAATACCTGGAGCTAAGATCACATCCTTACCCCTGCCTCTTGCCTCTTCGCCTAAAACCCTGCCTGCTTTTTTCGCCAGATTGCGGTTCCACGTGGATGCGATGGCGCTGTTACATGGAAGATAGGTCACATAATCTTCCGTCGTTCCAATATTGTGCCATTCATTGTCTGCAAATTCTGCCCGCACCCCCATTGGACCATCTGACATGTAAAGCGGCGGTATGGAAAGCTGCTTTACCCCTTCGGTGCGGAATAACCCCGCACCGTGGATCATGCCGATCTTTTCTTCTAAAGTCAGTTCATTTAAAATCTGTTCAATATATGTTTCCTGCATTAAAATACAACCTCTGCCTTGCCGTTACCGTCAAATGCTACGATGACATTTTCCCCATCCTGTGTATAGGATGCACCGGTTACCTGCTTTGGAGTGCCAACGTTCATCAATGCCACTTTGGATGCCTTATTACTCTCTACCGCGATCTGATAAGAAGATCCGTTCTTTACAACATTTGCAGATGCTTCTTTTTCATTTTCCGTTCCATATACGACAGTTTCTGCCTTGATGCCATCTTTTAATGCATATGCACGGAATGTCACACCATCTGCATAGTCATAAACTGCATTATCATTTCTTGCTCCCATAGCCACAATACTGCCCTCTTTGACATAAAGAGGAATACTTAAGTAACCATGTTTCTCTTTGTACCACTTACCTCCCTCTTTGACTTCTCCGGTCAGTAAGGATGTCCATGTTCCCTCCGGCAGGTAATATTCTGCGATACTGTCCTCGCGGAAGATCGGTGCAACGAGCAGGGAATCACCTAACATGTACTGTGTTGCTAAATATGCACAGTTTTTATCTTCGGTAAATTCAAGTACCATGCTGCGCATCATAGGAATACCTGTTTTGGACGTCTCGATCGCATTGCGGTACAGATATGGCATCAAAGATGCCTTAAGCTGTGCAAAGTAGCGTACCACATCCACTGCTTCTTCATCATATGCCCACGGCACACGGTAAGAAGTAGATCCATGCAGTCTTGAATGGGAAGAAAGAAGTCCGAAAGCACACCATCTCTTATAGACGTCCGGTGTGGATGTGCTCTCAAATCCTCCGATATCATGGCTCCAGTATCCAAAGCCGGAACTTGTCAGTGACAGACCACCGCGAAGGCTCTCCTCCATGGATTCATAGTCAGACCAGCAGTCACCACCCCAGTGAACCGGGAACTTCTGTCCGCCTGCAGTTGCAGAACGTGCAAAAAGAATTGCCTCTTTTTCACCTTTTTTCTTCTTTAACACGTTAAATACTACTTTATTGTAGAGGTATGTATAGTAGTTGTGCATCTTAACCGGATCAGAGCCGTCATAATATACAGCATCCGTCGGTATTCTCTCACCAAAATCTGTCTTAAAGCAGTCCACACCCATATCAAGCAGTGCCTCTAATTTTTTTCCATACCACTCGCAGGCTGCCGGATTGGTAAAGTCAACAATGGCAAGTCCCGGCTGCCACATATCCCACTGCCATACATCGCCGTTTGGACGTTTTAAGAAGTAACCACCCTCAACGCCTTCTTGGAACATGGAGGACTCTTGTCCCACATAGCTGTTGATCCATACACAGATCTTTAAACCTTTTGCTTTCAGTCGTTTTAGCATTCCCTCCGGATCCGGGAAAACTCTTGAATCCCAGGTAAAATCACACCAGTTAAAATCTTTCATCCAGAAACAGTCAAAATGAAATACTGATAACGGAATCTTGCGGTCAAACATTCCATCGACAAAACTGTTGACTGTCTTTTCATCATAGTTGGTCGTAAAAGATGTGGACAGCCAGAGTCCGAAAGTCCACGGTGCCGGAAGCGATGGTTTTCCGGTGATATCTGTATAACGCATCAGCACTTCTTTCATCGTAGGTCCGTTGATCAGGAAGTAATCAAGATTTTCGCCTGGTACGGAAAACTCTACTTTTGTCACCATCTCTGTTGCAACCTCAAAAGAAACGCACTCCGGATGATTTACGAATACACCATATCCTTTGTTTGAAATATAAAACGGAATATTCTTATAAGACTGCTCTGTGGAAGTACCGCCATCTTCATTCCAGATATCCACACTCTGTCCATTTTTTACAAATGCGGAAAAACGTTCACCAAGACCATAGATCAGCTCACCCACGGAAAGAGATAACTGCTCTCTCATATAAGCATCTTCCGGTCCTTTGTCATAAGCAAAACCTTTCCAGTCGGTTTTCATATATGCAAGGTCTCTCCAGCCGCTTGCCGTGATTTTCTCCTCACCGCGGTAGAAAGTCAGTGCCCCATTCTCTTTCTGCACCTCCAGACGCAGTGATCCGCTTGAAATAATCAATTTGTCTGCTTTCTCTTCCGCCTTTAAATGTCCGCTCTCTGCCGGTGCGATCTCAAAGGATGGTGCTTTCTTCTGCACACCCATATGATGATAAGTCTGAACTCTTAAAACCTCCTCATATGGAGCTGAGATCACGATGGTAAGATTAATTCCTCCAAGCGTATCTCCACGCTGCGTGATCTTGCTTGTCGGTGCACAGATCGTTACCTGATCCTTCTCAATCTTTGAAAAATATACCTCTGCCGGAGAAAAGCACTCACAACGCTCTTTCTGCAGCCAGCATCCGTTACTGAATTTCATATGATAAATCCTCCCTGTAGTTTTCTCATTTTATCTCATCTTACTATACCTGCCCCACAAAAAATACCCTCTAAATTATACATAAAACACTCCGTAAATTTGACAAACAAAACATTCACATTTATACTTACTTTTAGTTATTTTATCACTGGAACAGGAAGGTTATAGTATGTATCGGGTTTTAATCGCAGATGACGAATCCATTATTCGTGAAGGTATCAAATGTCTGTTTGACTGGGAGGCTCTCGGCTATACGATCGCCGGTGAAGCTGCTAACGGTGAGGCTGCTTATCAACAGCTCCTTGCCTTACAGCCGGATGTTGTTCTTTTAGATATCCGCATGCCGGGAATGCTCGGACTTGATGTCATCCGTGAAGCAAGGGCACAGGGTTTTACCGGAAAAGTCATTATCTTAAGCGGCTATTCTGATTTCAAATATGCGCAGGAAGCCATCCGTTATGGCGTGCAGTATTATCTGACAAAACCTATTGACGAGGATGAACTAGAAGAGATTCTTTGCTCGATCAAAGAAACTTTAGACAAAGACACTGCAACTGCAAATACAAGGGAGCATTACCGTGAAAAAGCAAGGGAAACCATCATCCGGGATCTTTTAACGAATGAAATCGATCTCTCCCACGTAAATGCTGCAGATCTGCATCTGACAGCAGACACTTACCAGGTTGTGATCTATGAGAAATACAGTCATAACACTGCAGATGCCTCCTACCGCTTTTCAGATCTTTTACGTGTGACCAATCAGGATAATAATTCCTATGATAATATCACCTTGCAGTATCAGGAAGTTATTTTGCTGAAAGGAACTTTTGCGATCCAGAAATTTAATGATTTTTTAGAGCGTTACCAGAGGGAAAGCCGCCCTCAGGAGAACTCGCCGCTCGACAGTCTTTTTATTACATACGGTGCATGCGTGTCAGAGCTTTCAGAAGTCCATACTTCTTATATACAGGCAAAACAGCTCTTAGAGCGCCGCTTCTTCTGCGAACAGGAACAACATACCATCGGCTATGATGAGCTGCCGGAACCAGACAGTTTAAAACTGATCTTAAACGATGCTTTTTTAAACCGTTATGCCACCAGTTTGTTCGAATATCTTCAGGCATTCAACCGCAACATGTTAGCGGAAAACTTAACACAGCTTACCAATGAGCTTTACCATGCTGCCGATACGATCGATTCCATACGGCTTTTTCTGACAGACCTTTATCTGCAGATCAAAGAACAGACAAACCGCCTTTATAATGGCGCAAATATCCCATTTCCAAGCAATGCAGACATCATACGGCTGATTGAAGAAAAATATTATCTCTATGAAATCATCCTTTTCTTCACGGAACAGTTTGAAATGATCATGTCCTCGATCGGCAACTCTTCCCGTGAAAGCGTGCTGGATGATATCTTACATTACATCAACCACAATTATGCAAGCAATATCACATTGGAAAATATTGCACCGCTGTTTGGTTACAACAGCTCGTATCTCGGAAAGATCTTCCGCAAAAAGATGGGCGAAAACTTTAACTCCTATGTCGACCATGTCCGCATCAAACACTCGATGGAGCTCCTCTGTTCCTCAGAGTTAAAAGTTTATGCGATCGCAGAAAAAGTCGGCTACCGGAATGTCGATTATTTCCATATCAAATTCAAAAAATATGTTGGAAAAAGTCCGGCAGAATACCGGAAAGAACATAAAAATGAATAAATTTTCATAAAAACTGCCGCCCTACGGGTGAATAGATGTCCCCCTTTCTCTGTAAGTTCAGAAAAAGGGGGCATATCACCGTGAGGCGGCAGTTTTTATTTTTAAGATCCGAGTGTCAAACGCTGGCTTTAAGTTTTTCGATTGGCAAATGGCACCGCATTGCCTGTCATTTTAAGAAATCATACTGTGACATATAAAGTTTATAATACTCACCCTTCTGTTCCATCAGTTCGTCATGATTTCCACGCTCTAAAATATCGCCTTTATCCACATATAAGATGCAGTCTGCATTTTTGATCGTAGAAAGTCTGTGTGCAATGATAAAAGAAGTCCGTCCCTTCAAAAGTTCGTTCAATCCTTTCTGCAAAAGCAGTTCCGTCTCGGTATCAATGCTCGAAGTCGCCTCATCTAAGATCAGGATCTTCGGATCTGCAAGCAGTGCCCTTGCAAAGGAAATAAGCTGTCGCTGACCGGCAGAAAGCCTGCTTCCTCTTTCATTCACTTCTGTCTCATAACCGTTTTCCATCTCCATGATAAAATCATGTGCACAGACTGTTTTTGCTGCCCGGATCACTTCCTCATCCGTTGCACTGCGGTTGCCATAGCGGATATTATCCATGATCGTTCCTGCAAAAATAAAGCTGTCCTGCATCATGATCCCCATCTGGGTTCTTAAGGAGTGCAATGTCACCTTCGAGATATCAATGCCATCGATCGTGATCACTCCGGAATCTACATTATAAAAACGGCTGATGAGGTTCACGATCGTGGATTTTCCTGCCCCGGTCGGACCGACGATCGCATAAGTTTCACCCGGTTCTGCCGTAAAATTAATATCTTCCAGAATCTTCTGCCCCGGTTCATACCCAAAAGACACATGGGAAAATTTCACTTCTCCCACCACTTCCGGCATCGGAATTGCATCCGGTGCATCCTTGACACCAACCGGCTCATCGATCGTCTCAAAAATCCTCTCCAGATAAGAGATTGCTGTCAAAAGTGAATTATAAAATCCTGCTAGCGTGTTGATCGGTGCCCAGAAACGCCCGATATATGCGGTAAATGCGATCAGCACACCGACCGTCAGTGTCATATCCGGTGCTAAGATCCATCGGACACCCAGCACATAGATCAATGCCGTCGTAAATGTAGAGATAATATCAACACTCGGTCCCATTGTAAAATTAAACATTACCGCACGCATCCAGGATTTCCGGTAATTTTTACTTAAGTTGTTGAAGATACCTGTATTTTCATTTTCCCTCACAAAAGACTGTGTCACACGGATTCCGTTGATGCTTTCCGCAATATAAGCATTCAGGTTTGACTGTTTATTGCTCTGGATCTGCCATGCCCTGCGCTGTTTTTTCTTGATCAGGATGATCACAAATACAAGCACCGGCAGTCCGCACAGGCAGACTAATGTCAGCCGTACATCTAATGCAAACATGAAGATCAGAATGAAGATCAGATTGCACAGATCTGTAAATGTATTGACAATACCATTGCTTAAAAGATCACTTAAACTGTTCACGTAATTAACCACGCGCACCTGTATCTTTCCGTGTGGTCTGTCATCATAATAGGAAAACGGGAGTTCCTGCAGATGACAGAAAATATCGTAACGGATATCATGCACAATGTCCTGTCCGATCACACTCATGGTCTTGATCTTGATCCGCAGGGAAAGACCGGAATAAAGTGCGATCAGCAATGTTGCAGCGCTGTAAAAGATAATGGAGCTCATATCTTTCTGCGGAATACTGTTATCCATGACATTCTGAAAAAAGATCGGGATTGCCATGGTAAGCGCCGAGGAAGAAAGCATTAAAAGTATAACGCCTGCCATCTTCTTTTTGTATGGGGCAATATAGCCTGCCAGACGTTTGAGCTGGTTTACATCAAAGCTGTCCTCTAATATTTCATCCATATCATATCTGTTTCTTGCCATCTCATTTTTCCCCCTTTCCGCTTAAAATCTCCTGTGGGATCTCACCATACTGGTTATGGAAAGCTGTCGCATAATAACCGCCTGCTGCCACCAATTCCTCATGGGTTCCCTGTTCAATGATACGTCCGTTATCCATGACAAGGATCAGATCTGCATCTTTGATGGAAGAAATACGGTATGCTATGACAAAGATTGTGCATTTGTTATCCAGTTTTTTCAACTGGCTCTGGATATAACTCTCCGTCTCCATATCCACCGCTGACGTCGTATCATCCAGGATCAGAATTGACGGATCTTTTAACAACGCCCTTGCAAGCGAAATACGCTGTTTCTGTCCGCCGGAAAGTCCGACACCACGCTCACCTACAATTGTTTCATAACCATCCGGAAGTGCCCCGATAAAATGATTGGCATCCGCCATGATTGCAGCCTGTTTTACCTCATCAAAGGAGCAGGATGGTCTTCCGTATGCAATATTCCCTTCGATCGTGTCCGAAAAAAGGAATACATCCTGCATTGCCATACCGATATTATCCCGCAGGTTATAAAGATCCATGTCGCGGACATTCACACCATCCACAAGTACCTCTCCCGAAGTCGTGTCATAAAACCGGCAGAGCAGATTCATGATCGTTGATTTTCCGGCTCCGGTAGAACCGATAATACCGACGGTCTGCCCCGGTTTTACCTTAAAATTGACATCCATGACAATGTCTTCATCATCTGCACGGTAAGATACATTTTTAAACTCGATCTCACCTTTCAAATGCTTCTTTACCACTCCGGATACCGGTGTTTTTACATGCGGTTCCTCACTGTAGGTCGCATAGATTTTCTCCACGGAAGTTGTGAAATTGCTGATATCATTGACCAGCCATCCTGCCTGACGCAGCGGGTTGTTTAACATCCATAAATATCCGTTTACGGTAACAAGCTGCCCTAACGTGATTTCTCCCTGAATCACCATATAGCCGCCATATAGGATCAGAATGATCGTCAGTGCATACGAAAGCACCTCAAATACCGGCACATATTTCATCCAGATCTTTGACGCATCAATCTGTGCCGCACGGAATTTATCATTTTCCTTATTAAATTTTTCAATCTCAAAATCTTCTTTTGCAAATGCTTTTACCACGCGGTTTCCACTGACATTTTCCTGCACAAACGCATTGAGTGAAGAAAAACAGTCACGGTTGCGCTTGAATGCCGGACGTACCTCTTTTGTCTGACGATAAGTTGCAAATGCAGTAAACGGCAGTACCACAAGCATGGCAAGTGCCAGTTTTGTATTGACGGTAAAGATCATAAGCAGCGCAAACACAAACATCAGCACACTCTGATAAACCATGTAGACCACATACGCCACAAAATGACGGATCGCATCCATATCTCCGGTCTGCCGGCTCATCAGATCCCCGGTACGCTTCTTGTTATAAAATGCAAAATCCTCTTCCAAAAGTTTTCGGTAAACCTTATCCCTCATATCATACAAAACACCCTGCGACGCTGTCTCAAATGCTACCTGAAACAGAAAACGTAAGATCCCCATCACGACCGTAACGCCGATCAGACAGCCGATAAACGGCATCAGCTTATCATATCTGCCCCCGCTTATGACCTGATCCACGATCTGCCCGGATATGTACGGATTGACCACCGATAACACAGATACCGCTGTGGTCAGTAAAATACCAATTATCATCAGTCCCCGGTACTTTTTCAGAAATGAAAAGAACCATTTCATTGGTGTCATAATAACCCTCCTACTCCCTTTTTGTTTTTCTTTCGGATTTTCAGTATAGTACTTCTGGGGTAAAAAGGAATGTACTATCTTGCACCGTTCATGTTATTTTTTGCACCGGAGGGGATGGTTTCTGATGGGGAATGTGATATACTATGACATGATTGACAAAATAATTTTTCAGACTTATACAAAGAAATGGAGATTACTATGTGCTGTGACAACCGGGAAGAACTGCTTGACCAACTGAATCCTACTTTTTTATTTACCTGGAAAGGCACCCGTCTGAAAGACGAGGAACTCTATCACAGCCATGATTTCATCGAGATGGCTTTTATTTTGTCCGGTCACGGAAGATACCGGATCAATGGCTCTTTGTATGATATCTCCGAGGGCGATATCATTATTTTAAATCCAGGGCAGAAGCATCAGGCACTCTGCACAGACCCTTCCAATCCGGCTACGGAATTTTTTGTTGGATTATGTGACGTCCGTTTTGGGGATTTCCCGGAAAATTATCTGCCGCTGCATTTAAAAGATCTGACATCCGATCCAGCCACACAGTCTCCTATTTTACATACCTCCGGCGAACTGCGCCAGAAGCTGTTTAAGATCTGCACAGCCATGAGCGTAGAAAATGACGTCTGCCGCAGCGGACGTTATATCATGTTGAAAAGTTATCTGATGCAGATGCTGATCCTGCTGCTGCGGGAACAGAGTGAACCGGTAAAAATCAATACCGGCTGCTCTTTTGAATCTACCAGCAAAAAATATGTGGTTGACCAGATCGTAAATTATTTTGAGGATCATTACAGTGAAAAGATTTCTTTAGATCAGATTGCAGAAAATATGTACTTAAGTCCTTTTTATATCTCACGTATTTTTAAAAGTGAGACAGGCGATACACCGATCCGCCACCTGATCAATATCCGCCTTGAAAAAGCAAAAGAATTGTTGGAAAACGGCTTTGACGGCAGCATCCAGGAAGTTGCAGCCGAAGTCGGCTATGATGATGTCTATCATTTCAGCAAGCTGTTTAAAAAACGGTTTGGGATGCCGCCGTCAAAGATCCGTAAATTATTATGATTCATTTAAAAATTTTTTCCAGAAATCTTTCGAGCCTGCGAATTCCAGTTCCTTGCCATTCTGGAATCTTTTACTGATAATGCCATCCTCTCCAAAACTTGGTGTGTATGTCAGATTTTTATATATTCATCGTCATATATGGGGGAATGCATATAATTCCATCTTTTACAATTAAATTTCCTGGATGAATAATATAACTTTCCCCTATGCGCTCCTTGTATTTTTCTCTGAAATTATTTAATGAGGTCGTTTTGTATTGCTTTCCTGACTTCACTTCAATCGGAAACATCTTATATTTTAATCTGCTGTTATTGGAAATGATAAAATCTATTTCCATATCATTTCGATGCTTATTTTCATTATAGTGTGTATAAAAATATAATTTATGTCCATTTGCCACCAGCATCTGAGCTATTGCATTTTCATAAAGCATTCCTTCATTAATCTGTAATTTGCCTGCCAATATCTGTTTATATACTTCATCTTCAAGTAATTCATTTTCATCAAATGCATGGCTTACCAAAAGTCCGGTATCACCCATATAACACTTTACATAGCTTCTTGTCTCATTTAATGATAAGCCAACATTCGGATCATTACACAAAAAGCACTCATTGGATATCATAGAATCCGACAGCCAGAAAAAAGTTTCTTCGTACTGGTCTGCGTAACTACCATCCTGCAGCTTTTTGAATACAACTCTTTTTTCATGCTGTGAAAGAAATCCCGGAATCTGGTCATAAATTGCAAGTACCTTACTTCGATACTTTGCATCTATTTTCATAATATCTTCCCGATACAATTTAAGAATGTCCCTTTTTTCTCTATCCACTTCTGTAAAATCTTTTTTGCTTTCAATAAATGTTACTACAGGCATAGGCATCCCACCAACAAGCATATACTGATGAAACAAAAGCATTGCCTGATTATGCATACTTCTTTCCAAAGGTTCTCTTTTTTCAAAACATTTTTTTATATATTCAACCAGCAAATCTTCTTCTAATGCTATTGCAAATTCTTCAAAATCCAATGGATACATATTGATATGTCTTTCTTCTGACGGTATGACGATGTTCTTTACATTTTCTCTGATAGATATCAATGAACCAGTTTCGATATAATCATATCTTCCATCTGCCACTAAATATTTTATCGCTGCTCTTGCCTGTGGAAACATCTGCACCTCATCAAAAATAATAAGAGAGTTTCTCTCTGTCAGTTTTGTTCCAAAATGTGTCTGTAATAACATAAAAAATGTATCCAGATCATTCAGATATTTCTCAAAATACCCCTCAACTTCCTTATCTTTTTTAGCAAAGTCAATCAGAAGAAAACTTTTGTATTCGCTTTTTCCAAATTCTTCGCAGATGGTAGACTTTCCAATACGTCTGGCACCTTCTATCAGTAAAGCTTTTTTCCCCTGACACTCCTTTTTCCATTCCAGTAGTTTTTTATATATTTTTCTTTTTAATATCATAGCTCCTCCAGATTATGCGCATATATATTTGTTCTATATTTTATGATTATACGCATATTATAAATTGTTTTTTGATTATACGCAAGTATTATAACCATATTTTTTATGATTATACGCACATTCTATAAAGTCATATGTTCATGCTTTTCCTCATTTCCAATCATAAATCTTACCTAATTATATCGGGAAAAGCATTTTATATTATATACTGTGTTATTAATTTTCTGGAATTTGCGATGATATATTATATAGTACTGATTCTAAACGGATTTTGAATTTATTTGCAGGGAGGCTTTTATATGTCAATGAATATTAACGGTTTAGGTAATACCTATAATAGTATCAATACAAATAGTAAACAGTATAAGGCATTGAAAGAAAAAAGCTGGTTATCTGGAGTAATTGAAAATGAATCCATGATGTCTCCGGAAGAAAAGATGATATATGAAATATTCGGTGGAAGGGATACGATTATTAAAAATCTGATGAAGCAGTTTGATTCGGACGGAGATTTATTAAATTCAAATGGTGTTGCAGGTATGGATGTTACTGGAAAAGGTACATCATGGCAGAAACTTACAAATATATCCGAAGATCATCGTCAAAAAATGTTTGATAATGTGAAGCGGGAATTTATTCAGGAAAAAGGTCTTTCAAATGGTGACACAACAAAGCGTTCCGATATTTTCAAAGATTATCAGTTGAGCGTCAGCAAAGATAAGCGTTTAAGTGGTACATGGACTTTAGAACAATATGAAGGACAGTATAGAGCTGCTATGTATGCGGCAGTAAAATCAGCCAATCCAAATTGGAAGCCCAGACAAGCATTTGATGCAAGCATTCTTGATAATGTCACAAGAGAATCCGTAGAAGCTACACTTGTCCAAAATGGTAACAGACTCGTTCATAATTCTATTGATGTATCGGTATAAAGGAGAGAAATGTATATAGGCGGCAAATTATTAACTAATCTGCCGCCCAACTTTTAGCTTCCTTATTTCTGATATTTACACCATTGATTTCACAGCATTTGCTATTTCTGTACACTATTCTTCATTATTAAAGGTGTCATTTTTTCCATGAGTGCATCCGCGATACCTCTGTTGGCACACCACAGGTGCGAACCCCTTCACCGACGCCGCGCTCGGCGGAATATTGTCAAGTGTGTATGTAAGATTTTATGAAATTGCTTCTATTCTCATCTGAATAAACTAAACTGAAAAATCAAATCTTCCGCCGATTTTATTCTCCTCCGACTTGATGGAATCCCAGTCAACGTTTTTGATCTTATCCAAAAGTTCTTCTTTTGAATTTGCCTGAACCGTAGTTTTTCTTACTTCGATTTGCTTGGATTGTTCCTTTTTCTTTATCTCTTTCTTCTCAGCAGCTTTCTTTTCCTGAATTTTTTCAAGATATTCTTTCTGACTGGCTGATGATTTTTCTAACTCTGCATAGAATGTTGTAGTTCCGTCACTATTAAAAGAGATGCCAAATTTTGTAATTTTTGTATCAGTATCTGCATTGCCGTTAGTCTTACCGAATACTCTTTCAAATCCGAACTGGGCATTGATTTCATCTGACATACGCAAGGCTCCCTCAATGCTATGCATTTTTTCTGCATAATACTTCGAATCTGATTATTTACACCTTCAAATCAACCTTGTTCTTTTTTATAACTTCTTTATGCTTTTTCATCGAGAATACTTCTTTTTCTTCCTTTGTATCCTTTGCTTTTTCCAACTGCTTCTGTAGGATTTCTTCGGCTTTTTCACTCATATTCTGGAGAAAGGATTTTACTTTTGAATCTTTATGTCCTATTGCTCATGAACTAATATTTCCATCTTTATCTATTGCCCATCCCTGTTCAACTCTCCATCCAATATCTGCTTGTTGCTTTGCAAACTGCTCATCTATTTTTTTCATGTTACCAATTTCTTTTATGTACTCATCTTCTAAGTCTGAATCATTTGCCATTTTTGTTAAAAACTGAGGAAAAATCGCTACATTCGTGGTAGTTGATTTACCATATTTCATCCCCGGACTATAATTTGCTGATACAAAACTATAATTGTCATTTTTTAGAAAGATAGGAAAGTTCATCCGCTGCAGTTTTTCGGGTTGTCCCTGTCTTTACATCTTCTGTTTGCTCCACAACCTGCTTTTCTGTGGTTTCCTTAGCATTATTTTTCCGTATATTACCGGTATAAGCATTTGTGTAAATATTAGAGTAATTGTTTACACCTGTAACTGCCATACTAACATCTCCTTTCGTATTACAAAGCTTTCATTACCTTTTATTAGCATAATAATCCCAAATACCATTAAGCATTTTCCGATCACCATCTGATACATTCAGATTTAGCCTTAAATCTTTCCAATCACCCGAATACTGCTGCGATAATTTCTGGTTATCCGACTGGATGGCGGATAAAAATGCCTGATATGCCGAATTTTGGATAACCCCATTTTCTTTAGATCTTGCAGTATTCTCCTGGTTCTCACCTATGTTCTGTTCATTTGCTGTCTGTTCACTTCCTTTATGGTAAACTACCGATGGGGTAAAATCCTGTAATTCTGACCAGATTTCTGTTGAAGTTGCCATAAAATTACTGTGATTTTCATATGCCTGATTCAGCATATCCAGTTCTTTTTCTTTGGTTAATTCCTCAATTTTGCCCGATTCTGTCACATAATACTCCGGCTCATAATCTTGTTCCGCATATTTTTCTTCAATGCTGTTTTTCATTTTGTTATATGCTTCTGCCATTCTGTTTACATGATGTTCAAAGGAATCAGTTTTTACACTCTCTGTATCTTCTTTGACAAATATATCCGTCACTTCCTTCTCAAAACGGTTCTGATAATCCATAGAACTGACAGAAGATAAATGTCGAAAGCTCTCCTGCCCTGTTTTGGAAATGGAAAGTGTATCTGTATACTGTGTCATTTTCTTTTCTAAATCTGCCGGAACATTTTGCTTTGTATTTTTCCTGCTGTTATGTTCGATTGCAGAATATGTAATATTTGTATTATTGTAAATCTTCATAGCTGTTTCCTTCCCAGATAAATACCATTAGACTCTAATATCAATCGGCACATACCTTTTAATTGTGTCTGTTTGTACCATTTCTGCTGCCTCTAAACTATCTGTAGCAAGCTGCTCCTGCAAAACCTCGTCTGGAAGTTCTTCCATATTCTCCACAGTTTTTTCCGTCATCTGCTCTGTCATTTCTTCGGTTGTCTCCGAAAGTTCGTCCATGATTTCAGACATCATGCCCTTGTTTTCCTCTGTTCCAAGAGCTTCATCCACCATTTCTTCCTTTCGTTCTTCTTCTGTTTTAGGCTTATTCCTCTCAGCAGCTTCCGCAATCTTTTCGCCATGTTCTTCTGCCTCGTCCATGACATGAAACATCTGTGAATTATTATACTCCTGATTTGCTGCCGCAATTTCATCCTCATAATTATGAAACATTTCCAGCTTTTCAGAGATTTCTTCCAAACTGTCAGCCTTTCGGTTTTTCAAATTTTCTTTTTGTGCTTCAAAAAAAGCCACCTTATTATCCCGTTCCTGCTGTCGCTGCAATTTTTCCTGTGTACTTTTCAACATATTAGAACTATTAAATCTATTTATCAGTAAACCTCCACCGGATAAATTGACTGTAAAACTCATCTGGTTCCTCCTTCCCGACAAATTAATACAAAAGATTTTTCTTCTTGTCATTTAGGCTTAACATACTATACTTCCTTATCTATCTTACTTGACGTTAGAGAGGAATCCTTTTTAGAATATGTACCATTGTTTGTATAAGTCGCACTTGCGCGGTTCGCAGCATTTGATATACCAGTTGCTTTCTGGGCTGTTTTGCCTGCAAAGGAATTGTAACCTGTAAAAACCGTTTTCAATGAACTGATATCTGCTTTCTTCAATTCATCTTCATCCAGCTCCAGCTTGTTACCCTTTCCTATGGTAATACCTATTTTAGAAAGTAAATGACTGGTTTTGTCTGTCATGCCTGTCATCCATGAAGCATTTCTAAGGACATCTTTTGTATTGGATTCTCCTGCCTCCTTAACAACATCATTATAATCATCAATAAAAGATTTCACTTTTTTGGTAATTGCATCCCAGTCATAATCCTCTACCTCTGTTTCTTCCCCGGTCTTTTCATCCTTCTTTTTTATTTTCTTTTTTTCCCAGAGTGACGCATCGTTTAGTGCATCTGCTGATTTTTTCAGGGAATCCGCACTTGTTTTCATCAGTGTAAGCTTCTGTGAAGTATCGCCTTTCCCCGATAATTTTTCTGCATCCTGCTTTGCATAATATGCTTTCATAAGTTTTCCATAGCTTCCGTTTTTAATCGCAGCATAATCAGAAAGCATATTGGTGTTTCCTACGGATGAACTGTCGGAAGTTCCTCCAAATAATGCGGAATAATCTACATTGCTGTTATATTTACTTGTGTAATCACTAAAACTCTTAATCTCTGACATAATACCATTCTCCTTTACCAACTATAAACGAATATCAATCGGTGTATACACTGCCTGCTGTGTTGCATTCTGTGCATTTTCCAGAGTCGGTGTTTCTACTGTCACCTGTGTTTCCCCTTTGATATCCGTATTCTTTACGCTGTCTGTCTCCTCTGCCGCAGCCCCCGCAGATTCCTGTGTTTTCTCGGATTTATCAGTATTGTTCTTTGTTGCAGTGTCTTCTGTATTGCTGTTCTCCGCTTTTGCAGCTTCTTCTACTGATTTATTTGCATCTGCAAGTGTAGACATCTGTGCTGCTGTCGCAGACTGTGCCTTTGCCTGCAGCTCTGCCAGTTCTTCTTCCTTCTTCTCAGTATTTCCTTTTCCGGCATCCTGTTTGATTTCAGATTCAAGCACACTGGCACGTCCCTGTATCTGTGTTGCCATACTTCCCTGCACCTTTGCCTGTTTCATGGAAGAATCTGCACAGATCATCGCCTGCATACTTGCCTGTGACAATCCAGTGTCTTTCTTTTTAGAAGTGTTACTTGTTCCAGCCACCATATCATCCATAGATGACGAATTTTTACTCTGCTGCTTATTTCTCTGCTCGATCTGGTGCTGTCTTAACTGCTGATTGAGATTGTTAATCTCCTGCTGTATCTCCTGACGCTTTTTCATCTTATCCTCTAATGACATTTCTTCATTCGAAGATAAATCCTGTAGCTTCTGCTGTGCATTTGCAATCTGATTCTGAATATTTTTACTTACAGAATCATTCCCCTGTATCATTCCCATTGTTCCTGTCTGCGTATTTGTCCCACTAAATCCATTGATTCTCATTTTAATCCTCCTTGTTTTGCGAAGCAAAATCCGAGCCCCATGGCGAGGAGAGGATTTAGCCTCCTTGTTTTGCGAAGCAAAATCCGAGTCCCATGGCGAGGAGAGGATTTAGCCTCCTTGTTTTGCGAAGCAAAATCCGAGTCCCATGGCGAGGAGAGGATTTGGCCTCCTTGAGCTTAAATTCTGAAATCCGTTTTCTAAAAAATCTGTACAACATGATTTCTCTTTACTGATTCTTTCGGCATATCTTTCTTTACAATAAACAGCGATGTTGTGAACCGCCCTTTTTTTGTTGTGAAGCAAATAAAAAACACCTCGAAGGTGCTTTTTGTCCTTATTCTACCTGTAACATAATACTTAGAACCACTTCCTGATTCTCCTGTTCTAAAGATATATCTCCCATATACATCCTTGCAACCCTCCGGATATTATGCAGTCCAATTCCATGCTCCTTCCCGGATTTTGTTGTCTCCGGCAAGTCACAGTCCTTATATGTTAATACTCCCTCATATCTGTTCTTTATGGTTATCATAAAAATACTGTTTTTCCGAAAAGAAGAGATACTGATATAAGGATTTTCTCCACTTACATTTTCCATGCAATTATCCAGTGCATTGTTTAAGATCACGCTTAAATCAAATGCATTTAATTTCGTATCCCCCGGATAATGAAAATCTGATATAAAACGAATCTGCTTTTCCTTTGCTTCTCTTAACTTTTCCATCAGAATCACATCAATGACAGGACTCCCCGTTTTTATCTCAGGAGATATTTCATTCCACTCCTTTTTCAAATGCTCCATATATTCTGCTGCATCATCCATATGATTCTCTGCCACAAGATGTTCCAGCATCTGTATATGATTCCCCATGTCATGACGCAGGCTGCGGATATCCTGATACAGCTTTTCCACTTCCCCGATATGCTTTTTCATATCACTGACCTGATTTAATACCAGCTCCTGACCTGTCTGTTCTTCCTGTGCCACCTTCCAGTTTTGAAACATCGTAGTCATAACAAGAATTGCTATGATAGAGATAAAATAATGCACAAAGCTTAAAGCTCCATAAAATCCATAGGTATCTGTCAGGCTCTTTCCTGTATCTTTTTCATAAATATTCAGATAATATTGTAGAATGCCATATCCTGTAACTCCCACAAGAGAAGGTATGATGAGCATTACCAGCTCTTTAACGTTCATTTCATCATTTTTGTATACATATGCTTTATTGATCAGACCGATTGCAACTGCAAAGAAAACGATACAAAGCACAATATCCAGAATTCTCGTTCCAGCATAAAGTCCATATTGCAGCCATTGTCTTTCTGCAATCGTATTCCCAAAAACCAGAGCTTTTGTGATAAAATCATCCAGTCTGTCTGCCATTGCAACCGCAAGCCAACGGATAGAAAAAAATGTCACTGCAAGAAATATTTTCTGATAGATGTTTCTTCTGTCCTGTACATACATCACAAGAAATGCAGCCACAACCCCCAGCATATATGCAGAAAAATTGCCAATCTGCTGTGGTATCAGATACAGCACAGACATAATTCCAATATAAACAATACTGACCAGAGCAGCTTCCCTTTTCTTTTTCATATATGGATATACAAAAACACCAAAACAGATTCCTGTAATAATCAAAATTGCAATAACAGAAAACTTCGATGTGATCATCCAACATCTTTCCACTAAACTCATCTGACTTCATTTCCTTTCCTCTGGTTATACTTCAGATACCTCCTCACAAACTCCGGATAATTCTTTTTTGCAATCAATGCAGTTCCATTTTTCATAGTTACACAAGTTGCATCATATTTTTCTACATATTTAAAATGTACAAGATAGGCTCTGTGTGTTCGGAAAAAATCTGTTCCTGCCATATCACTTAATTCCTGTAATTTACCATAGTATTCAATATCCGTACTTCGTGTATGGATAATAACTTTCCGGTTATACACCTCGGCATACACAATATCACGCAGAAAAATCTTTATATGACTTCCGGCGGTCTGTACCATAATATACTTTTCGTCTTTTTCAAGTCTGGAACTCCTTTTTATGTTATGGACTGCCTTTGTCACAACCTCTTTCAATTTCTCATCGGAAAATGGCTTAACCAGATAATGAAATGCTCCGACATCAAATGCCTGAAAAACATACTCCTCTGCTGCTGTCACAAAAATGAGTATCATATTCTCATTGTCCTGACGAAGCATCTTTGCCGTTTCCATCCCATCCATTCCCGGCATCTGAATATCCAGAAAAAGAATATCCGGCTTACTGCCACTTGCGATCAGTTCATCACCCGATAAATATTTATCTATAACCGCATCCGGCAATAACTTTTTTATCTTTTCTTCCAGTATCTGAACCATAGATACTTCATCATCACAGATAGCTATTTGCATTTTGCCACTTCCTTTTTGTCTGATAAATATATTTATTATATCGGACGAACAGATTATATCTGCCACAGTTGTTGTGAAATGACCTTTTTTTGTTGTGAAAAGAGCAGTAAACCATTATTGGTTCACTGCCCTGTCTTTTAGTCATGTCTGCACTATTAAAGAAATGAAATAAACTCCTTCATTGGTATACGCTGGGATTCGTGTCTATTTGCATCTGCTTTATCTTTTAACTTATCGGAATACTACTTTTATCTAGAGTAGTAGTAATTTATGAACTCAATGCCGCTACCAGCGATGAATATCTTTCCGTTTTTTATCTACTATTTACTAAAACGCAATCAACAATCTAAATCTGCAAATCAATAGTATTTCCTTCATTATTGTTCTTTTCCTTTGATTCCTCTGCGGATATATCTGCCTTTATTTTGCTATAAGAAACATTTCCTTTCGCTTTTTCGCCATACTCTTCCTTCAAACGGGCTAACTCATCATTATAAATTGATGTAAACACTCTTGCTCTTGCAAATTCTTCATCTGTACTTATAGCTTTCCAGTTTCTTGACTCTGGATTATAAGAAAGCGTTTTATTACCTTTTGAATCCCAAAACATACATGCAGCATTCATTTTGCCACCAGTTTTTTTCATGCTTGATTCATATATAGCCTTTCTATCAGGAGATACTGTTTCTCCATGCTGCATACACAATTTTCGGTAAGCATCATCATCCCTTTTTCCAGTAACAAATTCTTTTCTTGCAAGTTCTTTTATTGCTTCGTCAAATTCTTCTTCTGACATCGCAGGTTTATCTCGTTTTGTCATGATAGTATCCCAGTTCGGTTTTGTAAAGTTAATATCCACAGGCTTAAATCTTAATGAAAAATTGCCATAATCACATTGTGCTAACGGATCATTTGAACTTGCTTTTTTCCCGAACATCTGCTGAACCATTTGAGCATATTGCGAATAATTATCTCTTGTTATCTGCATAACATTATTCCTCCATATTGGCATATATTTCATCTGTTCCAAATTCACTAAATTGAAAAATCAAACCTTCCGCCGATTTTATTCTCCTCCGGTTTAATGGAATCCCAGTCAATGTTTTTGATCTTATCCAAAAGTTCTTCTTTTGAATTTGCCTGAACTGTAGTTTTTCGTACTTCGATTTGCTTGGACTGTTCCTTTTTCTTTGCCTCTTTTTCTCCTCAGCTTTCTTTTCCTGAATCTTTTCAAGATATTCTTTCTGACTGGCTGATGATTTTTCCAATTGTGCAAAGAAGGTTGTAGTTCCGTCACTATTAAAAGAGATGCCAAATTTTGTTATTTTTGTATCAGCATCTACACCACCGTTAGTCTTACCAAATGCTCTTTCAAAGCCGAACTGGGCATTGATTTCATCTGACATACGCAAAGCTCCCTCAATGCTATGCATTTTTTCTGCATAATATTTCGGATCAGACGCCATCTTCTCCATTTCTTCCTTTGAGAAAATAACCGTATACTCCTTATCACTTTGGGCTAAAATATCTTTGGCATTATCACCATTTTCAAAATCGGCAACCATAAAATCCATGTCGTTTCTTGATCCACGCAAATTCTCCAGCATTTTTTGTGCCGCTTTACTGAGATTTTTTTCAGCGATGCTTTCAGTCGTATTTTTCTTTAATTTCGTATTTTCTGTTGTTTGTGCTGTTTCTTTTTCTTATTTGCTGTACCAGTCTTGTAGTTGTTCTGGTAACTTGCATAAGCAGCCGTGGTTGTGCTTACATTCATTGACATATCCGTTGTCCTCCTTGTACATATCACATCGTAAATCCGTTTACCTGTTCTTTTCTATATATCGGCATAATTGTTTCGATTATGAATCTTATCATAAAGTTCTGGACTTCACGTGAAAAATCAAAAGTGCCACCTGGCACTGCTCCTATGCTCATTTTTTCCTTGCGTACAATATTTATTTTATGCTCTGGCTTCAAAAGAAGGTCTATCCTGATCCAAATAATCCGGCATCCCTCTCAATTCTGAACTTCCATTCTCTTTTACGAAATTATATTCGCTCCAATAAATAGAATAAAATTCATCTTTTTTTGCAAGTTCCGCTGGTGTCATCTCATAGCCCCAGCCATTTCCAAGATTAGATAATACCGTTACTCCCTGATACTGAATTTCAGCACCATAACCACCAGTAGTTAGAATTGGACAATTCAATGTTCCTCCTCCCGCCAGTGCAAACTTCTTTTCAGCAAAATTACTGCTTTTTCCTTCTGCCTTCTCCAAAAAATCCAATAATGATAATTCTCCACATCCTTTGCATTTCGAATTGCCAGTTTGTTTTTTTATAGTATTTTTAGCCTGTTCATATAATTGTTTTCTATCAGGTGCAACATCTGATAGATATTCTGCCCGTAAACCAAGAACCTGTCTGGAAATATATTCGTACTCTGTCTTATTTGCTGTCGTAGCTGCTCGTCGTGCCAGTTCTTTAATTTCACTAACAAATTCCGCATGCGTTTTTGAACTTTTCCCTTTTGTTGGAATATAAAGCCAATTCGGTTCTCCGTTACTGCATGAGGAAATTAATTGCTCTTTTCCAACAGTTCCTATACCTGACAATGATATACCCATTAACTCAACTCCTTATGTGACACTTCATAATCACCAAATATGTCATTAATTCTTGTTTCATATGCATACCACCGTGTAAATACAGACATATTCCCCAGGAAATTTTTAACTTTAGAGGTATCTTCTGACTTCGGATAATAATCTTCCATCAAATCCCAGACATTACAAATTTCCCCTTCCGATCCGGTGCGTAACGTCTGAAATGGAACCTTTAAATCGTAATTATTCTCTCCGATTGTTATTTTCAGATTTCCATTAAATTTATTGTCCTCTGTAAAAGATGTTACCTGTTCCTTGAAAAACATCTTAAAATTCTCAGGCGGTATCGCTGATTCCTTTGCCAGACTGCTCCTGCCAGCCTGATTTCTAAATTCAAAATTCCATGTGCTGTTAAAATCAAAACCACCGTCTAATGTAAGGCTGGAATTTGCTTCGATTTTATCACAGTCAATCTCATCCAAATCCCATTTTTCGGTCATTTGCTGGACAGATTCCCTCAATGCCGCATTGGTTTCATTGCATTGATAGTAATAATCTGAATTATAATAAGTCCAGTCACTGTGACTATCAGAATAGTATTTCTCATTCAATGCTTTTCCTTCCTGATAGTTTGCCTGACTTGCTGCCCTTGCATTTTCTTTTGCAAATACCTCATACATCTCACTTACGATTTGTGTATTATCTGCTTCATTGGTTCCGGATGTCTGATGCTGACTTGTCCGATAGGTACGCATGGAAGTACAACATTCCTCAAAATAGGAATTAAGTTCCTCTCTGCTCACCTTTCCGGCATAAAAATCGGTCATATGACTGGATATATCTTTCTGCATATCATAGCCAAAAGAATCTCCGAAGTTACTCTTGGGCATCCCTGTCACTACATTAAATTTTTGATAACAGTCACATACATATACCAGTGGTTCTGCCATATATGGATTTATATTTTCATTTTCCTGAACCGCACATTCCGTACTAAATTGA
Source organism: Roseburia sp. AM23-20 (assembly GCF_003470905.1). Taxonomy (NCBI): domain Bacteria; kingdom Bacillati; phylum Bacillota; class Clostridia; order Lachnospirales; family Lachnospiraceae; genus Roseburia; species Roseburia sp. AM23-20. Next base: position 128,806 of record NZ_QRHS01000002.1, read on the forward strand.
GGGATATTATTCTGCTTACGTTTATTATCATACGGCACGCCATTCACAGAATAATTAGCATTAATCTGCATAGTGCAAGTCCTCCTTATTAATCACGTGACACTTTATAATTAACATAATCACCGTCACTTTCATAATGACTCATTAGATTTTTTGTTCCCTGAACATTGCCATACATTGCTCATTCCCATATAAGACACATTATTAAATCACACATTTTACGCTTTCATATCGAAGTTGCCTTGTGATATTATGTCTTCGTTTATACTGCCAGCCTTTTCTTCACTATTTAATGCTTTTCTCGCCTCACTAAATGCCTCATAATATGTCATTTTTAATGCTGACTGAACCTGTGACTCTGCTTTTGTTTCTTTTTCCTGCCAGCCTACCCCCCCTGTATAGGTCAAAACTTCTTCGCCATCTTCATTGTATACATGAATTGCCGAGCCTGTCCCTGTTCCCTGATATTTTGCCTCATAAGGTATTCCAAACAGCATACAGAGCCATTTTTTGTCTGCTTCCTCAACTTCTTTCATTGCTGACATATTACCTGAATTCATTGATTGACTAAACTTTCCAATTAAAGCAGCTCTATTCGGGGCTACTTTGCTTACTTCCGTCTTTCTCAAATTCATAAATGCATTTCCCATATATACATTGTCCTGTGCATCTTTTTTTGCCAGATCAACAATCTTCTCTTTTAAAGAATCCGTTAATTTCCATTTGTTTTTTTCAGAAGATTTAGAAACATTTTTATTCGATGTGTTCCACACTTTTGCTGTGCTATAATTATTTGATATTTCCATTTAATTGAATCACCTCTCTGTTCTGTCATTTATGTAATCATACAATTCCTTATATGACAGATAACCTGATAAGTTGTTCGAATCATATTGTAACTGCATAAATTCTTTAATCATGCTCATATAGTCTTTCTTTTCATTTATGCTGTCAGAATCATAAGTGATGTTGCCATTCACACCACCAGCCGCATTCATGAAATCTCCAAAAGCATTTTTCGTAAAGCCTTCTACATCACTATATGTTGTATATGCAAGCATTTCCAAATAACTTGCATTTCTTGGATCAACATCATTTATCTGTACATTTGTATCTGTGTAATTTCCTTCTTTGTCCCAATATCTTACCCTGTATTCTGGGTTTGCCGAATCATATGCATCTGATTTATATACAGATGCACTACTGCCATCCGGAAATCCTGCTGCTGTTAATGCATTTCCACTAGCTTCTGTTCCCGACATATGTAATGTAATATTAGAAGATGTACTACTTACATTTGATAACAAACCGGAATTCATACCGTTTGCTTTCGCAGTGTTTCTTTTTGTTCCTGTATAATAATTTGAATAATTATAACCGTTAATTCCTGCTATACTCATTTTCGTTTCCTCCAATTATTTTCATTCCTCTGTCATTCGGAATCTATTCACTCTCCATAGCATAATAATCCCAAATACCATTAAGCATTTTCCGATCACCATCTGATACATTCAGATTTAGCCTTAAATCTTTCCAATCACCCGAATACTGCTGCGATAATTTCTGGTTATCCGACTGGATGGCGGATAAAAATGCCTGATATGCCGAATTTTGGATAACCCCATTTTCTTTAGATCTTGCAGTATTCTCCTGGTTCTCACCTATGTTCTGTTCATTTGCTGTCTGTTCACTTCCTTTATGGTAAACTACCGATGGTGTAAAATCCTGTAATTCTGACCAGATTTCTGTGGAAGTTGCCATAAAATTACTGTGATTTTCATATGCCTGATTTAGCATATCCAGTTCTTTTTCTTTGGTTAATTCCTCAATTTTGCCCGATTCCGTCACATAATACTCTTGCTCATAATCTTGTGCCGCATATTTTTCTTCAATGCTGTTTTTCATTTTGTTATATGCTGTTGCCATTCTGTTTACATGATGTTCAAAAGTATCTGACTTCACCCCCTGTGTCGTATCTTCCTTTGCAAATACCTCTGTTACTTCATTTTCAAACCGATTGACATAATCCATAAAACTAACTGATGATAAATGCTTAAAGATTTCCTGCCCTGTCTTTGAAATAGAAAGTGTATCTGTGTACTGTGTCATTTTCTTTTCTAAATCTGCCGGAATATTTTGCTTTGTATTTTTTCTGCTGTTTTGTTCGATTGCAGAATATGTAATATTCATATTATTATAAATCTTCATAACTGTCTCCCCTAAAAACCTTACCTGTACTCATATATTCACTTGTTTTCGCATTAATCTGTGTCCCTGCATTATCAATTATTTTTTGATTTGTTTTTTGGGCTGAAGCTATATAGGATTTCAAATCAATACTTTTGTCAACATTTGTATTATGTGTTCTTCCTTTCGTATTTTTTACAAGTTTTTCCTTTCCTGATGCACTTATCGTTAAAGTATCTCTTGTACCGTTGCAACCAGCATCTTGACTTCTTGTAGTCTTTTGTTGTTTTCCAAACAGCGCATTAACGAATGACTGATTGGTATAAATTCGGCTGTTAAAAAAAATATTCATAATATCACCTATATCCTTAATATGACTTATATCATGTTCCATTCTTTTATAATTTCATCGGCACTATTCTTCACATATTTTATACGCTCTGCACCAACTACGATTTTTTTGCACCAACTACGATTTTTTTGCACCAACTACGATTTGAGCACAAAAAAAGGACGAAACCGCCCTTTTCATGAATTCAGAAACAAATCTGCTACAAATCTGTTTCCATCCTGTTTTAATTGTAAATCCCCATCATACTTATCTATGCTCTGTTTCACATTTAAGAGTCCTATCCCTCTGCCTTTTCCCTTATCTGATACCGGCATACGTTTTTTCCATTTTACCTTTCCACAACTGTTTTCTATATGAACTACCGTCATCTTATGATAGGCACTGATTTTAATAAAAATATATTTGTCTCCGTCAGCATTTGCGGCAGCTTCAATCGCATTGTCCAGCAGATTCCCGAAAATAGTTGTTATGTCTATCGGCTCTATGTAAGATAATTCTACATTGTCTATCTTAATGTCCGAATGTATCCCTTTCTCCTGCATGACAGCATTTTTATCTGTCAGCAGAATGTTCAGTATCGGATTCTCTGTGTAAGATATAGGAATCAGTGGTGCCAGTGTACTTCTGATTGCCTCTGCATATTCGCCAGCCGTATGCTCCCTCTCTGTTCCATACAAATTCTCGATAGCCCTGATATGCTTATCCACATCATGTAATATCCGTACTGTCTGACTATATTTTTCATTCTGTGCAAGATAATACTCATACTGCATTTTTGCCTGTTGCTCCAATGCCTTTACGCGGTTTTCATAGTATCTCTTTTCGTCTGCCATTTTGACATAATACAAAAGATACAGGTCAGCCAAAACGATGCAACCCATATTTACCGCTGACAGATAGCTTTTCTGTCCATCCCTGAAATTCTGCACAATCACAAGCATATTGACCAGACTGTAAAAAAGCAGGATTCCATATATGATATATTGTTCTCTGGAACAGGCTACCTCTGTCCTTTTTATCAATCTGTTTATCAAAACATAGTATAGGAAAATCAGCACTATCTTTGAAAATGTCACTTCCAGACAATATTGCATGACCACATCAATATTTGATATTCCACAAATCTGCAAAAAACAGTGTAACAGAAGCACTCCCAGCGTTTCACATACAGACATACATAAAACCAGTACTTCACACTCAGTGATTCTACGGATTGGTCTGTCTGCATCTTCGTAATACAGAAAATATACCGTTACACCAACTCCAACAAACCATATCAGCAGATTCAATATTGCAAAGTTCAGCATATTTATGCCAAATGCAGTGATTCCCATCGCTATCTCTGCTGCTATGTACAAAGTTTTATTGCTGTAACTTTTCTTATATCTTTCATTCATAAATTGAAAAAGAATTGTACAGATAATAAAACAGGAAAGTCCATTACATATCGCAAGTAAAATCTTATCCATCTTCTATTCTCTCCTCTGGGTTTTCTGCAAAAATTTATTCATTTCTTCCCGGAAATCAGAGTTTCTTTTTTGTGCAAGGGACAGTTCTTTCCCATTGTCCAGATAAATATGAAATCCCTGTATCTTCTCAATATGTCTCAGATTTACAAGACAGCCTCTGTGATTTACCGCAAAATCATATGGTTGTAATTCTTCCACAAGGTTTTCAAATGTACATTCACATTCATATCTGCAATCTTCCAGAATAATTGCTGCTTTTCTGGATCTTTTTATGTACTCAAAATATAATATCTCGTTTAATTTCAAACGCACACAACCTGCTTTTGTTCCTGATTCATCTAGTATTTCAAATTCCTTTTCTATTTCCGGACATTTCTCCTGCCCCAGAATTTCCATAATCTGCGTTTTCATTTCTTCTTCATTGATCGGTTTACACAAAAAAGAAAACGCATGTACCTTATTAATCGCCTGTGCCATGTATTCTTCATAACTGGTAATGTATATAATTTTTATATCATGATTTTTTTCTTTCAGCTTTCTTCCGAGCGTAATTCCGCCCAGTTCTTCCATGGAAATATCCAGTATTCCGATATCAATCTTGTCATTATTGTTCAGCAGCTCATTCGCCGATAGAAATGACCGAATCTGATATTGAACCTGATATTCTGAAAGAATTTTATCCAGCATCAGCGCCGCTTTGTCAAGATCTTCCTTATCATCATCGCATATTGCTACTTCTAACAATCCATTCTCCTCCCTGTAATAACTTTTATTTTTCTATTATACCATATCGGCACTTTTTATAATTGCCGATATGGTATGGTCATCAAAATTATTTTTACCTTCCCTCTCTGCCTCGTTTCCTTGTACCCTGTCTGCCATATGCCTTCGTTCCATGGTATTTCTTTCTGGCTTCCAGTTTCTCTAAGAATTCATCATATACACTCATCTTATAACGGATACTCTTCATCTTAGCCGCACCATATCTCATCCTGTTCTTATATGCTTCAAACTCCTGTGACGTGTCCTCTGTTGGCGGCGGAAGCTGTCTGACACGCTCATGCATTGACATCTTCGTATAATCTGGTGGTATCTCCTGCTCTTCTTTATGGGAAGTCGGTTCTGTCTGTTCTTCTGATGCTATTCCCTGCCACTCCCGATTAAATTCATCAAACGCAGCACCATAGAACACTTTCTCCTCGTCATCACGAATGTTCTCTTTCTCACAGAACCGGTCAAAGCCCTCATATACACTGATATCCCCTTCTGTCTTTTCATATTCCTTTTGAACACTCCCTGCTGTATCTATACCGACACTTTCCTTAACATCAGATATATCCCATTCCGCATAATCATCATATCTTCCAGATTCCTGTTCAATATCAGCCTTTATGCGTTCATACTCCAGTCTGCTCTTTTCCTTCTTTTTCAGATATTCTATGCAATAGTTGTCTTCTGATTGGAGACTCTAGAAAAAGTGACATGATTACTGCAGAGATCGTCATGCAGGCAATCAATAATAATGAGATTTAGCAGTAAAAGCAGGGCAGCCTGCTTTTATTGTATTTTCCCTGATCTCTTAATCTGCATCATTTTTTATGTCGATCAGATAACTTGCAGATGTTGGTGCAGACAATCTGCGGATGCATAACAAATAAGATCTAAATCAGGTGCATCTAATTTGACGGACAACATTATATTCTCTGATCTTCTCTGTCATAATAAAATCCTCTCTTTCTTAAATTGCATACTTTTCTTTTACCTCTTCTGCTGTTGGGAAAATTCCGGTATCAACATATACTTTGTTTTCCCCGGCAACTACCTCTGCGATATGCGTATCATTATCTGCCATAAGCAGTTTTTCCGCTTTTGCACTCGCATTCTCCAAAGCTTCTTTTATCTCAGCCTCCTGCACCTTTGCACGGATTGCTTTTGTTTTTGGCATGAACTTTGCCCTGCGCCGCCTCTGATACATGGCATTGCGCTCACGAAGTCTTTGTTTTTCCTTTATTTCAGCCAGTTCTTCTTCCGTCAGTTCCTGTGCCGGAAGTTCCACTTTACCGATGAAGTTAAGGTAAATCTCTATCTCCATCACACGCTCGCCATCAATCTTTTCCGCTTTGTGGACAAGTATCTTATCCACAAATTCATTGATGATGACAGGTGTTAATTCCGTGATATCCGTGTATTTATGGACTAATGCCAGAAATTCCTCCGTCCGGTCTGTATCCTCGTCATACTGCGTAAGCTGCTCCCTGCATGCCTTAATGGACTGTTCCAGTTCTGCCTGTTCTTTTTCATACCCTGCCGATAGCATTTCATATCTTTTGTCAGGCAGTCTGCCAAGGGCATTGTCCTCATACACTTTTTTAAGAAGGATATCAAGCTCTGCATACCGCTTCTCCTGATGCTTTAACGCAGCCTTCAGCTTCTTCGCCTCACTCTGTTCCCGGATTTCTAATGCACTGCGGATGCTTTCGACAAATGCTCTCTCATCCATCCTTACACTTTTACACGCATACTGAATGGTTTCAAGCACAAACTGGTCAATCACCTTTGCCTGTATATTGTGCGAACAGCAGACCTTTCCTGACTGGTCATGGCTGTTATTATAATTGCCGCAGTTATAACAGGCTGGAGTTGTTCTGACACTGCCATCCGGCAGTCCTCTCCATTTTCTTCCGGCACGCTTTCCCTCATTACGATAATGCATCTTTCCACCGCAGTCCGCACAGAAAATCTTACCCACAAACGGATTTGACTCGCCCTCTGTGTTTATCCTGCGTTTGGTCTTTCTAAGCTCCTGCACCATATACCATGTTTTTCTGTCAATGATCGCCTCATGGGTATCCGTAAAGACCACTATCTCGTCACTATCATTTTTTACAGCAGTCTTATCCTTATAGGAAAGCTTCTTTGTACGGAAATTCACTGTATCTCCCATATATTCCGGTTTTTCAAGCATTCTTACGACACTTACTCCTGCCCATTCATATGGCTTTGACATATCACACCGGTTCTTATCTTCCGGATCTTTGATATATCCGTATGGCGGATTGTTGGTAATTGGTTTCCCGTCCCTGCCCTTTGCCTGCAATACCGCCTTTATCTTGCGGCTGCAGTCACGCAGATACCATTCATTCATGATATTTAAAAAAGGGGCGAATTCGCTGCTGGTGTTAATATCACTGTCAACACCATTAGAGATAGCAACGAAATGGACACCTTTTTCCCGAAAGAATACCTCCGTGTAAAATCCTACCTGTAGGTAATCCCTCCCGACTCGGCTCATATCCTTTACAATGACTGTGCCAATGCTTCCGTCTTCAATCTGTCGGAGCATTTCCTTCCATCCCAGTCTGTCAAAATTTCCACCGGAATATCCGTCATCTGTAAAATGCACCAAATCGGTATATCCATTACTCTTTGCATAGTCCTCCAGCATTTTCTTCTGGTTCACTATACTGTTGCTGTCTCCCGCAAGCTCATCGTCCCTTGAGAGTCGCTCATAAAGAGCAGTTATTCTGTTTTTCGATTTGTCAGTTGTCTGTCTGGTTCTGTTCATGCCGAACTCCCTTCCGGCAACTGACTTATTTGTGGTAGCTCTATCTTATCATAATCCGCTTTCTCTGTCAGCACCTCTCTTGAAATAATGTGGGAAATCTTGCCCGAAAAGGTATCTGTACTGTTTTTACTCGTTAATACCCTGATTTTGTAAACTGTCCCACCAATCCTGCGATAAAAAAATCCAGCTTCACATGAGCCGGACTTTCTATCGCCATTATTTAGTTTTTCTGCCTCCATAATCAATCCTTGCCTTTCTCTCTGATAAAAATTATAATTGTTTCATGCTTCCGCTTCGTGTAACCGAAGCTTTTGTTTATCCATACTTCATATCCTTTTTGCTCCTTTCTGTAATTGCTTTAGTGATAAAAAGAATTACTCTCTTCACTAATAGGAGAAATACGGCTACAAAATCGGAAGTGTTTTGAAATTATTTTTGAAAAAATTTTTAAGGACTGATTAAATTGCCAAAATATGAGGAACTAAAAGCTTTCCGCAAACAAAACTTAATACCGGAATACAACGATTCTTCCAGTGAGAAAACTATGCTGCACAGGGAAGCCCGTGCATTGGCAATCAGCCGTCTTGAAGAAACTGCACGAACCGAGGAAGAATTTGCAAATGTTATATCGTGGTGGGATAAACTTGATGACAACAGGGAACGCAGAGAGCGCTACCATGAAATCGGACGCTCTGAAGTACCGCTTGAATGGCACGCCTCTGATTATATCCTGCCCGGTAATGCCAACTATGATATGGTGCTGTGGCAACAGATACTTGCCGGCGATTTTATTGATTATATCTTTGATGAGCCGGATTACATCCATGAGCTTGTACGCAGTCAGGATTTATGCCTGATATTAAAGAATATGAAGGAACACCAGAAACAGCTTTTGTACTATGTGATTGTCCGGTCATACTCCACTCTCCAATACGCTGAGCTGAATGGAAAGACTGACCGCAATGTGCATGGTGTAAGGGAAACTGCCATAAAGCAGATAAGAAAGAAATATAAGACTGCTATTGAAACAAGGCTGCTTCATCTGCCTTGGACACTTACATTGGACGAAAAATATTTTCTTGAAAATGGGGCAAGAACTAAAGACGAAAAGAATTCTGAAAAACAGTGACTATGCTGCCTGAAATATATAACAGGGTAATATGATACTTTTAATGTTTTGTCAAAAAAAAATTGCGTTGAAATTTCAGAATGATAACCCTTGACCTATAATGTGTAATCGAATAGAATTGTTAATAGATTACAGTTTCTTTATATAGAAGTTATACGAATTGAATTTCAGACGATTGCTCTGATTCCAGTTAAATCAGATTGGAGTCTTTTCATGAAAAATCTATTTGAACATACCAGTTCCCCATGGATACGGTACAGTAGTTATGAATACAGCACTGCCGAAGATGGAACATTGTATATTGTAGTATCTGCGGATGCCAAACCAGAAATGTATAATCCTATGAAAGATGCAGAATCACTTGTACTGGATGCTGTCAACATCGGTTTGTAGGTCATGCATAAAGCGCCTGAAGATGAACTGAAAAGTATGGTACTTCGTTTCATCAATTCCTACGGATTTTTAGGCTTTATGACTGCACTTCCGACAACTGCGGAATTTATCACCTATGAATCTGTATATCTTCCGAAAAACCACTTTATTAAAGAAGAATCTCTATCAACAGAAAGTTATCTCGATTACTTTTATCCGTTTGATAAGATGGATTTTCATAAAAAAGGGATAGAATCCAGTTGGTCAGTATCTGACAGGAATGGCATTGCAATCGCACTTGCAACGGGAAAGAATCCACAGGCTGTTACGATGAGTTTTCAGAAGGAATATGCAGAACGCTATGACTGGCTGGTGAAAGAATTTTCCGACTGGGCATTTACCTTTACCACAAGTTTCTTATATTATATGGACTACGACAGTCTTGATGAACAGACAAAAAACCTGTATCGTCAGGGTATGTCTGCATTTGGCGGAATATCCCCGACTTACCATATCTCATTAGTGGAAAATGCCCCGGTTATCGTATGGAACTTCCATTCCCTGCTCGTCATGATCCAGATGTGCTTTTCTTTTATGCTTACGGATTCTGACTGCGATATGGAGCTGTGTAAGCACTGTGGCAGGGCATTTATCGCAAGCCGTAAGGGAAATGAGTTCTGCTCTCCGAAATGCAAGAATCAGTATAATGTCTATAAGACAAGGGTTAAGAAAAAAGAAGAATAGCTCCAATATACAAAACAAAGACGGCAAATCATCAACAACTTGTTGACGATTTGCCGTCTCTTATTTTTGCTAATGATAGTTACGCCATTGCAGACTCTCTCTTCTTAATAATCGCCTCAACTTCATCAACACCTGTTTCAGCTACATCTGCGATCTGATCCAATGTATAACCCTTTTTATACATATTCAGAATAAACTTTTCGCTTGTTTTTTCAGTAGCTTTTTCAGTAGCTCTTTCTTCAATTCCTGTACTCAGATTACACATAATTCTCACATCCTCTCTGAATTCTTGACTGATTGGAATATTATATTCATGTTCTATAATATCCAATTTTTCCTGTTCTTTCAATTCACTTGAAAGTAATGCTCCAATCAACCGGTGCATTTCATATTTTTCATCATGTTCCGGAATCTCATTTGTGATTCCTATTAACACAATGTTTAACAGATCGAGATTACCTTTCCAGTTACATGGTTTTAACATCTCATCTTTTGTCAAATGGATGTGGCTTAAGCTGTTATCATCCATGTTCATACATATCCATATGCTGAATACCTGCTTAATGTCGTCGTAGTTAGTATTTACAAAATCTCTTTCCTTTTGTGACGAAATCAGAATACCTCTGTCGCATTCTGCCATATTTGCCAATCTGATAATTGCTTCCATCTTCCAATTCCAAATCTGGAATCAATACATCGCCTTCCCAATGATATGTTAACTCCATACGCTGCTCCTTCCTTTGTGCTAAATGTTTACAGTTTCAATTAAAAGAGTATCACCTTCTTAATACAACATCTGCAATCTATCATTCACCACAAATGAGCCAGCCGCCTATGTTGTGTTATATCCGCGAACAATGAGCCAAGCTGACACGCTGGCGTGTCAATTTGGCGAATGTCGCGAGAGTCAAATGCTTGCATTTGACTAGCAGATGGAGGTTTCCGCTAAACAACACTGTTTTGGGAAATCTGACATCTACACTTCACAACATATCACTTCATTTCCGTAAGCCTGTGCCGTATCGATATGACGGTATCAAGGCTGACTGCCGCTTTCACTGCCTCTGCTGCCGCATTGTCTTCAATAAACCATGTTCCAAGTCCAAGCTGTGGAATCTTTACACCATTATTTAATGTTATCATTTTATCTGTCATCATGAATGATACCTCCTTTTTCCGAAGAGCATATTCCATGAAGTGAACTTCAAGTCAAGTATTTTCTTTCAATTTTTTCACTTTTTATTTTTCAGATACTTTTTTGTCTGCAGCCTTGCATACATACATATTCCGATCTGCCGCCGCGATCACATTTTTTAACTTTTCATGTTCGCCAATCGAATAACCGACTGCTGCGGTGATCGGTATTTCACAGTCCACCTGCACGGCTGCAAGTGTCTGTTTCCAGATTTTTATCATCTTTTCTGCCGTTTCACCGGTTCCTCCGGGAATAAGTGCAAGCATTTCATCACCACCGTACCGGAATGCCATACCGGTGTCACCTAAAGCAATCCGTATTGACTGCGCTGTTTTTACGATCATCTGGTCGCCTGCAAAATGCCCATAAGTATCGTTCACATGCTTTAAGCGGTTAATGTCCCAGTAAATAACAGCGATCTGCTGGTAATCATACGTCCTTTTCTCAATGATCGAAAGAAGTTTATTTTTATTATAGAGTCCGGTCATCTCATCCGTTGCAGCCTTCTGCTCCATCTTCATTGCACTTTTCAATGATTTCCGTATCACCTTGTTTACAATGTTCGATACAAACACAAATGAAATCGCCATGAGACAACGCGGCAGTACATAATATAACGCAATCGTCATACCCGGATCATCGTTAACCTGATTCAATAGAAAAATACCGTTTTGTGAAGAATTATCTAAAGAGCTCGTGGTAAGCAGCACCATATTTGCATCACAAACACCATAATAATACCCGGCATAAGTGCTGACTATAATCGAAAAAACCGTAAGCACAAATGTATAGATGGATAGACGTTTCGACGTATACATGCCTGCTATGATGATCGGCACCACAATAATAATGACCATGTGATATGTCAGTGAAATACTGGCAGCCATGATAATGAGGCTGATCGATGTTATACTGACATACTTTGTCAATGGATGCTCAAGTCATAACAACAGCAAAATCACAATATACAGGACAGCTAAAAAGCACCCGGTAAAATAACCTCTTGCAAAAATCGTTTTATCAACAATAAAAATTCCAGCGCAGTTTAACAACATTTCCACAGAATAGACAGCAATGCAGAATATAATAAAACGGAATACATAAATATTCTGTGTCACATTCTCTTTTTCATCATCTGGATCTTTACTGAATAACTTATGTATGGTAACATCCCATTTTTCCATTCACTGCACCTTACCCTTTCGGCTGATACCGGATATCCGACACATGATACACCGTAATAAATGCTTTCGGATCTTCATGATTCATATAATTCATTAATTTCTGATACTCATTTTTATCCACGATGGTAATAATCTCGTTGCGTTTCTGCATATTGTAAGCACCGATTGATTCATAGATTGTTGCCCCGCTGTGCAGATCATTGATGATAAAATTACGGAGTTCCTCTTCCTTCTCTGTAATAATGCATACACGGCGTTTGATATTATAATCAAAAATGAAATGATCTAAGATAATTCCATTAAAATAAGTTCCTAAAATACTGAGTACCACTGTCTTTTTATCATAAACAAAGGCTGCTGAAAGTGCAACACACATTCCTGATACAGACATTGCCCTTCCGAGATCCATATGCAGATATTTATTCATGATCTTTGCCACGATATCGAGTCCTCCTGACGATGCGTTACGGTTAAATAAAATACTTAACCCCACACTGACTACTAAAATATAGCATAATACATCCAGTTCCTGACTGTCTGTCATCGATCCGAAATCAGGAAAAACTCTTTCAAATACACCTAAAAATACCGGAAGCATGATGCTTGTATAGACAGTTTTCACTCCAAATTCCCTTCCACAGGTAAAAAAGCCGATGATAAGAAGCACCACGTTCAAAATCATGGTGATCGCCGACAACGGCAGCTGAATGAAATTTGAAAGCACGATTCCAAGACCGGAGATACTGCTGACAGATGCATGACTTGGCACCAGAAAAAAATACACTGCCGCCGCAATGATCGCCACTGCTGCTGTTAAGATCGCAGTCTCCTTCATAATCTCTATATAATTCACTTGTTTTTTCATAATGCTCCTCATTTCCATGCAATTTACTGCTAAGATATTTGCCAATGCAAATTGCTGTTTTTCTGATCATACTAGGTTTTCTACTTTGTTTTCCTTTGATGAAACACGGGATTTTTTATCAGCATTACGATCAAAGGTATCACCATGATGATCCATGTGACCGGTTCTGTCCAGATGACACCCCAGTAACCGAAATACCGGACAAAGACCGCTGTAAACACGATCTTACATATCATTTCTATAAAACTTGAAAGTATCGGTGTCTTATAATCTCCCACGCCCTGCATCGTATTCCGCAGGATCACGATCCACACACAGACCATTTCAAAGAGCATGTCCACCCGCAGATAGGTCGTTCCCCAGTACAAGATTTCTGCATTCTGTGTACTTGCGATAAAACTGACCAGATAACCGGCAATCGTATACGCCATGATCATTACCATCACTGCCCAGCCACATCCGAGCAGCAACGCTGCCTTTAACCCGGAAGTAATCCTGTCATATTTTCCGGCACCATAATTCTGCCCGCTGTATGTTGCCATGGTAGAACCAAGTACTGTGACCGGGAGTCCCCATATCTCGAATATTTTTCTTGCCGCTGTATGTGCCACGATCACAGATGTTCCAAGTGTATTGATCCCGGTCTGTAAGATCAGTGTTCCAAGATTTACAAGGCTCGACATCATTCCCATGGAAAGCCCGCCGGACAGCATCGCAAATACTTCTGATTTGTTCAGTTTAAAATGTCTGCGCTCCACCTGAAGGATTGGGAAATGCTTTTTGATATGTATCACACAGAGTACCACCGATACGACCTGCGAGATCACAGTCGCCACTGCCGCTCCGCCAACGCCCATGGAAAATACCAGAATACATACATAATCTAAAATCACATTCAGCACCGCCGCTAAGATCAAAAAGATCAGTGGTGTCATGGAATCCCCGATTGCGCGCAGGACATTTGCACACATATTATAAGCAAGCGTTACGAACATGCCGAGCACCAGAATACTGATATAAGTATACGCCATCTCTTTTTGTTCTGCCGGCACATGCATTACCGTAAGAAGCGGTCGTAAGAATACAAACACTCCTGTTACCAGTATGGCTGCCGTTATAAATCCTAAGAGAATCGTTCCCGCAACACTTCTTTTTAATTTTTCTGTGTCTCCTGCTCCAAAATACCTTGCAGTCACAACCGAAAATCCAAGTGTCATTCCATTAAAGAAACCGGTTAACAGGTTATAAAGGATTGAGACAGAACCGACTGCTGCAAGTGCGCCCTCGCCAAGCGTGCTCCCAACGATTTTTGTATCGATCAACCCATAAAAAAGCTGAAATAAATTGCCTAAAAACACCGGAATCGCAAACTGTAAGATCAGTTTTACTGGTTTTCCATCTGTCAGATTTGCACCATTTCGTTTCATTTTATTTTTATCTCCATATTAATCTCCATTCTTGCGCTGTTTTTTCAATAAAAACAGCGTTTTTATTTGCATCACAAGTTTGTGAGAAGCACAAATCTTGCGTGTGAAAAATGTATTTTTCACACTATGTTCTTCATATTATCTGAAATCTCCGTCCTTTTTTCTGCTCTCAAAATAAATAAAATGATCGATTGCATCTAAAATATCGGAAAAATCTTCCTGCGGCGCAAGGTCAATATAACGTTTTAAAAGCTCCTCTTCCTGATCTTTGTATCTTCCATAAAAAATATCATACAGGTTATGCCCGCGCAGATAGATTTTTATCTCCTCCATATGTTCTTTAATGTCGGATACACTCTGCATCTCATATCCTAATACTTCTGTCAGATGTCTGCCACTGCTGAGACGATACAGATATTCCTTCCATTTATCAAACAGCGTCTCATAAAATGCCTCCTCAGATGCGACCACTCCGAGTTCCGCCATCACTTTCGGATTAAAGAAATAGTTTTCAAAGGAATAATATTTTAAGATCAGAACATTCTCCGGTCTTACCTTTGGCAGTGTGTCGACATCCTCTAAACTCCGCTGTTCATAATAACGGCAGAGCTGTTTTCCTAATTCCATCCTGTCTTTTCCATCTCCGTCACGTATCATCAGAAACTGGTCACGCAGATAGATCTGATTCATATATTTCAGATTGGCATAAGTTTTGATATTTGTACAACTGTTTGTCGTGATGATCGCAATTCTTGAAAGTTTTCCATTTTCATCATAAGTCTCTGAATAATACTTCCGGATCAGAAGCGGCAGACGGCTCTTATCCTGCTTGCCTTCCACGATAAATACGAAATTCACATTCATCAGATCATTTGCCGTATAACCAAGGTCTTCAAGGATCGCACTCACATCCGTCTTTGCACACATCTTTGAATATCCTTCGCCATCTAAAACAATCTGTCTTATCTGCCTGCTGTTAAAATTTGCCAGCAAATTCGGCGAGTGCGTGGAAAAAATCACCTGATTTTTTCTGGACAGACGGTATAAAATCTCACCGGAAACCTTCTGAAGTTTCGGGTGAAGAAATATCTCCGGATCTTCGATCATAAGAATACTTGGAATCCGCCCTTTCGTCCCCGTATAAGTCTCAAGTAAAGACAACATATAAATGCTGCGCATGCCTTTTCCCATCTTCGCTACCGGTCTGGTCAGATTCTGCGCCGGATTATGGATCTCCGTCGTAACTTTTAACATCCGCTCCACATCGCGGTTCATGGAATAAAGGATTTCATCCTGTCCGCCGTTCTTCTTATAATTCTGGTTTACTTTTTTCGCAAATTCATCCAGATTCAACTGGTAAAGTTTATAATCTAACAGCTTTGCTGTCTCAAATGCATCCAGCTCTGCAGGCGACTTTTTCTCGATCAGACCAATACAGGAAAAACAGTGGCCGCATTTTTTTGCCTGATTAAACATACAGGTGTCCGCGCGCATCCGCTTTAACAGCTCATCCTCCTGAAGCATTAAAAGATCTCCCTGAAGCTGATTTAGATCACGCTCTGCATCCAGATAGTATATCTTTGGAAATATCTGTGGGATGCAGGAATTATTTTTGTGCTCCTTATCCTGATACCGCACCCATCCATCCCTGTGCGCGATAAAGGTAAACTGCAGCGCACCGCCTTCTTCGTTATTTTCTTTTACCGAAAAAGAAGGCAGCTTTTTGCAGAAATCTTCAAACCATGTCTCATATCTTTTATACTGGCTGACCACGCCATTCTGATGCAGCCATTTCAGATCTTCATCCAAAAATTCCAGTGACAGATCCATCTCGATATTGGCGCTGTCCCCGTCAAAATCTTCCGAAGAAATGCGATAGTCTCCAAAAGCCGCACGGATCGCCTCTAAGATTGTCGTCTTTCCGGTATTATTCTGCCCTACTAAGATCAGCGCATTTTCAATGTTATCGATCTTCATCTCATGGATTGCTTTAAAATTTTTAATATGGATACCGGTCAGCTTCATTTCCGTCTCCCTTCCTGCATCATTCTTTTCTTTTTTATTTTAACACCGAAATACCCGTCCGTCATCCATCTTTTTCCTTCCATAACTTATCAGTCATATTAAAAAATATAGTATGAAATATAAGTTCTTCTTTACAATGTTATAGCAGTGTGCTATAACAGAACTTGTCAAAACTAATATTTCATATTAGCAGAGTAGAACTCTGTGCGTTAAGTGCCATGTGAACAGGGAGTTGTCACACGGACGAAAAACAAAAGCAATGCTTTTGTTTGCGGTACAGAATTCGCATCCCGCTGCTGCATAAAGGTATATGTCTCCTCTATGCGGTTTTAGGAAACTGCTAAGGAAGGAGGCTTTTTTTATGAAAAAATTAAAAGAACTGTATCAACAATCACTAAAAGAGCTGTGTCGCACAAAGACGATCGTGCTCTGTGGACTCTTAGCTGCACTCGCCATCGTGCTTAGTCTTGTGGCAAGTATCCAGCTTGGTCCCTACATCAAGATCGGCTTTTCCGGTCTGCCGAACCGCATTGTCGAATTTTTGTTTGGTCCGGTTGTCGGATGCCTGTTTGGCGGTGCACTTGACCTGTTAAAGTATGTCTTAAAGCCGGATGGTCCTTTTTTCTTTGGATTCACCTTTAATGCCATGCTTTCCGGTCTGATCTACGGCAGCCTGCTCTACCGTCGTCCAGTCTCCATCAAGCGTATCGTGATCGCCGAGTTTTTTGTAAAGCTGGTCATCAACTGCGGTCTGAATACGCTCTGGATCTCCATGCTTTACGGCAAAGGATTTATTGCACTGCTCGGCCCGCGTGTGATCAAAAACGTGATCATGCTGCCGATCGACAGCTTTATCTTATTTTTCGCCCTGACTTACGCCAGAAAAATCGCAGCACAGTTTGGATTTTTCACAATAACAACAGGTGCCAAAGAGCGCGCCTGACAGGAATCCGATTTCATTAAAACAAGAACAACTTCTGCCCGTAGGGCTTTTTATGTAATAGGGAAAGACACTCCTTCACTACTCTGTGAAAGGGTGTCTTTTTAAATAATATCGGATTCCATACACATCTGCAAGCAGCCATCCGATCGGGATTGCCACCCAGATGCCGATCACTCCTATTCCGGCTATTTTCGGCAGTGTGTATGCCAGAAGAACTCTTGTTCCAAGTGAAATGATCGTCAGTATCAGAGACATTTTCGGAATATTCACCGCCCGGTAATAACCGTAAAGCATAAAAAGTACACCGATTCCGATATAACATGCCCCTTCAATCCTTAAATAGGTCACTCCGACTTCTATGATTTCTTTCTTACCCGCTCCCACAAATGCAGACATTACGACCGTGCCAAAGCTGTTTACGACGGATAACATATATGATAATAGATCATCAGTCCCACTCCCGATATATACTGGGAAATGGTCGTCGCCTCTGCAGTCCCTTTGATTCCCACCGCTGCCATCGCATCCGATCCGATATATCTGCCAACGATCCAGGTATCTGCCAGATTATAAAACTGCTGCATGACATTGCCAAGCATGAGCGGCAGTGCAAACATCCACAGCTTCGATGTGATATTTCCTGTTGTAAGATCCTGCTGTAACATACTAATCTTCATTTTTACACTGTTTTTAAGCACAAATCTTGCGTGTAAAAAATGTATTTTTCACACTATCCTCATTTTTTGCTGTTCTTTGTACATTCCATATTTGTACAAAAATACACTACCACGTTTTCCGCAGTCCTTTCGGATAATGATTTTTCATGACTCCACCAGCCAGTTTTCCCCAGCCGGTACTAAATCCAGCCGCCGTGATCAGGTACCAGCCCTTTTCACCATCATAAGAAAATGTTCCACCGTTTAAGTAACTGCGGATCATATCTCCATCCGAAGCTAAATCTGCAGCATAACGAACCTGTTCTTTTTTCAGTGCCAGAGCAAGTGCATGGGATGGCTCCAGACGATTCTTCTTTAACGTTCCAAGATGTAGTCCCGGACGTAAGACTTTAAGACCTTTTACAGACGGCATACCCTTCGGTGCAAGGTAAAGCTGATCTCCAAACTTCAGATATGTACCATTTTTCTCCAGTCCGGCTAATGTCTGCGGATCTAATGTATCTTTCGCAAAATCCAAAAATTCTACAATTCCCTTTCCCTGTACTTTCAGATCTTTTGCCGCGATTCCTTTTTCTTCACCATTCCGGCAATATCCCTGTCTTAGCGTTCCTTCTTTTTTAAGCACAGCCAGATAATGTCCTTCTCCATTTAAATGCTGTGGCCAGAGCCGGATCGTCTGTGCGATCTCCAGGAGTACCTGTCCTTTCTCTTCTTCAAAATAAGCCCACTCCGGTACTCCTGCCGACATGCCTTCTGCCTTTTTTACTTCCACGATATGAAACTCCGGGTGCCGCAACAAAAAGCGTGTCATGCTTCCTTCATTTTCTGCCGGTGCAAAAGTACATGTTGAATACACGATTCTGCCACCCGGTGCAAGCATGGATGCCGCACAGTCTAAAATGCCATCCTGCCTTTCGGCACAGATTTTAACATTTTCTGTACTCCATTCTTCACACGCCGCCTCATTTTTACGGAACATTCCTTCCCCGGAACACGGTGCATCCACCAGAATCCTTGTAAAATACTCCTCAAACACCTCTGCTAAACGCTGCGGTGTTTCATTTGTCACCATCGCATTTGCAATGCCCATCCGCTCCACATTTTCGGACAAAATCTTTGCCCGTGCCGGATGGATCTCGTTACAGATGAGAAGACCCTGCTCGTTCCACTGACCGGATATATACATTTCATTCATTCTTGCCGCGATCTGTGTACTCTTTCCACCCGGTGCTGCGCAAAGATCTAAGATCCGCTCCTGACAGGATGCAGCCTCTTTGTGCGCTATATCATGAAGCTCCGCTTCATGATCGCTATCTACACTCGCTCCGCTCGGCAGTCTTTTTATATCATAATCCCCCATCAGATAAGATACCGGAGCCATGGCACTCGGCTCCTGGATATAATACACACCAGCCTCATGAAGCGGATACTTTCCAGGGGTATCATCCTTTTCATAGTAAAATCCGTCTTTCGCCCATGCTACGGGCTGTAATTGAAACGGCACCTTGTCTTTCATCTGCGCAATATCTCCCTTGATGCTGTTTAACCGCAGTGCCTGATATTTTTCTTTCTCATAACTTTCTAAAAATGCTGGATATTCCTCTCCAAGCATCGATTCCATTCTGTTTAAAAACGCTTGTGGAAGCATTTTAAATCCTCCCTGCTTCTTCTTCCGATTCTTTCTGCTATAATTTTAATTCTTCCATTCGTTCAGCTCTGCTTAATTATCCAATAGCCACTTTTACTTGAGCCCTCATATTCAATTAAGCCATTATCTTTCAATTTATTTATCGAACGCTTAACCGTGCTTAATGAAACCTTCATCTGACTTGCCATTTCGTCCCGTGTCACATGCCCATCCTGGCGAATCAAATTCAAAAGTCCTTCTTCCAAAACACCAAGTCTTTGGGGGTCATTTTGAGGTTCATTTTGGGGTTCATTTTGAGGTTCATTTTGAGGTTCATTTTTTCTCTGATATACCCTACCAATCACATCATTCACCCTCTGGTAAATTTTCTCGTTAATTTCTGTATCAGTCTCCTTTTTTCGATATAAATTTACCCTAAAATCGCCATCAAAATCAATCAGCTCCGGTTTAGGCAAACCATACTCCTCGCAGGCTTCAAATAACCTCGGTATTCCGGTTCCCCATTTTTCAATGATTTTCATGTATGCAAAAGCTCTTGCGATTGCAGGATTTCTCGGTTTTGAGTAACCTTCCATCATTTTTGCAATCGTAACATTGTTCAGAAGCATACCTGGAGAAGTAATCTCCAGCCTGTTATCATACAATGCTACCTGTATGTTTCCCGGTTCCAGGTAACTACGATGTGCAACAGCATTTGCAATCAACTCTCTGATACTGTCTGTAGGCAGCTCATACACATCCTGTCTATACATTCCTTTTATCGTCATACCCATATTGATTTTTTCAAGTACATACTGGTATGCAGCTTCCATCTGTTCCTGAATGGAACCTTCAAATTCTCTTCGATCCACAAAATGGGCTCTATTGATTCCCTTGAATACACCACATTGAATAACTGGCTGCTGAAACATCCGTCCGGTCAGAAGTGCATACGCATTCGTCGGATATACATTTCCGCCTTCTTCCTTCAGAACCCCCCATGAAATCAGCACATTTTTGGTAACATCCTTAATCTTTGCCTTTTCGCTGTCCTGCCATGTATTTCGTATAGCAGTCTCTTTCATGCTCTTACAAAGTTCCTCAATCTCACCGTCAGTTATTTTCATATTCTGGCATATTTCACTGTCAAAATAGCGATTCTTCCCCTCCAGAATCAGTTCTTTTAACATATAATCTTCCACATGTCTGGTCGTGCCTGCCACACGCACATAAGTACCCTCAAACATGCCCTGTGATTTGATATAATACGGACGCTCTGCACCCGGAAGTATCTCCAACACAATCACTGTCTTATCCCTGACGGCCTGCATAGCAACATCTGGTCTGATAGCCGGCTCACAGGAATCAGAAATTGCATTGGTAATGGCATCCATGGTCTTATAAATATTATCTACATCCATTCCAACAACATCTAAAGACTTATCATCTATTCCAAAAACAATCCTGCCACCTCTGCCATTGGCAAAAGCTACCACTGTTTTCATGTATTTTTCGCTTTTTTCTGGTACAGTAATCTTGTACTCAACATTCTTTGATTCGCCGGAAAACAACGTATCTTCTGCCATATTGCTACCTCCTGATCTGAAATCAAATTGGTTTCTTTGTAAAGTTTCTGCAAATTTGTAATAATGCATGCTTCAAGTTTTGTTTCTGTAAAAGATATATCCGGCGTCAGCCCCAAAAATTCAACGACAACCGGATTTTTTATAAACTCCAGTTTATCCTGCTGATAAGTCAGAGTTTTTTCTTTCATTTCATGCTCTACGGGTTCTTTGTCTTTAGACTGTAATAAACGGTAATAATACTGTGTATCTATATTTCTCTGTAACGTGCGCACACTCCAGGTCTGTTCATATGCTTCTTTCTCATACCATTTACGTGCAGCTTCGTCATGCACCTGTAATAAAATTCTATAATGTTCTGTACATCATTCAGGATATTATCTGTTTTTTGAAAATTATTCATAATATCATTATGATCCATTTTTGTCACAACATTCATCCGTCATTTCTCCTCTGATAAAAAGGATCTGGTATATATGCCCAGATCCTTTCAAATTTAATTCCAATTTTCTCAGTCACAGATCGGTATCCGGTATTTTACCTTGCGGAAAATCTTCCACACAATAATTATCGGCATAGCCAATACCAGATAAGCCGTGGACAAAAGTCCTGCGGCACCACCAACGATCATCATAACCCAAATAAGAATCTGCATTTTTTCTACCTCTCATAAAATAATATTTTTGTTTTTATTTCATGAGAGAAAAAATGCCATTCTTTTTTCCATCCGCCCTTCTCACAAACTGCACTAAAAGCAGTCCCCGTGGAATGATCTCATCCGCCC
Source organism: Roseburia sp. AM23-20 (assembly GCF_003470905.1). NCBI lineage: Bacteria > Bacillati > Bacillota > Clostridia > Lachnospirales > Lachnospiraceae > Roseburia > Roseburia sp. AM23-20. Next base: position 150,934 of record NZ_QRHS01000002.1, read on the forward strand.
TGCGGTACCAGATACTCCAGAACTGCAGGATCAGTGCCGGCAGTATGACAAGAAGTATCCTTACCGTGACCCCCGCCATTCTGCGCCAGTTTATAGAAGCAAATTCTTTTGCTCTCCCGCTTTCTAATGTCTCAGAGCGTCCTCTGGCAGTCTCTAACAATGCATCATGTGTTTTTACGATACGCTCGCCGGAAAGCATTGTCTGACCGGATGTTTTCTCATAAGATATCAGCTGAAAGACATCCGACTGGCTGCCCACGCAGGTCGTAAGCAGGATCATCCATGCGAAAAATAACGGCAATATTCTTTTATAACAGGTTTGTAAATTTACCAATTTCCTTCGCTTTTTTGTATATCTCATCACAGTTCATCTCCAGATAGACTTCTAACCCTGCTACTTCCTTATCGGAAAATCCATGATTCTTTGTAATTTTTCCCGGCGGAACCATGCCTTCTGCAATATCACTTCCACGTTCAAATCTCACAGACACTCTTTTTTTCCCATCGATCTTTAAAAATCCGGACTGTGTAAAGTTTACTTCTTCCTTTTTATTCATGAGAATCTCCATTCCTGCGCATATCAAGCTGATGCATAAGCACAAATCTTACCTGTGAAAAATGTTATTTTTCACACTGATCCGCTTTTCTGACTGCTTCTGCTACCTCAGCAGAAATATGCTCTGCCATATGTACCTTCTTCTCCGGCTCACGTTTTGCATGATATGTCTCTAACATTTCCCCGCGTTTGCGTGCGATCTCTTTTTCCAGCTCTCTTGCGGAGATCAGCACACATCCGGCTCCCCGGATGATGATCTGCTCTAAACCATCCGAAGTCGCAACCGTCACACGGTATTTTCTGCCATTTTCATGTGCGAATTTCTCGATATACTGATCGGCAGTCTCTGCCTCTCTCGTATAAACCACATGAATATTGTGGTAATCAAACATTTCTGTCTTATGCCCCTGCACACGGTATGCGTCAAACACCACGATCAGCTCACATCCGCGCATACCCTGATAATCACACATAATATCGAGAAGTTTTCCACGCGCCCCGTCTACATTATCACGGGCAAGTTCATTTAACTCATCCCATGCAAAAATGACATTGTAGCCATCCACAAGCAGATATTCTTTTTCCGACAGCGGCGGCGTATAAGTTCTTGTCACCGGCGGTACATTTGCACTGCTCCCTCCTGACCTTTTCCAGACATTGCGTCCCGGAGCAGATTTTTCCCGTTTATTAGCATTGTATGTCTGATTTAAGATTCTGTCAATCTCATCCGTGCCAATCCATTCTTCTTCCCTGCTCTGCTGCTGCATGTAAACCTGCTTTGGCTGCCATTCCTCTGTTTCTTTTGCCGGCTTTAGCACACTTTCCAAATGCATATAATCCATAACCTGATCCCATGGGACAACAAATCCTGCTCCATGGGCACAGAATACAGACCCTGTCGGATTTGCCAGATCACGCTCTGAATCATAACCAAGCGCCTCGACAACCTCCTCTGTATTATGGCATGGCAGATAACCGTGCAGCGTGCAGGTAAGGCTTCCATGTCCCTTGGTATATGCCATAACATCTTTTGCATAATCACGTATCGATGCAACCGGAATGATCCCTGTGAGTACTGCCATCTCTCCGTTCCGGTTCGGAGCATCAAATTTACCTGACATTCCTTCGATATCATTCATGGCACGTCCAATACATTCATTCGGTAGTTCAAGCCTGAAATCATACCATGGCTCTAACAGAACGGACTGTGCCTGTTTTAATCCCTGCCTTAAGGCACGGTAAGTAGCCTGTCTGAAATCGCCGCCCTCTGTATGTTTTAAATGTGCACGTCCGGCAACCAACGTGATCTTCATATCTGTAACCGGTGAGCCTGTCAGCACACCGACATGTTCTTTTTCCTCTAAATGGGTAAGCACCAGTCTCTGCCAGTTTCTTGCCAGCATATCCTCACTGACATCCGCTGCAAAGGTAAGACCGCTGCCGTTTTCTCCCGGCTCCAGCAAAAGATGTACCTCCGCATAATGACGCAGTGGTTCAAAATGTCCCACTCCCTCCACGGTATCTGCGATCGTCTCACGGTAAAGGATCTTTCCTGTGCCAAATTCCACCTCCACACCAAAACGCTCAAAGATCAGTGCTTTTAAAATCTCGATCTGCACTTCCCCCATGATCTGTATCTTGATCTCCTGCAGTTGTTCATTCCACACAATGTGAAGCTCCGGATCTTCTTCCTCTAACATCGTAAGTTTCGGCATCATTGCCTGTGGCTGTACCCCCTCCGGCAGGATCAGTTCATATGTCAGCACCGGCTCTAAAATCGGCAGTTCCGACTCCGTCTGGATTCCGAGTCCCTCTCCCGGATAAGTATAGGATAACCCTGTCACAGCACATATTGTTCCTGCTTTTACCTCATCTTGGGTCTCAAATTTTTCACCGGAATAAATGCGGATCTGGTTTACTTTTTCCTCCCAGATATCATCTTCCTTATTCTGCTTATATCCAGTCAGCAGATTTCTTGCCTTTAATGTTCCACCTGTGACTTTTAAATGCGTAAGACGGCTGCCCCCTGCGTCGCGCGTGATCTTAAATACAGTTGCGCCAAACTTCTCCGGATAATCCGGAATTTTGGTATATTCAGAAAGTGCCGCCAGCAGCTCGTCAATCCCGTCCATCTTAAATGCTGAACCAAAAAAGCATGGAAACAATTCCCTTTTCTGTATCATTTGACGGATATCTTCTTCCCCGATACTGCCGCCTTCTAAATATGTTTCTAAGACTTTTTCATTGCAGACAGCCACGTTCTCATAAAAATCCTCATCCAGATATGTTCCATCTGTATTTTTTGAAAAATCCACACAGGCACTGCCCAATGTATCTTTGATCTGTGCCAATAATTTGTCGTGGTCTGTTCCCTGCTGATCCATTTTGTTGACAAAAATAAATGCCGGGATATTGTAGCGCGCTAAAAGCCGCCACAATGTCCTCGTATGTCCCTGCACACCGTCCGCACCGCTTATGATCAGCACAGCATAGTCAAGCACCTGCAAGGTACGCTCCATTTCCGCAGAAAAATCCACATGTCCCGGTGTATCTAACAGTGTAAATTCACATCCTCCATACGAAAAAACAGCCTGTTTGGAGAAAATTGTGATTCCACGGTTTCTCTCCATTTCATTGGTATCTAAAAACGCATCTTTATTGTCCACACGTCCGGCTTTCCGGATGCTGCCACTTTTATATAATAACGCTTCCGACAATGTTGTCTTTCCTGCATCAACATGTGCTAACATTGCAATATTTATATGAGTCTGTGTCATAAAAATCTCCACTCCTGCTTTCTTTCACCTGCACTCATGATAACACAAAATTTGCATTAATGCCTTGCTTTTTTCTCTTCTCCCGGTATTGTTTTATGACACAAAAATAATTCAACGGATATCTCCCCCTCAAAGCCTTCCTCCACTGCTTCTAACTGGCATACCCTGTTTTTGTATCCCATCGGTCCGATCTGCGTGTCCGGACGCATCGCGAAAAATAATGCCGAAGAATGATGCTTTGGTGCGCATTTCAGATATTCCGTTGTGTAAAACTGCATCTGATAATCCCTGTCGCACTCATATTCGATCATGGGCAGGACACAGCCTTTGGGACATATCTGCGGCAGAAGTTCCATAAAGTCGTGCTTCATCTGTGCAATCTGTTCTTTGCTGAAATGTTCCAGATAGTGTTTATCTTCAAAACGTGTCTCTGCCTCTTTCCAGACATCATGGAAACGGATGCCATGAATATAAACACTGCTTTCTGCCTCTCCGGTCAGATGGAGCACTTTGGGTTTTGTATATTCCCCCGTCTTTAAGCGGAATCTTTTTTGTACCAGAACAGATCGGTGCTGTTCTGACAGCGTAACCGTAACATCCTCATTTCCCATATTCCAGAATGCTTCTTCGGACAATTCCTGCCCGTCTTTTCCCGTCAGTTCATAGCAGGTGATAAACAGCCTGTCAAGCTCCACCTGTTCTAACTCCCCTAACTCCGCTCCCTGTCCAAGCATATATAAAAACTGTATCTGTTCCTCTATATTATATCTCTCGCCAAGACAGGTGCCTGTTGCTGAAGCGGCCTCAAAACAGCAGCCACCGCTTACAATTTTTTCGATCCACACCTGGTCTGCTTCTTCCAGATTCTGCTTTAACTCTGCCCGGTTTGTCTTCGCTTCTTTGTATGTTCTGTTTCTGTGTTCATATTCCTGTTCCGACATGGCTGAAATTTCCCACAGATAAAATGTATCCTCTTTTTTTGCAATCATGGGAAGCACTGTATAATGTTCTCCCTCGCCATATGACAGATTCAGTATTTTTTGTTTCGTTACAGTTGGAAAAAGGGTTCTTAAATTTTGTGTATTCATAATATCTCCGTTCCTCCTAAATATGAAAAATATCGATCAGAAATACCATCGCCAATCCATAATAAGTGATCACTGCAACCAGATCATTCACCGTCGTGATCAGCGGACCGGATGCAACTGCCGGATCAATATGGATCTTGTGGAAGAACATCGGGATGATCGTACCTACAAAACCAGAGATTACCATCGCAACGACCAGAGAAATCCCAACGCACCCGGAAATCAGGAATGCTGACATCCAGGCATATTTTTTGAACAGGTGGATGTAAATGCCAAGAAATACAAGTGCCATGACGCCAAGGCTCGCTCCGTTTAAAAAGCCGATCTTCATTTCTTTTCCGAGAAGAGCCAGTTTTTTTCTGGTATCTAAATCCTCATCCACAAGTACACGGATCGTTACTGCAAGCGACTGCGTACCAACATTTCCTGCCATATCAAGCACCAGCGACTGAAAGCAGATCACGATCGGCAGAACTGCAACCACAGATTCAAATATTCCGACAACAGAGGACACTGTCATCCCAAGGAACAACAGTATGATCAGCCACGGCAGTCTCTTTTTCATACTCACGATCGTCGGTTCCTTTAAATCCTCCTCGGAGGTCAGACCTGCAAGTTTTGCATAGTCATCTCCCATCGCATCATCTACTAACTCCACGATATCTGTTGCAGTCAGAATACCGGCTATCTTTCCATCCTGTGTCAGTACCGGGATGGAATCCTCCTCATAATCTGCGATCTTTTCCACACATTCACTGATATTTTCATGTTCATACACATATGGATAAGAGCTGCTTATGATCTCCTGCAGAGGTGTATTTTCTCTCGCGATGATCAGATCTTTCAGATCGATCGCTCCGGCAAATTTTTCCTCTGTATCAGTAACATAAATCGTTGAAATATTATCATGTTCCCCCGCCTGGCGGACCAGTTCGCTCATCGCTTCCCGGATGGACAGCTCCTCTGAAATACAGACAAAGTTGTTCGTCATGCAGCTTCCAATCTCATCCTCCTCATAGGAGAGCAGTTTCTGCACATCTTTCTGTGCGTCCGCATCCAGATGGCTCACGATCTCATTTTTCTTTGACTCGGACAAATCATCTAACACGTCAAGTGCATCATCTGCATCCATGTAGGAAATTACTTTTGCTGCCTGATCTAAAGACAGTTCCTCCAAGTACATTTCCGCATCATCAAAATAGGAAAATATCTCTGCGATCCTTTCAGAGCCGAGCACACGGTAGAGATGCTTCCGCTCAGTCTCCGTCAGAAATGTGATTGCCTCCGCGATATCTTTCTCATGATAATCTGACAGCAGATTCCGTAATTTCTGCTCATCTTTTGTAACACGGATGATCTTTATCAGTTCTTTTACATAGTCTTTTTTCGGGATTAATACTTTTCTCATTGTGACCTCCTTTTCGCCTGAAATGGGCATAAAAATACATCGCTTCATTGTGATTGCAAGGATCCTCTGATGCGATGTATAAAAAGGTGCTCAACAATATAGAATATGGCGGTCAGACTTTCACAGACAGCCACATTCTTTTTTTACATCTTCGTACATCGCATATTTTACTTCGTCCTACGCTATCGCAACTGTCCATGAAAATTCACCTCCATTAAAATTTGAATTTGGATATATCTAAAAATGACGTGGTCATTGTAGCAGAAATGGATGAGAAACGCAACCCCTGTTCTTTATAGAAATTTCCCCGTAACACTCTCCTCATTCGCTGCAATCTGCTCCGGTGTCCCGCAGGCGACCACTCTGCCGCCCTCCTCTCCGCCGCCGGGGCCCATATCAATGATATAATCTGCATTTCGGATCACATCCAGATCATGTTCAATGACGAGCACAGTCGCCCCGTTATCGACCAGCGCCTGAAATACGCCAAGTAACGTCTGTACATCCAACGGATGCAGTCCGATGGTCGGCTCATCAAACACAAAGACAGAATCCGACTGTCCTTTTCCCATTTCACTGGCAAGTTTCAGTCTCTGTGCCTCGCCGCCGGAAAGACTCGGTGTTTCCTCCCCCAGCGTCAGATATCCAAGTCCTAAATTTTTCAGGACACCAAGCCTCTGGTGCACCAGTTTCAGATCCTTGACTGCCTGCAGCGCCGTATTGACATCCATCTCCATCAGTTCCGGCAGGGAATACCTGTTTCCCTGTTTATTTTCATAGCTGATCTGCCATGCCTCTTTCGCGTACCGGGAACCGCCACATTCCGGGCATGGGATGTCCACATCCGGTAAAAACTGTACATCCAGACTGATCTGCCCGGTTCCATCGCAGACCGGGCAGCGCAGCTTTCCAGTATTGTAGGAAAAATCCCCCGCTTTGTATTTCCGGTCTTTCGCATCCGCTGTTTTTGCATAGATTTTGCGGAGTTCATCATGTATGTTTGCATAAGTTGCCACCGTTGAACGGACATTGATACCGATCGGTGAGGCATCGATCAGTTTCACATGGGCAATCCCTTCCGCCGAAATACTCTTCACATGTTTCGGCAGATGTTCCCCGCAAAAAGAGGCTTCCAGTCCCGGAATCAGACTCTCTAAAACCATCGTGGTCTTCCCCGAACCGGAAACACCGGTCACCACGGTAAGTCTGCCCTTTGGAATATCCACTTCCAATGGCTTTACCGTGTGAATGTTATCCGTGGATAAATGCAGTTTTCCAAGTGCAAAAACTTCCTCTTTCCCTGCCTGTGTGCGGACATGCATATCTGCCGTTTTCGCCAGAAAAGGACCGATCATGGATTTTTTATTGGAAATAATCTGCGGAATGCTGCCCTCCGCGATCACATATCCTCCTCCCACACCGGCTTCGGGTCCCATCTCGATCAGCCAGTCCGCCTCCGATAATATCTGCGTATCGTGGTCTACCAGAAGAACGGAATTGCCGTCCGCGACCAGATCATGCATCACGGCATTAAGCCCTTTGATATTCGACGGGTGCAGACCGATCGAAGGCTCATCTAACACAAACAAAACGCCTGTCGTGCGGTTTCGTACCGCTCTGGCAAGCTGCATCCGCTGCCTCTCTCCGGTCGACAATGTTGAGGCCGTCCGGTCAAGCGACAGATAAGAAAGTCCCAGATCCATCAGCCTTTTCGCAACGGCCTGAAACGATTCACAGATGGATTCTGCCATGGGACGCATTTCTTCCGGCAGGGAATCCGGCACTCCTGCCACCCAGTCCACCAGTTCTTTTAAGGTCATTTTGCAGGCTTCATCCAGACTTATCCCACGGAGCCTTGGTGCTCTCGCAGCTTCAGAAAGCCTGCTGCCGCCACATTCCGGACAGATATCTTCCTTTAAAAATTTTTCCACGCGCTTCATGCCCTTCTCATCTTTTACTTTTGCAAGCGCATTTTCCACGGTGTAAACGGCATTATAATAGGTAAAATCCAGTTCACCCGCCTGGTTGGATTTTTTTGCCTTATAAAAAATATGTTTTTTCTCAGCCGGGCCGTGATAGACGATCTCTTTCTCCTCGTCTGTCAGTTCCCGGAATGGGACATCCGTGCGCACGCCCATCTCACGGCAGACATCTGTCATCAGTGACCACATCAGACTGTTCCACGGTGCGACCGCTCCCTCATCAATGCTGATCGAATCGTCCGGCACCAGCGAATCAAAATCCACTGTCAGCACACTTCCCGTACCGCCGCATCTTTGGCACGCCCCCTGTGAATTAAAGGCAAGTTCTTCCGCACTCGGTGCATGTACTTTTTCCCCGCACACCGGACATAAGATTTCCTGCTCTGCTGCTACTTTTAACGTAGGCTCTATGTAATGTCCATTCGGACAGCGGTGGGATGCCAGTCTCGAATACATCAGCCTTAAGCTGTTCAAAAGTTCAGTTCCGGTTCCAAACGTACTGCGGATCCCCGGTATTCCCGGACGCTGATGGAGTGCTAAAGCTGCCGGGACATATAACACCTCGTCCACCTGTGCTTTCGCCGCTCCTGTCATACGCCTTCTTGTATAAGTAGAAAGTGACTCCAGATATCGTCTGGAACCCTCTGCATACAAAACACCAAGTGCCAGCGAAGATTTGCCCGAACCGGACACACCTGCGACCCCCACGATCTGATGCAGGGGGACATCCACATTTACATTTTTCAGGTTGTGGACTCTCGCCCCTTTTACCCTGATATATTTTGGTTCATTATGGTTGGTTTCCATGATGGTACTCCTTATTTATTCGTCTTATCCTGCTCACAGAACAAAGAGTCGCTTGCGACTCTTTCGCGCCCGAGCGGTGCTGTTTACAGCAAACTCTTCTCCGCGAAGAGCGCATCCCGCCCGTAGGGCTTTTTGAGTCATAGGACGTAATTTCCTATGAAGATTCGGGTGTCAAAAGGTGGATTTTAATTTAGTGGCTGGCAAATTGCACAAAGCAGAGACTGTTTTTGTGACTTGGAGAGAAAATTAGAAAATCTTAGTTTGCCTGTCGATGCGCAGTGTTTTGCTGCCATGGACGGCAGCAAAAGTCTTAATGTCCCATGGACGTCATCGTGCCATAACTGGCGCGAGTTTAAGACGTACACGTCACTTTGAGAGAATTTAACACAGGCAGACTTAGATTTTCTTATTTTCGGACAACGGAACAAAACAGCCCCGGCTTTGTACAATTTGACAATCAAAAATTTGGAAGCCACCTTTTGACACCCGAATCCTATGAATCAAAAAACTTTCCTGACACAGTATAACATAAAATAATGGATTGCACTCCCCTCTATCCCCATAAAAAAGACAGGCATCTTAAAAATTCCTCTAAAAGAACCTGTCTTTCTTATGATTTTATCGTTTTTCAGTTCAACTTTTACCTGCCATTCAGCTTCCAGTCCGCCGAAGCCGTCTGCAGTTCTACCAGTCTTGCATAAAGTCCGTTCTTTTTCATCAGTTCATCATGTGTTCCGCTCTCTGCAACAACACCTCCGTCAAGGACACATCTTCATCGGTCGCGTCTTTGCGCCCTATGCGGATATTTTCCATGACGGTATTGTTAAAGAGAACCACATTCTGGAATACCACGGAAAAATCTTTCATCATGGCAACTGAATCGACCTGCGCAATATCCGTGCCGCCAAGTGTGATTTTTCCACCGTTCACATCGTAAAAACCAGCCGCTAAATTTGCAACCGTACTCTTTGCACACGATCGCAGTCGACAGGATCGAACCCCAGAACTGCGGAACGGTATGAGAAAAACAGACTGTAAAACAGGAAATCCAAAATGACATCCTGATCACCGATCGCAGCATGGAAATTTTTAAAAGATCAGTACAAACACTGCGACCGGCATTACCACTGCCCCCGTCAGATCAGGAAGCTGATGTGCCAGAAAATTTTCGGTCAACCCTGCATTGTCATCGATCACTTTCCGCAGGCGTCCGCTGGCATTTGCGCTAAAATATCCCTAACAACACTTTCATATCCCGCTACAATCCTATCAACACTTCCGCACTCCAGACACAACAATCCCGGCGAAAAAGTCCAGTATTCCACCAAGCGCAATCGTGCCTGCAAACAACAGTATCAGTTCCAAAAGATCACAAAACCGATCAATAAAAAGATGATCGTATCAGACGCAAAGAGTTCTCCCAATATCGGTAAATACCTCATATTTTCTCCCCGCTCTAATCTATTCCAGTTTTTTCATAACAAGTCCAAACAACTCTGCCTTTTTCCACCATCACAAAAAACTGACAGACACAAGATGCCGCTCAGCACAATTCCTTCACAAAATTTCCACCTTCAAAATAAATATCATTTCCTTCACTGTCTTTATGAAACGAAATCCGCTGTGTTCCAACCAGTTGAAAACCAACACTGTTAAGTAATCCAACAGAAAGGAGATTATTTTTTGCTGTTCCGGCATATATTTTTTTTACGCCCTGTTCTTTCATATAATCAAAAATTGCAAGCAGACTTTCTTTCGCATATCCCTTTCCCTGATATTGATCAAGGAATCCATATCCGATCTCATATATTTCTTCTGTATACCCCCTTTCCCTCAGTCATTCATTTACAGAATGTCTTTTCCTTTGCAGTAAAAAAGTGTCTAAATCAAATCTCTAACAATGCCTCATCCCTACAGTCCCAGCCTCCGATACCGGTTCACGCACGCAAACACTTCCTGCTTTCTCGGCATTGCAAGTCCGCACGGCAGATAACTGCTCTCGCAGACTGCTGCGATCCCCCTCTTCTGCAAAACATCCCAAAGTGCATCGACCGCCTGTGTCAGTGTGTGTTTCCCATCAAAAAAATGGATCTGCATATATTTTAACATATACCCCAGTGATGCAAGCTGTTCCGTATCCATAAGCTGTTCCACATAGCGGACGTCTATGACTTCCCGGTTGATAGAAATAGAATCCCTTCCCATCGTTTTCATCTTTAAGCGGTTGTCCTCACGAAACATCCGGTCAGGCTTTACTTTTCTATCAAAATCAGGCTGCTTTGACGGAGCAATGTCCTGTTTTGGAAGCGGGAACTCTGCCGCTGCCTGCTTTGCTGACTCAGTGATCTCAATCGGCTCGTAACGGTTCATCTGGATGATGCAGTCTGCCTTGTGAAAATAGGAACCGGAGCTTCCGGCAACAAGAACCGTTGAAATACCATATGTGTGATACAGTTCCTCCACACGGTCAATAAAAGGCACGATCGGCTCTGCATCACGGTTGACCACACGCTGCATCAGCTCGTCACGGATCATAAAGTTCGTTGCACTGGTATCCTCGTCGATCAGAAATGCTTTTGTGCCCGCCTCCATCGCCTCGATTACATTCGCCGCCTGCGACGTGCTTCCGCTGGCATCTTCCGTATAAAAGGATACCGTATCTTTCCCATTCGGCAGGTCATGAATAAACATGGAAATATCCACGTCACGGATGCTTCTTCCATCCTCGGCACGGATTTTCATCGCTGTATCGTCCGTGATGACATACTCCCTGCCATCCCCTGCAATGTGGTTATAGACACCTGTCTCAAGCGCTTTTAACAGTGTTGATTTTCCATGGTAACCACCGCCTACGATCAGCGTGATGCCCTTCTTTATTCCCATTCCGGTCAGTTTTCCGTGGTGTGGCAGCGTCAGCGTGACGGAGAGACTTTCCGGTGACTGAAAACGCACTGCATCCTTCATCGGTCTGCCGGAGACACCGGACTCCCGCGGCAGGATCGCACCATCCGCCACAAACGCACAGAGTCCCATCGGATTTAACTGCTCCCTGATATATTCCTGATCCTCGGCGAGATCTGCTGCTGCCTCTACCGCTTCTTTTTTCAGTGAACGATAATATAGAGAACCTTTCACACACTCCGGCAGAAAATCAAAGAAAATCTTTTCGAGTTCTCTTGCATTGACCGTTCTCCCGTTTGCCGGAAAACCGATCTCCATGCGCAGCACAATATCGCCGTTTTTTGCATCCATCTGACAGGCACTGCGCTCTAACACTTCCTGTCCCGGACGGCTGACCGCCATAAGACCGCTCTTTCCGGAACCTTTCGCTTTAAAGGAAACTTTCTCGACTTGGCGCGCAAACTGGCGCAGCAGATAATCCTGCACAGCGATTCTTCTGCAGTCTTTCTGATAAAGATGTTCCGGAAATCCCGCCTGTTTTCCACGGACATGGATGCTTACCTTCGATGGTGCTGCAAACGGATCTCCCTGCACATGGTCAATGGAAAGCACATATCCAGGAAACTCATAAGTCCCCCTTGTGTCCTTATATGCCGGATAACCTTTATGGTCGATACGCTGTAATAAATTTTTTAACTCTGCTGCTGTCTGCATAATTCCCTCCTGCTAAAAAAGCATACTTTCCTGCTCTATCGTACAACCGGTTTTTAAAATATAATCCTTAAGTTCTTTTAATTCTGCCGGAACTTCTGTGTCCCTTACTTTTTGCAAATATTTTTCATCCCGTTTTTCCCCATATTCCTGATATTTGAAAAACGTCTCCCCATCCATTGCAAGCGGTTTCACATCCGGAAAAATTTTCTCTTTTATATTCATAAATATACGGATTCCGCCATAATCTAAGTCACTGGTGTGAAAATACTCTGCCCCCTGCTCTCCCAGACACTCCCTGAGATTTTTCAGGAAAAGCCTCTCTTTCGGTGAGAAAAAACCGTGCGAATAGACAAGCAGCGTTCCCTCTTCATATGACATTTCCATAAAATTGGCTTTATTTTCAACCGTTACAATTTTTCGGATCGTCTGCTCCGGCAATAGTTTTGCATATTTTAATGTCTCTGCATTTAAAATCGTACCATAGGCAAACAGGGCGGTATCAATTTTGTTTCCTGCAAGCTCAAACTGCAGCGGACCTTTGACAGAAAGTTCCTGATGGTATGTCTCAATCCCAATTTCCGATAATACTTCGTCATTTCCCATAACTTCTTCGTCAGCATCCACATCCGGGCAAAATTTTCTCGCATCCGAAATAATTTTATCCTGGACTGCTCTCTGAAATGATTTTGAATTTTTCAGGTATTTTTTACTGAATATCCGTCTTGAAACCGGTTCCTCTATCTCATTTAATCCGGCTAACGTGTTAAAATAAATTTCCTTTGTTTCTTCATCTTTGCATATTTTCGGAATTTTTTCACGTTCCAGGTCATTTTCCAGCTCCCCAATACATTGATCGATCCATGGTTTCCAGGTCTGCTGGCGCCCTCTTAATTTCTGTAACTCCTGACGAAGTTTCAAAAATGGTTCAAAATAGCGCTCATATTTTGGCACCCGCCCATCCATTTCATAAAATCTCGGAATATCAGACAAACGATATACGATCTGCTCTAGTTCACTTCCCCTTGTGTACCATCCACTTATCTTCTGCCCTTTTCCATCCTGTAACAGATGACGTGCCTGCAACTCTAAAACCTGCCTGTTCAGCTCTGTTTTTCCGATTTCATCATACAGCGCCTGAACGATTCTGATAGAACGTTTCCCATCATTTTGCCCCTGATTAGGATATTTTCTCCAATCAGTATCGCCATGTTCATAATCATCAAGGATCACCTGAACGATACTGGTTCTTGTCTCTTTTTCCTTCTCCTTCTTCAACCGCTCTTACTCCTCCTCCACAACCAACTGTGAAAAATCCTTTTTCTCAAACTCCTGAATCGAAATGCTCTTCTTATTCGGATTCGCATAAACGAATGTCTTATCTACATTTTCAATGTAATTCTGGATCTTATCGTTTGTTGCACTGATGATCGCCTGAAAACCAAGCCCGCGGATGAGCTCGATACAGCTCGCCACTTTCTCTGCATCCATCTTGGAAAATGCCTCATCTAAAACAACAAGACGGATCGTCGGACGTCTTGTCAGTCTTGCAGACAGATTGATATGGTATGCCTGCGCAAAACTTGCAAGCAGTGCAATGTAAAGCGGGTTCTGTCCCTCACCGCCGGAATTTTTCTTGATCATCTTGCTAAGACCAATGACAAGACGTTCATCACCTTCCACGATCTGTTCCATCTCAAATGAAAGATACGTACGGTAATCTGCATACTTCACCATGTTCTGTTTTGCCTCATCAAGTTCCTGCTGCGTGGCATTTTCCGGCGGAATAAAGATATGGATCAGATCACTCATCAATATACCATATTTATTTTCATGCTCCATCGAAAACAGATTCATCTGATGCTCCATCGGCGATGCAAGTGAGGACGGATCGATATCTAAGTCCTCATCCATAAACATATCATAAAATGCGCCGTCGGCTCCCTTATTTCTCGTGATCTTAAACTGATAGCGGTCTTTACCAAAATTCAGGTTGCGGATGATACGGTTTAATTCATCCCTGCGCACATAGGCTTCTTTGATAGCGCTGCGGATCTTGTATACAAAATCCTCCTTAAAATGCTCCACTGCTGCCTTTGCCTGCTCAGCCGCTTTTTTCTGGTATTCTTCCAGTTCATTGCAGGAAAGTTCCGAGAGCAGGCTGTCATAATCGTCATTATTCTCTGCGCTCGCTGAGAAATCACGTTTTGGATGATTCTGAAGATAATTCATACGTACATCCACCAGTTTATTTTTCTGTACATCACACTGACCGGACACCTGTTCCATTTCTTCCTGTGTCGATGCTTTCAGGCTGTCATATTTTTTATTTTTCTGCCCGGCAATATAAACCTCAAATGCCTCTTCTTCCGCAGCGGAACCGCGAAGTTCTCTTTTTTTCGTAAGAAGTTCCTCATTTTTTGTAATGAAATCACTGCTGTCTTTTTCAATGGCATCTTCTTTTTTCCGGATCTGGTATTTTAAGTCATCGATCTTATCTTCCAGATCTTTTTGTTTTTCGTGAATCTCTTCTGCCTGTTTCTTTAAGATTTCAACAGTACCGGCACCGATCTCTGCCATTTTCTTTTCTGTTTTTGCCTTTTGTTTTTCCTTTTCTTTCTTCTCCGAAAGATCTGATATCAGGTTCTGGTATTCCTCAACCGTATCATTTAAAAATTCCTGGGCAAGAATATTTTTCGCCTCTGTCTCACGCTCTCTGTATTCTGCTCTGTCCTGCTCTAATTTCTCCAGGCTGGCTGCAAGTTCCTTCTGGCGCTGTTTCTTACTCTTTTCACCAATATATACATGTTTCTTATAATTGTCTGGATTTAAACGGCGTAACTGATAACTCTGGTATAATAAACAGTCTGCCGTCACACCGATCTTGCACTGGCGCAGTTCGTCCACCGAAGTACACTTGATGACATTTCCGAGTAAGAAGTCCACAAATGCCCTCACATATGGCTCTTTTGCTTCTACTTCTTCTGCAAGCGCATTGTCTTTTACGCGCCAATCCTCCTGCATCAGCTTTTCCGTATCCACTAAAGATACACGGAAGAAACGCTTCTCGTCGAGTGTTTCGTATACTTCCATCGCCTGTTTGACATAGGCAGGCTCCACGATCAGCGCAAGTTTGTTCCAGGAAAGATAACCCTCGATCGCATTACGCCATGTTTCATCTTTAATATCAATGAGATCTGCAAAAATACGGACCTGGATATTTTTTCCGGTCTGTTCAGAAAGTTTTCTTGCAATTTCGGATCTCGCAAGTTCTAACTCTCTCGGATATGCTTTTTTACCAAGTTTTAACTCTGTGAGTTCTTTCTCTAACACATCCGCTTCTTTATTCATGGAACGGATCTCCGAGGAAGCCTCCTGCCTGTCCTTTTCTGCCTCTTTCTGCACTTCGACCAGGCTTCGTTTCAAACGTTCGATCTCCTCTCCGGTGATCGTGCCTTCTTTGAACTTCTCGATATCCCATAGAATCTGATTCGAAACGATATCTACATCTTCCCAGCCGTTTAATCTTGCACAGATACCATCCCACTTGTTTTTACTTCGCTCTAAAAGGCTTAAGTTTTCTTCCAAACTCTTTAACTGCTCTTCTAATCTTGCATAACCGGTTCCGGCGATCTGCTCATTGATCTCGCCGTATTCTTTTTCATAATTTTCTTTTACCTGAAGCAATTCTGTAAGACTTTCATTCTGCAGTACGACATCCTTTTTCCAGTTTTCCACACGCTGCTGCATTTCCTCTATGGTCTGCTCTAACTGTAAGATCGTCAGTTTGTCCATCCGGTAACGGCAGTTTAACAGTTCTTTTTTCTTCTCCTCCATCACCTGATACTGTGCACTGATCTGCTTTAATTCTTCGATTTCCTGCATCGTGGCTTCGATCTTACGGCACATTCTGCCATAAAGCATCGCCCCCTCCTGCATGTCCTCGATATGGATGTCCTGCTCCATGCAGATATATTCTTTTACAAAATCCTCTAACCGGATATTCATTTTAAATGGGATCGCACGCTTAAACAGGCGCGGGAATTTTTCCATATCCAGTCCGCCTAAATAGACATCATAAAGGTTTCTGCGGAATCTCTCATTATTAGAAGTGTAAAACATCTCATCTTTGGGGAAATTCTGCTGTAAATAGCTGCGCACTTCACCGATCGTCATTGCGCGGCTCTCTGTCCGGTAATCCCCCGGGATCAGCTCGCCCTTATGCCAGAAAAACAGCCTGTTTATCTCATTGGTAGCGGTCTCCACATCAAACACAACACCGATACATTCTTTTTCTTTTGTGATCGTCTGTTCCATCTCAAGAACAATCGTCGTGGAAAAGTTTTTGTTTCGCTTATACTCTGCCTGATTATTCTCGCCAATGTTGATCATACCGCGCAGGTACTCGATCAGGCTTCGGTCAGAGTCATCTGCCGCTGCCTTGTTGAAAAATCCACGTCCATCCGTGTTCGCATAAAGTACGATCTGCATTGCATCGATCACTGTTGATTTTCCACTTCCGGAATGACCGGTAAAAAAATTGATGCTCTCGTTTAACCCTAACACCTTACGGTCAATATAATGCCAGTTATTGAGGCAGATTCTGGTAAAAACTTTATATGCCTGATTCATCTGTTCCATCTTCTGTCTCTCCTTCCTCATCCACATTCATTTCTTCTGGTTCAAGATCACTTTCTTCATCCGTCATATCATTTTCTGAAAGTGCTTCCTCACTGTTCCACTCCAGATTCTCCTGACCGGCTACCTCATCACTTTTTACCTCATCAGAAAAACTGCCGAGCAGCCCGTTTACATCCTCCCGCATCAGCACTAAATTGATGCACGGATAGATCATGATCCTCGTATTTTCAAGCTGTTCTTCGAACACATCCAGAAATTCTACCATCTGATATTTCTTTAAAATAGCAAATGCTTTTTTTATCTCAGTCATGGAGGACGGACCTTTGATCAGACGGAACTCTCCTGCTTTTCCATTCAGTTCTCCAAACGTCGTTATAACATTGACACTGGAGGAAACTGCCGCCATCTTTTCGTCGTAGATCAGTTTTAAAAGCAGCAGGTAAATCGTTGCAAGTTTCGGCAGTTTCTCCCCGATTCCGTCTGTTCCCTCCAGATAAATGATTCCAAGCTCTGTATCCTGGCTTAGTTTTATCCCTGCAACCGCAAAATACTCCGTCAGAAATTCCAAATGCCTGTCGCAAAAATCGTACATGCGATCCGGCATCATGCGTCCGTATTTTTTATCATATTTTCGTTCCGGCAGAAATGTCTGGGAGAGCAATGTTCTTATCACTTCCTGCATCCGCTCCACATCCTGCGTATTTAACTCTTCGTAACCTTCAAACATTAATTCTGTTCACTTTCTATTGATTTTTGCTTTGTGCTAAAAGTCATTTTCGGATAACAATAATTGCCATTCTGAATCTGACTATCCTCCACCTGTACCCGGTATCTGCTGTTTTTGCGCATACTGATATCGTAGGCAAGGATCAGCTTTTCAAATGACTCATCATCCGCTATATCCATATGTTCTGTTTCTAAAATACCATCTGTCATCTTCTCTTCGATGAACTCTTCGATCTGTTTTGCCGTATAACGGTGTTCAATCTTATTTAAGCGCAGTACATCTTCCCTGGAAAGCTCTGCATCTTCCTCTTCTTCCTGCAGATCATCCTCAAATTTTCTGCGGCGTCTTCTCTTATAAAGAGGATTATCACTCAAAACATCAAAAGATGACAGATTCATGTGCCCCGCCACTTCTTTTAACATCTCACTCTGTTCACTTTCCGTCTCAGCCGCTCCAAGTCTGTTCAAAAGCAGGATCAGCATACCGTGACGCTCTGTCTCATCACTGAGCAGATAATTTAACCGGCTCACAGTTGCACGGATATACTTGCTGTGTTCTTTGTCCATGTTTGAGATCCGGTGTTCAATGTCATCAAATCCACGCTCGATCTGGTCGATCAGATCCAACACATCTTCCTGTCTGTTTCTTCTCGCATGTAAAAATGGCAGATCCTCTTCTGACCGCTGCGTTTCAAGTACAGAAGACCTGCTTCCCGCATTTTTCTGCTCCATGCGCTGTTTCTGCCGGATGCGCTCCACCCAGACGTCATCCTCCCGCATTTCCTTTAACCAGCGTTTAATGTCCATTTTATAAATATAAAAATTGTCACTCGTCTTTAAAATGTGGTATTTGCGTCTGACAACTTCCTCCACATAGCCCTCTAAATGCTCCTTTAACAGTTCGTCATAAGACTGTTTGTTCAAAAGGCGTTCAAAAAATTTATCCATGTTGTGCAGCATATCCTGCAGTGCCTTATTCAGTTTTCTGGTATTGACAAGTGCTGTCTTTAACATGGCAAGATTCATGCGGTGGTCATTCTTAAAAGAAAAAAGAGTCGCATAAACATTCTGGATATAAAGATCCGTGTCATCTAACGGTTCGTCCGCTAATTTTTCAAATGCCTCGATCATCACTGCCGCATAATCCGGTATGACGATATTGGTAGTCATTGCCTCATAATCTTCAATTTTTCTAAGCCATTTTGTGCGTACCAGCCAGTTTAGGATTCGTCCCGGCAATGCAGTTTCTACATCTTCCTCTGTCTCATTATCCTCTCTCATAAAGGCATAACGACGAGAGGAGCACATGTCACTTAAAATCTGGACACATGCTTCTCTGCTTAAAAAGTAATTGTTGTACTGGTATTCGTCATTGATGGTCAGAAGTGCTTCTATATAGATGTCCCGGTTTACGGACCGGAACAGGCCCCAGAAAGATGCTGGGATGTCGTATATCAATTTCACGTTATTCTTTCCTTACTATCATTTCTTACAATCTCATGATACACTGCTTATCTGTATCTGCACACGTCTTATTTTTGCACAATGCATGCAGCATATCCGTCTGCACACACTTTATCTGGTGCGTGATTCATGCAGCATATCCATCTTCATCTCGTAATATGCCGGACTCATATCCAGATAATGTTCATGTGGATTTTCAAAACGCTGTTCTTCTTCCCACACTTCGGTATTAAGCTGTTTTTCCACATAAGCTCTGATATCTTCTAAGGTTTCCGGCTCCACGATACGTTTTCCTGCCTTTACGACCTGCTGCTGAAGTTTTTTCGCTGTGCAGTTTTCAAAAGAACGGTTTTTCCATGGTTTTTCCGGATCCGCATAGCGGTATGGCACAGACATATCAACTTTCTCTCCTGCCTTTGTGATCAGATCTGCAACGGAATGTCCTGCTTCATCATAGATACGGTACACATCTTTGAGTCCCGGATTTGTGATCTTCTCCACATTTTCTGAGATCTTGATACGCGGAGCAAATGTACCGTTTTCCTCCACTGCCGAAATCTTATATACGGCACCAAAGACAGGATCTGATTTTGCAGTAATCAGACGTTCACCGACACCAAAACTGTCGATCTTTCCGCCCTGCTGTAAAATGGATGTGATCGTATACTCATCTAAGCTGTTTGAAACAACGATCTTGCAATCCTCTAATCCCACATCATCTAACATCTTACGGATTTTTTTGGAAAGATATGCAAGGTCACCGCTGTCGATACGGATTCCCTTTAATCTTTTTCCCATCGGCTCTAAAACTTCTTTTGCCACACGGATCGCATTCGGGATACCGGAACCGATGACATCATAAGTATCTACTAAAAGCACTGTTCCATCCGGATAATTCTCTGCGTAATGTTTAAATGCCTCATATTCATCCTTATAATACATCACCCAGCTATGTGCCATGGTCCCACTGACCGGAATATCAAACATCTGACCGGCAAGCACAGTTGCCGTTCCGACAGCGCCTCCGATATAAGCAGCTCTGGCACCATAAACTGCAGCATCCATATTATGGGCACGGCGTGCACCAAAATCAGAAACTGCACGTCCCTCTGCCGCACTCACGATACGTCTTGTTTTTGTTGCGATCAGCGACTGATGATTGACCTGTGCAAGCAGTGCTGTCTCAATAAGCTGTGCATCGATTAACGGTGCAACTACCGTAATGACCGGCTCATTCGGGTACATGATCGTTCCTTCCCGGAACGCATAAATATCACCGCTGAATTTAAAATCTTTCAGATAAGTGAGAAAATCTTCGGTAAAAATGTGAAGTGAACGGAAATATGCAATGTCCTCCTCATCAAAATGAAGATTTTCAATGTACTCCAAAATCTGCTCTAATCCTGCAAAGATCGCAAATCCACCGCCGTCCGGATTACTGCGGTAAAATACATCAAATGCAACTCTCGTATCCTTGTCCTGATCGTTAAAATAACCATTTGCCATCGTCATTTCATACAGATCCATCATCATTGTAAGATTTCTTGTTTCACTCTGTTTCATCATAATCCTCCATGCCTGCACCTTGCTGCGCAGGGTGTATTTCCTATCGTTTCAATTCCGATAACAGTTCTCTTTTCCGTTTTCCGATCAGAAGCTGTTCATTATATGTCATATACCGATCACAGGTATGCTCCGCCAAAAACATTGCCGCTTCCGGTGACAAGGTCAGTTCTGTCACAAACACAACCATCTCCTCACCATCCTCAAATGCCTGTTCCATAAAATCAAATGCATGCTCTAACGCATCCGATGCATCCTGCTCTGATTCCTCTAATGCCTCTCTTTGGATATCAAATCCTGTCTTCGCCTGCGCAAAACTTTCCTTTGCATCCAGACCTTTATCCGGCATATTTTCTTTCCAGAGAGCAAATATCTGTTCCCATCCGGCTGCCTGTGCCTTCGTACAAAGCTCCGCCTGTTTTTCTGCTTCTACCATTGCCATTTTCTCCTCAAGCAATGCCTGATAACAGTCTGCCGGTGCTTCGCCCTCTTTCAGATGTCTTTGATATTCTTTTAAAAATTCATACCAGTTATCCGTGATCTTTTTCTTTTCCTGCACTTTTACAAAAAATGCAGACAGACCATCCAGCAAAAGATTGACCACACTCAGTCTCTCATCGAATGCTGCCGCGTAAATCCTTGCAAATGTCTCCGGTCTTATCCTGCCCGCAAGGATATCTGTGATCCCATAGTCATCACGGTACTTGCGGTACAGTTCAAAATATGCCGCTGCATCTTCCGCCACATCCTCATGATGGATAAACTCACGGATGACACCCTCATCCACCGGCAGATCCATCTCCTCATAAACCTGCATCAGATTGCTCAGATCTTCCCAGCCACGCGCTGTCACAAAGCGGATACCATCCACATCTGCCTCCACGCGGTAAAAATTTTTCTGTCTGAGTTCCAGATAACTTAAAATGGCATTGTGAAGATGTTTTTCCCTCGCATATTCTTTCCATACCTTATAATCAGCCTCAATATTCAGATAACGCACACGATCTAAGGTGACCATATCAAAATCGCGGACTGACTTGTTGTATTCCGGCGGGTTTCCGGCTGCAACGATCAGCCAGCCTTCCGGGATCGCCTGGTTGCCAAACGTCTTACACTGTAAAAACTGCAGCATCGTCGGCGCCAATGTCTCTGAGACACAGTTAATCTCATCAATAAACAGGATTCCCTCTTTCTGCCCGGTTTTCTTCATCTTGCGGTAAATACTTGCAATGATCTCACTCATGGTATATTCCGTAACAGAATATGTCTTTCCTTCAAAAGACTCCTCTTTTATCATCGGAAGTCCGACTGCACTCTGTCTCGTATGATGAGTGATCGTATAGGCGACCAGTCCGATCTTACACTCTGCGGCGATCTGTTCCATGATCTGCGTCTTTCCAATGCCGGGCGGTCCCATCAGAAGGATCGGACGCTGTCTGATCGCAGGGATACGGTACTCTCCCTGTGCGTCTTTCGCAAGATACGCCATCACCGTATGCTTAATTTCTTCTTTTGCCTGTTTTATATTCATTTTCGAAATCTCGTTCCTTTATTTGTTCGCCTACTATCTTAATACATTTTTGCTGTTTTTCCAATCATTTTTGGATTTTATTTCAAAAAAAGACAGGCAAACACAATCTTTACGATTTGCCTGCCTGCTTTTTCATACTATACCCTTATCTTCCTTCAAGATTCTTAAGAATCACATCCATATCATACTCCGGTGCCATCTGCAGCCCAACTTTTAACGATGCTCTTACATCGAGAACATTTCTGTTCCTAATCAGCAACACCTTATTCAGCATACTTCATCATTGCATCCACGATCTCCGGGTATCTCCAGGTAACTGTCTTACGGTCAAGAAGTCCAAATAACTCTCCGTCCCCTGTGAATGCATTATTATCCCACCAGTTGCAGCTCATGCCGTAAGCGCGTGCTGCAGCAACATAGTATGCAGTACAATCTACACGGCTCTGCAGGTTTCCGTTTTTGTCACGGGAACCGAACTCTCCGATCATAACCGGTATCTCATTACTGATGTATTTTGCATACAGTTTTTCCATCATCTGATCGATATCATTGGTACTTGTCTTGTCGGAAGCATCAAAATGATCTGTGCTCTCATTTTCCGCTGCAGCCTGCAGTGCAAAATGATATGGGATATAAGCATGCACAGAAACAATGATCTTCCCATCATTTCCGGCAGTATCTGACGGCAGTACAAACTTGTCATTTAAGACTCCGTCCGCCGACGCATCATAACCCGGCACCATCAGATAGCGTATAGCATTATTGCCTCCGGTTTTCCGCACAACATCCACAAAGTTCTGGTTCCATTCATTGATACATTCTACTGCCTCCACACATTCCGCAGCATTCATATCCAGCCACCACTCATGATCAGTATCTTTCAGCCGCGGCTCGTTGATGCTCTCAAAGATCACATGATCATCATAACCTCCAAAGCGGTCGGCAAGCTGCTCCCAGATGGATGTCATGTAGGAAAGAGACTGTTCTAAATGCTCTTTATCCGGATAACAGTATTCGAGATCCGTATCATGATGGATATTTAAGATCACATACATATCGTTATCTATCGCATAATCTAAAACTTCCTGCACACGGTCAAGCCATGCCGCACTGATCGTATATTGATCCCCGGATACATGATTATGCCATGATACCGGCAGACGCAGCGTCTGAAATCCTGCTGCTTTCACTGCATCGATCATCTCTTTTGTTGTCTTTTCACCGCACCATGACCACTCAATACTAAGTTCATCCTCTTTCTGCGCATTTGTAATTGCATCAAATGTATTACCGAGATTCCAGCCGACTTTCATATTCCGCACAAATGCCATTCCGTCTGTATCCGGTATCTTCTTCGGTTCGATCACAACTTCTGGTATTGTCACCCCAGCATCCTCCATTTCTGTCTCTGAATTATCCTGTTCTGCCACCACATCTTCTGTTGACACGTCTTTCACTTCTGTATCTTCTGCATTTTCATTCTTTTCTGCCGCCACATCAGCAGCACTTCCGGTCTCTGTTACTTTATCCGCCGGATCTCCTGTTCCACAGCCGCTAAGCAGCATACATCCTGCCACGCACAAGGCGGCTAACTTTCCCAATTTATTTAACTTCATAACAATCTCCATTTCAGAGGAACTTATCTTCTTCCGATCTCCGTATCGGATTCCCCTGTTACACTGTGTTCCTTGATATATGTTACAATCTCGTCTGCTGTTGTAAATGCAAGACCGACATAACTGTCCGCAGCACCGTAGTAAATTGCAATTCTTCCGGTTGCAGAGTCGTGGATCGTTGCACATGGGAAGCAGACATTCGGAACAAATCCGCGTTCCTCATACCATTCTTCCGGTGTCAACAGGAAATCCGTACAGCGGTATTTTACGATAGATGGATTTTCTTTATCTAAGATTGCTCCGCCGATCGAGTATACATATCCGTTACAGGTTCCACTGACACCATGATAAAACAGCAGCCAGCTATCTTCCAATTCGATCGGTGCTGCTCCGCCGCCGATCTTTAAAGACTCCCACCATTCATTGCCGCGTCCCATCACATGACGGTGTTTTCCCCAGTAAGTAAGATCTTTGCTCTCACTGATAAAGATATCACCAAACGGTGTATGTCCGCTGTCGGACGGTCTTGACAACATCAGGAAATTTCCATTTACCTTACGCGGGAACAGCACTGCATTCCGGTTAAATGGCAGAAATGGATTTTCAATCCTGGTAAATGTCTTAAAGTCCTTTGTCTTAGCCATTCCGATCGCTGCACCATAAAAATCGCCACACCAGATAATATAATAGGTATCTTCTACTTTTACCAGCCGCGGATCATATGCATATACCGGCATAAAATCGTTTCCGTCTTCATCGACAAAGCGTACTTTATCTTTCTCAAAATCCCAGTGAATACCATCTTCACTTCTTCCTAAATAAACATATGGTATTCCATTTGTCTGCTCCCCGCGGAACACACCGATGAACTTTCCTTCATACGGTATGACAGCACTGTTAAAAATCCTTGCCACCCCTTCTACCGGATTTCTTCCAATGATCGGATTCTCCTTATAACGCCATACCGGCGCGTTCACGATTTTCTCCGGTCTCTCCTGCCACGGCATGTTTGGCACTGCCGGACTGATCATTTTTACATTTCCCATCTTGCTCCTCCATTCTGCACAGACTTTCATTTTATATTTTTATTTTGTCTCTAAAACCTGTGCGATCCTTCTCCATTTTTATTCATAGCGGCATCTGTTTTCTGCCGTTTCTGATTCATTTCATTTATACCCCTGTCAACCGCTTTTTACGGTATCTCTGACTGATTTACGGCTCTGTCGCCGATTAACAGTCATTTCGAAACCGTTACGGCTCCACCACTTTCCCGGTTGATTCCCGGATCACGATATGACCACTTACCACACGTCTCACAAATGTTTCTCTTTTTTCATTGAGGCGTTCTAATAAAAGTTCTACTCCCTCAGATGCCATCATAGCGATATCCACATCCACAGTCGTGAGTCCCGACGCATTACGCCGGATGAACGGATAATTATCAAAACCTGTGACCGAAATATCCTCCGGCACACGATACCCCATCTTTTCTAACTTTTCGATCAATATACATGCTATCTCATCATTATTGCAGACAAATGCCGTCGGCATATCTTCCGGCAGAACCAGTTCTTTAAATAACCGATCTGCTCCCCTGTCCTCTATCAAATAGTCCTCCCTGTAAGGGATGTTGTAATGATGTAATGCCCTTCTGTATCCCAAATACCGGTCCATGATACTCGTGGTAGCATCAATAGAACCAACATAGGCTATTTTTTTATGTCCAAGTCCGATCAGATACTCTGTCATCTTGTATTCTGCACTGATATTGTCCATACTGACGGAATCCGTCTCCATGGAAAGATCATAGAAATCCATATAGATCATCGGTAGATTAGTCTGTCTGAGTTTTTCCAGATACGATTCATCCAGCTCCCCCATTAAGATCATCCCGTCTAACCGGTTGTCGTCCACGATCTGTGGCAGGATCATCATTTCCTGCATCCGCGTATCAGCCAGTTCAAGCATTGTCGCATAATCATAATTGGTCAGACATTTTGCAACACACTGATACATTTTCACATAAAAAGCATTGCTCGTATCATCTGTATAATAGGAAGGGATAATTACACCAACATTATAATTTTTCCCCTCTTTCAATCCTTTTGCCCCAAAGTTATAACGATATCCAAGCCTGTCGGCTTCTTTTTTTATTTTTTCACGAAGTTCCTCACTGACTCCAGCTTTTCCCGTGAGTGCCTTCGATACGGAAACGATGCTTATTCCCAGATTTTCCGCAATATCACGCATAGTCACGTTTGCCATCTGAATTCCTCCTAAAAACCGCTTACCGGTAATACCATTTTTCTTCGTCTTCTTTTGTTTCCGGTTTTGCCATATATTTTCTCAAAATCCTCTCCATAAGGAAACTTCCCACATAACAGCATACACCCGGCATAACAAAGATCATCGGAACCGGGATCAATAATGCAGACACTATGCCGGCTGTTACGATCAGTAAAAGTAAAATAGTCGTCGGAAGATGTTTAAAGACCATAAACAATGCCAGTTTAAAGCACGAAAATGCATCCATCGTAAATCTCGACAACACCGGGAACAGATAAAGCACGATCCCTGCGATCACAAACGCAAGTAACAGATATACCATTTCAAGCGCCCCTGCCATGATCGATATCTGCTTTACCGTATAACTGTGATCAAGCCACAACACTGCCGCTAATACAAGAAAGATAACTGTCAGCAGTATCCCCGTTTTTAAATTCTGCCGGTAAGAACGGATAAACTCTTTTGAAACATATCCTTCCTCACACCGCACAGCTTTTACCATTGCATAATACATTGCGATCGTCGATGTTCCGATCGTAACAACCGGAATGCATCCGATCAGCCATAAGACCGACACCAGAAGTATATTTCCAATCTTATTCGTTACCTTAAAAAACTTCGTCTCCGGTCCAAACATACTATTCATACTTTCTGTCCCTTTCCCTGAAAAAAATTCTGCAAGATAAATATCGGTCAGATATTTGTTTTGCACAATTCTTTTCGCCGGAATATTTCAATTCCGATCCGGATTACAAATGGTTAGTTATACCACGCAGCGTTTGGCAGATTGATAAAGGCACAGATTATTTTGTGACTTTGGAAGAGAATTAGAAAATCTTAGTATACCTGTCAACATACAGTGTTGTGCTGCCACGGAAGGCAGCGCAAGTCTTAATGTGCCATGGAAGGCACATTTAAGACGTACACGTCACTCTGCCATAAACTATATCAGGTATACTTAGTTTTTCTTATTCTCGTACATTGGAACAAAATCAGCAGTGACTTTATCAATCTGCCAATCACTCAACATGGCATACCATTTGTCATCCGAATCAGAATCACATATTACTGAATCTTTAATGTATCAATCTCATCCTGTAAGATCTGTTTGTTAGACTCAATCGCCTGTGATACTGTGCTGTCGCCATTTACAACATCACCGTAAAATACTTTGCTGACTGCACCCTCAGAATCAATGCTGTTCCAGAGATCATTGTTTGCAAGTGCACCAAGTTTGTTTGCAAGTGCAACCTGATCCTCATCAACAAAACCAGACTCAAACCACTCAGGATCATCACGATAAGAAATATCATCATGATACCAGTTCATCATCTCCTCAAATACACAGTAAACAGAAGTTGCATCCTCAACACCAACCGGAATCATGTAGTTGTTTGTGATCATAGCAGGTGTCATGCTTCCATCTCCGCTTGGTCCAACCGGTGCTGGGCAGATTCTCATATCAAAATCATGATTGTCGATCTCCTGGATTAAGATCCATGGCTGTGCAAATGCGAAAGCTACTTTTCCGGAAGAGAAAGCTAAAAGATCGTTGTTCCAGTCATCCTGATAAGGTCTTGCAGATTTATCTACATTGTATAACTGATCGATAAAGTTGAATGCCTCAACTGT
This sequence comes from Roseburia sp. AM23-20, assembly GCF_003470905.1. Lineage (NCBI taxonomy): Bacteria > Bacillati > Bacillota > Clostridia > Lachnospirales > Lachnospiraceae > Roseburia > Roseburia sp. AM23-20. The sequence goes on from NZ_QRHS01000002.1 coordinate 178,623, forward strand.
CTTAGGATCACTTAAACCTTCTGTGTCGGAATCTGCGATCGTAGCATTGTTCGATGCGCAGAAGCCCTGAACCGTCAGTGTCCATGCGCTTCCGTATCCATATACATCCATGTTGCCGTCACCGTCAGTATCCTGTGTGCATGCTTTTGCGTATTCTGCGAATTTATCCCAGGTCCACTCTCCTTTTTCTGCAAGGGATTCCGGAGCCTCTAAACCTAAGGAATCGATCATGGCTGCATTGTATGTCATATACATTGCGCCGGATGGGATCGTGGTTGATTCATGGAATAAATAATCATCATTACCAAGCAGGTTCTGTTTTGTAAATACGGTTCCGTCTGTCATGATATCAGAATCAGCCGGTGCATAATCAGAAATTTTCTGTACATATCCGTTTGCAACCGGTGAGATACCAAACTGAAGATCTGTCAGATAGATATCGCAGTCCGGTGTACCAGCTGTGACAGAGGTATTGATACTATCGATAATTCCATCCCAGCCAAGGTTTACCCATTCGATCTTGCAGTTCCATTTTTCCTCTACGGCACGGACTGCATCCAATTTCATCTGCATAGTCTCCTCATTTGTCCAGGAGCCGCCTGCTGCCTCAATATCATCCAGAGACTGATAATTGCTGTCCCAGTATTCATCCCACCAGAGACCGATCTTTATGGTTCTTCCTCCTAAATCCTTTGCCTCATAACCGCTGTCAGCCACTGCTGCATCAGAGCCTTCCTCAGTATCTGCTGCTGTTTCGCTCTCTGCACTGTTCGTTTCTTCCTTTGTGCCTGCATCTGCTGCGTTATTTCCTGCATCTGCCCCCGTGTTAGCAGTATTTCCGCCGCATGCTGTAAGTGATGCTGCAAGTGCACCTGCTAAAAGTACTGAAACCACCTTGTTTCCAACTGTTTTCCTTCTCATGTGAAAACCTCCTTCTTATAAATAAAAATATATGTTTCCGAAGTTGCCATGCTAGCCAACGATACCACTGCGGCTGGCTCCCTCGATAAAACGCTTCTGTAATAAAATGTAAATAATGACGATCGGTATTACCATTAACACGATTCCGGCATACAGATAAAGCTGTGATACCGCTGTATCTTTGATCTGATCGATAAACTCGATCGATGCCCTTAAAGTAGAAATTCTCATACTCATTAAAAGTTTTGAGTTGATGGAAAATAATTTTGCATAAAATGTATCATTGTACTGCCATACCAGTGAGAAAATGCTGACAGTCAGTACAGACGGCATCGCATTGACTAACATGATACGAAAATACGTGTAAAACGATCCTGCACCATCCACAACCGCTGCTTCTTCAATCTCCTTTGGCAGCCCGCGGAAAAACTGGTTAAAAATATAAATATAAAGTCCTGACCGCAGTCCACAGCCTAATGCTGTCATAATATACATCGGGACTTCCGTGCTTAAAAGATTGATGCCATGTCCTGTCACAAGATGTAATATCCCAAAGATATCAAAGTTACGGAACTGTGTGTATAGCGGAAGCATCAATGTATCATTTGGAATGACGATCGTTAAGATCACACAGCCGAACAATACTTTTTTAAACGGAAACTCATATCTTGCAAATCCATACCCTGCCATGGAACAGATCAGAATCTGGATCAGTGTCAGTGAGATCACATATGCAAATGTTGTCGCAAGTGTTCTCGGATACGTCATTCTTGTAAAAGAAGTGATGTAATTCTGCAGCGTACCCTCTGCCGGAAGCAGCATGACGACCGGATTGTAGAGGTCATTTGCCGTAAAAAATGAATTTGCAATGATCGTGATCAGCGGTCCTAATATAATGTAGGAAATACCGATAATGATCACAACTTTAAGCAGCCCGATCAGAAAACCTTTGATCTGTCTTCCTGCTTTTTTTACCTGAATCTCGTCGAGAGGCTGGTCTTTTAAATTTCTGATATTCATATACTCTGCCACCCCCTAATTATAGTAAAATACTTTCTTTGAAATCAGCTTACATACAATGATCAGCAATGTGATGACGATCACGGAGCTAAGTAAACTCATCGCTACACTCACACCCCAGTCAAAGTTGACAAATGCCATATCATATGCTTTTTCCACAACATCACTGTCTACGAAAGAATCAACGATCGTATACACAACATTTGTGATGATAAGCGGAGATACCATCGGGAAAGTTACTTTCCAGAATGTCTCATATCCTGTTGCACCCTCGATCTTTGCAACCTCATATAACGCTCCCGGCACTGACTGCAATGCTGCAATAAAGATGATGATCTGCACACCGGATGCCTGCACGATATCGAAAATCCTTCCGACTGCCGCTGTGATATAGTCGAGCAATGCGACCGGAAATCCAAGATCCATAAACAGGCTCATAAAATAATCTACATTTACGCCCGATGCAACTGCCGCCTCCGCAGATACTGCTGCAACACCGCCGGTAACTGCCTCCCTTGCCATCTCGATCGCATTATTGATCGCTCCGGCATTCATGATGATAGGCAAAAATAAGATTGCACGGACAAGTGTTCTCCCCTTAAACTTTCCATTACAGATCATCGCGATGAACAGACTGAAAAAGATGATCAACGGAACATCAATGATGATATCCCGGATGGAAGTTGCTAAGATCTGGTTGTAAGTCGGGTCCTGAAACAGTGCATATTTGAAATTATCAAGTCCGGTAAACTTTAACGTATATCCACCGGATTCAAGCATCTCCATTTTGCTTAAACTAAACCGCACTGCCTGGATCAGGCTTTTTACATAAAACCATAAAAATCCGATCAGCCACGGTGTGATAAATGCAAAACCTGTCAGGGCACGTTTCTGCAATAACGATAACTTTTTCTTTTTCTTCATTATGCCTTACCTCCCTTTACCTGATAACTCATTGCATCTACAGTCACACCGCCCTCTGTGATACTCTTATCTGTTTTATTAATGTAAATAGAAACGCCGTTGTCATATTCTGTCTTAACAAGACCGCCATCTGTCACTTCGTGATGAACCATTGCTGCTCCCTGCACCTGTTTTAATGCCCCATTGATCGTCTGGTATGCATTTATGGCATCTTCCATCCAGGTCTGATAACAGGTGGAATACTGGTCTGCCGAGGAAGTATATTTCATAATGCTGGAATCTTCCCAGGAAAATGTAAATCTCGGTGCACATCCATACTCGATATAAGTAAGAAGAAGCGCATCATCAATATCTGCATCCCGTAGGTTCAGTGCCTCCCCGGAGTAATCAATACTTCCATGAATGACCATCTGGTAAAATGGTATCTGCTCGTCAATGATATAAAACTGGCTGTATTCTACCGGCGCATCAATGATGTCGGACACATAACCAAATGTGTATGCGTTGCCGCCCTCTTCCATCAGTGTCTTTTCTGTCGCCGCAAGTTTTCCATATTGTGCTTCCACAATCTGTTTCGCTGCCTGTCTGTCGATCAGTTCTGTTCTCTTTTTATCCGAAGCGAGCACATTCGAAAGATCCCTTAAACAGATACCGCTGATATCGTAATTTGTGATCTTACCTGTAAATTGATCTACATAACGGTTTAAAAACTTCGGTGAGATCATATAATATGCAAGCTCATCATACCATTCCAAGGTACTTGTCTGCCGCATTGTCGCCGGGTTTACGGCCCCGAGTTCTACCACATAACCGGAATAATATTTGGATGCCTCAAGCACATCATTAAAACGTTTCGAAGTATAAGGTACTTTCTGGAATGAAACATTTCCATATAAAGCTCCGCCGTTTTCCTCTAAAACATCACTTAAATGTTCAAGTTCTTTTTTACTTCCGACTTTCTTAACCAGCTTGATCTTATCTGCCACATCATGATAGATACCGCCGTTGAACCAGCCCTCATAATTCATGCGGATCTTTGTGATATCCTCTCCGTAAAACTCTTCTAAAATCTTTTCTGCTTCCCCGTATGTGGTCATTGTCGAAATTCCGGTGTAAGGAATGCCCATCACATGCTTTTTCGTTTCCACTCCGCCAAGAACATCTAAGTACAATGGAATATCTCCGGTTTCGTTTGTCTCTTTTAAGGTACCCTCTTTGATGAGCTGATCCCGGTAACATTTTGCCATACCGGAATAATCTGCCTTATTTCCGGAAAGGAAGGAATAACATACGGTAAGATTTTCATCGTAAATATTATTTTCAAGTACCGGTACGTCTGCCTGGTTTCCGCTGACACCAAACATATTTAAAAGCTCAATCTCTCTGACGCAGAACTCCGGATAAACATAATTGTAACTGTTGAGTTTTCCGGATACATCTGCATTTACGATCGCAAGTGCATCACCACCTGTGATCCTGCCTAAAAATGCGCTGTCACCGTTTTTCATTCCGAATACCGGAATCCTTGCATCCTCCGTATATTCTGTCACAACGTAACTCTGCACAACCGGATCGATTCCATAGATGTTCTGGCTGTATGCAGCATTTTTACATCCATTATTTAAATTGATCAGTGCTCCTGATCCGTCCGGCACAAACATATAACCATCCGCATCCGTTCCCGCTGCCCCGAAGAATGGCAGAACCCTTATTCTTGAAATTACAGCTCCGCCTTTTTCCTCGATCTCTTTTGTCGGAACAGATACGCTAAGTCCATTGTCTGTCAGGCGGTACTCAAGTGGAATGGTAAAGGAAATATTCTCTTTCTCATCCGTCTCTGCCATATCTACTGCATAGTCATCTGCAGTGTATCCTGCCTGTTCGAATAATTTATTTAATTTTCCCATTCCGACTTTTGAGGACTGCGCTTTTTCATTCAGTTTATATACCCCGTCTTTCAGACGGAACTTTGCTTTTACCGTCCTGGCATCTTTCTTATCCAGCTTATCTAACACCAGTGTCTGCAGACGTTCCTCTGTGATCTGTAACGGCACGATTCCGGTTGCCGAATCAAGATCCGCAAGTGTATATGTATAGCGGATACCGTCTTCAATGCTCTCTGCTGTGAACTGTCCTTTTTCGATGCTCATATCATAATTGTTCATCGTAGCACTGTTCCTTGCCGCATTGTAATAGGTAAGTGTCAGTGTTGCGTTCAGTTCTGCCGCATTTACCCCGGAAGCGATCGCATCAGAATCACGTCCCACCGGATTGGAATAAGTAATATTACCGGATTCTTTTTCATAAACCGCGATCTCTGTCGTCTCTGTGTTGGTATAAAGTTTTAACGTATCGTTTTCTGCAACTAAGACCATGCCAGGTACACATGTTTTATCATCTTTTGCTGCCTGAAATTCGCTTCCGCTCTCCACTTCATAGGAAGAAAGATATTGTTTGTACGCATCATATCTGAAATAACGGAATACGACATTTGCGATCACACCCACGGCTATGACCGCTGCCCCTGCGGCTACAACCACTTTCCATTTTATTTTCCGTTTCATAATAAACTCCATTTCTGCCCCCATTTTCTATATACGCAGCATGATCTCGTTATAGAGACTCTCTACAAATGCGACCACCTGACCGATCAGTGAAAATAAAAGCATTACCACAAAAATAATGATCAGCATTGCAATAAAAGTCAGTATCATGGTTGCAAGTGTTTTTCCCAGTGTATAATTGTGTACCGTCATGATACCCACCAGCACCAGGAACAAAAACCATGCGATTCCGACTGCTAAGAGCAGATAATAAAATGCTTCTTCATCTTCTGCCACTACCTGTGAAAACAGGATCGCCGGAATAAATGTAAGTATCATTGGAAGCATTGCGTAACCGCACACTGTAACGATATCCTTAAATCTTCCTTCCCCATCCATCAGACAGGTGATCGACCAGTTTCCGACACAGAATAAAAGGAACAAAAGAAATACTGCACAGATCTCAGCAAGGCTGTTGATCTCCATCGGATTCACATGATTGACCACAAACCCCGCATACTGTCTGTTTGCCGAAAAACAGACTGCAAACAGAAAAACAAACAGAATAGAGAGTCCCACGCTTCCTCTGCCACGGTGTCTGATCTCGTAAAAACCATCGGACGGATGCCCCAGTGTATAAAATGCATACTTTACTTTTTCCTTAAACATGAGACGCCCTCCTCTCTTTCCATTTCTTTTTACCTATCTTATTCCAAAGTATCAAAAGAATAATAAGGATCAGTGCTCCGGTCAGATAACCTGCCAGGTTTTCCTTTAAGATTTCATTCCGGTAACGCTTATATGCGATGGAATAATACTGTCTGTTGTTTCCGGTCTTAAAGCACTCCATTGCTTTTTTGTTTTCCCCTGCGGCAAGGTAACTTTTTCCGATTCCGACATAGGCAAGCTCAAAGTTGGAATCTAATTTTAAAACTTCCTTCCAGCACTCCACAGCACTTACCTCGTCACCGTCGTAACGGAGACCGACCGCCTGATTGATCAGGAAGCCATAATTTGTTGCTCTGTATTTATCCACAAGGTTTTTTGAACCATCTAATACAATGATCTCATCTCCGATCGTATCGATCGCAGTCGGTGTGTCAAAAGTTCCCTCCTGGCTTCCGATACCGCCAAAAATATAGAGAAGATTGCCTTCGTGGTCGTAGGTGAAGATCCTTCCTCTCGTGGAATCAATGATTGAATAGATTCCCTTATCCCTGACCACGACATCAGTGATGCGGGATGCTCCTGAATAGTCGCCGGTAAGCCGCCATGTAAGATCTCCGGATACCCCGGCAGCCCCTTTCTGGATCACATCCTCACCACTTGGATTTAATCGGCGTACAGACTGTTCTCCCTCTGCGTCCACGTTCGTTGCATAAACGAAACCGTCAGCGTCGATCTCCATTCCGGTAAATTCTGTCGGAATAAAAAGCTGTTGTTTGGCACGCTGTGCTTTTGTGGACAGCTTTCTCCAGATGATCTCTGCTGTCGTGATCTGCACATTGATGGTTCCGGTAAAACCGGTAAAGTTTCCCTCTGCATCAAATGCCATGATTCCCTCAAACTGATTCTGTGCTATGACATAAATTCTGTCTGCATAGTCAACAGCCACCTTGAGCGGAGAAAACACATAATTTTCTCCAAGGATATCTGACTGTGGATTTTCAATGATCTGGATCAGATTTCCATCTTTATCTAACTCTACCACACGGTAATTTCCGGTATCTGCAACATACAGATATCCGTTTTCTGAAATATAAACTCCATTCGGAGATGAAAAAGTATCTTCCTTTCCATCATTTAAGAACCCTTCGATCACCGTCTTTAACCGGAAACCGGCATCTGTCACAACGATCCTGTTATTTCCGGTATCTGCGATATAGACATTTCCGTCTGCATCGGTATTTAAGTCCTGCGGACTGGAAAAATTCCCGCACCCGATGGCATCCCCCGTTACCGTGCCATCCGGCACATAAGCTGCCGGTGTGTATTTGATATCTTCGTAATAGTCGTAATTATAAGTTTCATAAGGCACATTCTCTCCGGCATAAACAGCCGTCCCCCCGATATCGGAAAGAAGTACTGCAACTGCTGCTGCCGCCGCAAATATGCACTTTCGCATTCCTTTTTCTGGCATTTTCTTCTCCCCCTGTTAGTCCTTCATACCGGACGTGGTCATCGTCTCGATGACGTTACTCTGGCATATGATAAAGAACGTGATCGGTATTGCAGCAATGATAAGCTGTACTACCGCACCAGCTCCCTGTCTTGCCGGCCCTCCTGCAACGATCTGATACAGTGCATACTGAAGAGGCTTTAACTGCTCACTTCTTAAAAATCCGCTTCCTGTATTTGCCCATAATGTCTGGAACTGGAAGATCGCAAGTGTCAGCCATGCAGGCTTTACATTCGGCATGATAATGGAAAAGAAGATCCGGAACTCTCCGGCTCCGTCAAGTCTTGCCGATTCGATCAGTGAATCCGGGATCTGCTCCATGAACTGTTTCATCAGGTAAAGTCCGAGTCCATATGCAAATGCCGGTAAGATTACCGCTAAATATGTATTGTTGATCCCCAGACAGGAAATGATCATGTAGTTCGGGATGGCGGTAACATTGTAGGAAAACATCAATGATAATACGACTATCGAGAATAAAAATTTCTTTCCCGGAAAATCATGTTTTGCAAGCGGATATGCTGCCAAAGATGCAAACAGCACATGTCCTACGGTTCCAAGTCCTGTAATGATCAGGGTATTTAACACGTATCTGGTAAAAGGCACCCAGGAACTTGACATCAGTACATACAGATCACTGAAGTTATCCAGTGACGGGTTCCGCACAAAGATCTGCGGCGGATAGCGGAATAATTCATCTAACGGTTTTAATGCATTGTTTAAGATCATTACTAACGGCAGTGCCATGAACACACCACAGATTCCCATGATCACAAACAATATCGTGTTTCCCGCCATGGAACGGTTTAACTGTTTCGTGTGTTTTATTTTCCACCGGGATGGTTTTTTATAGTAATCTTTTTTACGCTTCAAACTATTCACCCACCCTTCTGATTGCTTTTTGTACAAGCTGGTTCGTTCCAACCATCAATGCAAACAGGACAGTTGCGATTGCACATGCATAACCCATCTCATAACGGGTACCACTGCCGTAATCGATCAGATGTGTCACGATCGTCGCACCGGAATAATTCACACTCGGATTTCCTGCAAGATTGATGGAAATATCCGCCACTGCAAATGACTGTGTGATCTGCATAACTGCACCAAACATGAGCTGCGGCCGCATGGACGGGATCGTGATATACCACAATTCCTGCCAGCGGTTTTTGATTCCATCCATCGCTCCCGCCTCATAAAGGCTCTTGTCAACGGTCTGTAAACCTGCGATAAAGGTTAAGAATCCGGTTCCAAGACTCAGCCATAGCTGTACGATAATGAGGATCGGCAGTACGTATTTTTCTGTTTTCATCCACTGGATCGGCTCGTAGAGAAATGACCATTTCATCAGCCATCCATTTAAGTAACCGTAACGGTCACCGGAGATAATGATCGACCATACCATAAAGGCGTTGCCTGAAATCGACGGTGCATAAAAGATCAATGTCAGGAATGCTCTTAGTTTTCCTTTAAACTCATTGATGATCCACGCAAACAGGAAACACATGATATAACTTAACGGTCCTGTTACCACCGCAAAAATGATCGTGTTTTTGAATGCTTTCTTAAAAATATCATCATCCAAAAGCAGTTTGATGTAATTTCTCCAGCCGACAAAATTCGGTGTCTCTAACATGTTGAAATCGGTAAAACTGATCCCGATCGAGGCAAGTACCGGCAAAACTGTGAATAAGAAGAAAAGAATAAAATACGGTGCGATCATCACATAGGACATTTTGTATTTTTTCATTTCCAGTTTTGTCTGCTGCCACTTACTCCTTTTTTGCATTTTCTTTGTTTCTCCCATCCCAATCTCCATTCCCTTTGTCCGATATACATTTACTGTTTCGTATCGGACGCGGTTTTCATACCAAACTCCTCGCGTTTACTTGTGATCTCAGCATTGATGTATTCGAGATATTCATAAAGTGCTTCTCTTGGCTGCATCCTCTTATCTTCATCTGCAACTACAACCGTATAGAACGCGTTGTTTACATTTCGCCATGTAAAATAGCTTCCCGGAACCTGACGGATTCCTTTTACATTTGCAAACTGTGCCTCTAATGCCTCATAGTCATCTGTCGGCCACGGCAGATTTGCAAATGCCTCGATGTTTGCTGTCGGATAACGTGCTGCCTCACCCATCAGACCTTCCATCTCTTCTCCATAGGAAGTCTGTATCTCTGAGGAAAGCCACCATTTCATAAACTCCCAGGAAGCTTCCTTATCTTTCGTGCCACTCATCATCATACATGCAAGTCCTGTGCTTGCAGAAGTATTATTGATGGTTCCGTCTTCCTCTTTTACACCCGGCAATGCCGTAAATCCCCATAAACCTTTGATATCCGGTGCTGATACTTCAAGTACGTTGTAAGTCGTATAGTCAGCAATGATGATCGGTGATTCTCCGGTACGGAAACGCTGTTCCACAGAAGTCTCACGGTCTAATTTGTAATCTGTATAGAACTCACAGTAAGTCTTAAATGCATTGACCGCCTCATCCGAATCTAATGCAGATGCGGTTGCATCTTCATTGTAAAGCTCTCCATCGTGCTGATATAAAAGACTGGTAAAAGTCAGTTCCGTCGGCAGCATGCCAAGCGACATCTGGTTTTTGGAAAGTTCAGATAATACAACCTTCATATCATCCCATGTCTTTGGTATCTCAATTCCAAGTTCATTCAAAATATCTTTCCGATAGAACATCATCTCAAATGACTGTGTCTCCGGCAGTGCGTATAATGCCCCATCATACATAAACGACTCCACTGCGCTTTCACGGAAGCGTTTTACCACATCCTTATAATCGGAAAACTGTGTCAGATCCACAACTGCACTTCTGAGTCCGTAGTTGACTGGAAGATCATTTGATGATGCAGTCGTTCCGGTAGAAGATGTCGCTACCGTTCCATTCGTGCCATTTGCTACCTGAAGTGCCACATCCGGTCCCTGTCCGGCTAACGTTGCCTGCAGCAATGTATTCATATCTACAAGCTGTACATTGACATTGATATTTGTCTCCGGCGTAAATGTCTCATCGATCAGTGCTTTTATAACATTCGCCTGGTCACGTCCGCTTCCGATCCACACGGTGATCGTCCGGCTGTCCTCGCCTTCCTCTGCAACATTTCCGATCGCATTGTAATCTACGATAAAGGAATAGAATAATTTCTTAAACTCGTGCACGACACCTGCTGCCACGGAACCCTTATCTTCTGTTACTTTCTGGTCCGGCGAAGTAATATAGATGGCATCTAACTGCAGCGGCTGCTGCTGTGCGTTGGTGATCCAGGTTCCAAGTGCACTGACATTTGTTTTAAATGCCTTTACCATTTTCGTGATCTTTTCTGTATCACGCAGGATCTCGTTCAGCTGATCCCTCATGGTAATGATGACTGTCTCCTCGCTTCCGGCAACTCCTAATGTATCAAGTGTATCTAACACCTCATCAAGTTCATCACGGATCACTTTCAGTTCTCCCTCCAGCTCCGGCAGACGTTTTTCTATCTGATAATCACGGTACTCATCCGGTGAAACACCAGTAATTCTTATGATCTTGCGGTATTCACTGTTTAACTCCGTCACAATGCTCTGCACATCGCTGATAACTCCGGCGAAATCTCCAAGTATCACCTGCATGCGCAGTGTGTGATGTCCTTTATCCAGATAAAACCGGTATGCATCTCCTGCATGATCAGAGAGCGTTGTCATTTTCCAGGTACTGTCATAAGTAAAACCATAATGGTTTAATTCCTCAAAAGGTACTTCTCCATCGATCATGATCTTACGGGAAACATAGATTCCTTTGACGAAATTCTGTTTAGAATGTAAAGTGATATTGTAAAAACCATTCTCCTCCACATCAAATTCCCATTCGATCCACTGACCTGTCAGTCTCCAGCTGTTACCACCGATGGAGTTATTTTTCAATACTTTTGCACTGTACGGTGTGATCGCCGGTGAGGATTGGTCCTGTACCGGATAGAGCATTCTGGATGATTTCTTTGTCGCATGTTCTGCCTGAATCTCAATGCACTGTCCACTGGTATCGGCTGCTCCGTCCTTTTGCTGCTGCTCATATACCGTCTGATAATCTAAAAGATTTTCTTCATTCTGTAAGCAGATCGAATGAAGGATCATCGGCTCTCTGCGTGAAACGATAGTGATCTCATGTTTTCCCTTTGTAAGGAAAACTGAAAGCGGCTCCGTCACATACCCATCCTGATCATAAAACCGTGAAAAAAGCCATTCAGGTGACTCCACCTGCGTAGGCTTTAAATCATTTCCCTGATTGTCTTCATCCCAGATATCTGAGGTATTTACCCAGACTCTGGAAAATTCGATCAGTGAAAGTTCCCGGTACGGAAGCTCGCCGTCCACAAAAAAACTTCGCTGGATGGAAGAACCATTTCCCTCTACCGGATAATAAGAGATACCAAATTCATACATTCCCTCATCAGCAATGTCTACCTCATAGGTAAGCATCCCGCTCTCTCCGGTATAAACAGAAGTTCCTTCCATCCCCTCGTAATCGGTAAGAACTTCCGGCTCCATACCTGCACAGTCAATGTAATCGGCAGCATTGATCTCGTAAGACGTCTCCGGCCTTTTTACATTCTCAAGCCCTTCCTTATATGCTTCATACCCCTGATATTCCGCCGTATAATTGAGGATCTTTTTATAATCCTCATACGTCTTTGCTCTAATCTCTGCATGCAACGTTACATTCTGCCCTGCACAAAGCCCTCCGGATATAAAAATCATCACTGCTGCCAGTGCACCCGAACCCCCCTGTTTCAAAAATCCCATCTTCACAGCTATCCCCCTCTTATTTATAACAGTGTTTCTAACCTTCGAACCCTCCAAGATAACTTTGTTAGCTTTGATAACTTTGTTAACCTTGTTAATATTTAAGTTATCGTTAACTTAATTTTTATTATATATATTGTATTATTTTACGTCAATATTTTCAATTATTTTTGTATAATCTGCACATTTTTCTACTTCTTTTTTTGTAGAATATATTTCACTAAATTTTCATATTTTGTTTATATTTACTTAATTTTTAATTTTTTAAGTTATTTCCACGCTGCTTTTCGGGCAATATCCACAGAAACTGTTGTGTGGTAAATAAGTACTACTCTATGTATTTTCGCTTATTTTCGTTGCATTTCACATGTTGTCTGACAATTAAATTTAAAAAATTTTATGCATTACAACATATAATTTTTAATTTGTTGACGCAGAATTTATTATAACAGTTGTCGTTTTTCTCAAATACTGTAATTTCCGGACTTTTTTTGCATGAATTTTCTGTGAAAATGCATTTTTATCAGATTGTAAAATTTCCTGTCACAAAAAAACATGCAGCTTCTAAAATTGTCGATCACCCAGACGATCGGTTCGATATCTGTTCCGTCTAAAATTGCAGCTTTTGCATCCGTTATGATATCCCACCACTGCGGTGTCTCATATTCTTCTGTCACAAACTCTGCCAGTGCCGGATGTTCTGACTGAATATAAAGTCCCATCGTTCCTACCGGTTTTGGTCTGTTCATGCTCTCGGAGATTGACGCAAACATCGGATAACACCAGAAATCCGTGCAGTAAGTTCCGGGAATCGTATACTCTTCCCGGATTCCGGTACCGAAGAACAGAACTTTTCTGCCCTCTGCCACCGCATGTTTTAATTTCTCATACTTATTCTCTATGCCGCTTCCTGTTTCACAATTTTCATGATGCACTGCGTTTTTCTTTAAATTCTTCCGGCTCAAGTCTTAGCCGGATTGCCCAAGGCGGAACCGCCGCATCATCATAGTCCTCCAAAAATAAAAATGCTGTCTGATAGTCCGGTCTTGCTTTCGGATAAGTCCCCCTGCCATCTGTAAAATACAATAAACCGCCAATATTTTTTAACTCCCCACATTCGATCAGGTTATTGACATAGGAAAATACCGGCCGGAAATCCGTACTGCCGCCTCCTGCAACTGTAAACTTCTGCATCAGTGCCGTAATATCACGTTCACTTTTTAATTCAATATCCGACCGGATCTGGTTATCACATTGGATGACACGTATCCTAGACTGCGAAAAAAAACTGTTTTTCTGTGTCAGTATCGAAAATGTCTCCTTTAAAAACTGTTCCACCAGTGTGCCGCTTGTGGAATAGCTGGTATCAATAGCGATCACAAACTCCCGGATCTTTTTGACTTCCCGGCTCTCAAGCGGCTCCATTAACGGCATATTTCCATACAATTTCAATCCATATGTATAATAATTCAGATCAAACTCATCTTGGTTTACACCGATTTCCTCACGCAGTACCGAAAAACGCTGTAAAAAATCCTTATAACTTCTTCTGCTTTTTTCTGCTGTCGCCTGTGCCAAAAATAAATCCTCACCGTCCGTTGTCTCACCGCCACGCAGTTCCTGCTCCATCTTCGTCTGTCTTGCGATCTTATTCCACTGATTCTGGTTTCTTACCGCCTGTTCCTGCTTTGCCTGTCCATCCTCTTTTTTCGGCCAGTAACAATGGTCATCCGTGTAAAATTCCTTTTGCAGCAGAATCTTTTGTTCTAACTCATCCCCCTCGATCATCCGGTATATCACAGCTGCAGAGATCCCCTGTTTCTGCTCTTTTAATCTGTCATACATCTGTTTTCTCGTCCAGCTTAAAATACGTTTTGTACATTCCGCCTGCATCTGGTCGATCGTATATTCCACTGCGATATCACATGCTAAATTCCATGTCCTTCTGTCCCTGCTTCCTCCGATCCACAAATGCGAAAAAATGCAGTGCAGTACCGTATGCAGATATGCACGGTCTAAATACAGCGCATTCTTTTCAAAAATCCCGATCAGCCATTCCGGTGCTACATAAAGATATGCACCGTCTGTTGCAAATGCCCGCAGATTCGGATCAATTTTTAACTGTAACTGCGACAATGCCAGTTTTAAATACCGCAGTTCCATATATAATTCATGCCGTACAAACTCCATGATCTTTGCCGACATCTCTTCCTGCCATTCTGACTCCGTCTGTATATGTGCCACGTTTTTCTCCTCTGATACAATAAACTATATGCCATGCGAAACATGACGCGCTGTTACCATAACTCATCAAATGTATATCGTTCGTTTTTGGGTTCCGTAAAATATTGACTCTTTAGACGCAAAAGCTCCGCCGTTCCTTCTGCCCACTCCATCCGGGAAGCCTGTTCTAATCCTGCCTTCACTGCCCCCTGCGTGATCCAGCCATTTTCACAGAAAAAAGTGATCATTTCCATATTTTTCTGCTCCACAAGTTTCGGTATCATATATGATTCCTGCTCTTTTAAATATTTTACATAGCGTTCTTTGGTCTCCTCTGTAAGACTGACCGGATACCGTAACCGCAGGCTTAATATGTGAAGCAGTGTGCTTTTCTTTTCTTCTGCACATGCTTTTGGAAAAATGAGGTCATACTGACTTAAGTCCGGGATTCCCTCCTTAAAACATTGCCTTGCCCGGAAGCCTTCTCCCTCAATGCTCCGTCCAAAAATATGAGCCGGTGCGATCTCATCATAGCTCTCATAATATTCCGGATAAAATACCGCCGTCTGTCTGCTCTCTCCCGCAAACGTCACTTCCATATCTGCCGAAATCCGGCTTAAGATCTGTTTTGCCCCACTGCCTTCAAAAACATCACAGCGTATCATCAGAAAATGAAACTTTTTACAGTTCATAAAAGCGTCGCTTCCGATCTCCTCAAGATATTTCCCGATCTCAAGTGTTTCTAATGCATTACAATTATAAAATGCATAATTTCCAATTTTATGCACTGTATCCGGCAGTGTCAGTTTTTTTAATCTTTCCCCGCCAAGTTCCACAAGGCGCATGCTCCAGTCCGCACTATCTGCCGGCATTTTCTGCCATGTTTTTTTCTCCGTGTCATAGATACAGACTGTGTGCTCATACTCCGTTTTCAAATGCGCTGACGCAGCAAAACAATAATCGCCAGTTTCCGTCACTGCATATCCCTCTATCGTATCCGGTATGACAGCTTCTTCTGACTCACCAAAAACGCGCAGAATCTTTATGTTTTCCCCATCTTTTTTTTCCCAGTAAAACTGATAATATGTCTGCATATTGCTCCTTATTCCTGTGTGTGAAAAATATTTTTTTCACCCTGCTTCTCTTCCAGACAACTGCGTATCGCATCCTCCGACAGTTGTTCTCCTATGACGATAATGACTTCCTGTCCCATCCCGATCGGTGAAACCACCAGATTGTTTTTTGTCGCATTCAGCTCGATCCACTGTTCGTTTTCATTTTTCATAAATCCCTTGATACGAAAAACTTTTCCACAGGATTTGTCTAAGAACAGTTTTTGGGTTACTTCCTGTAATCGTTCTTCTGTCATATGCATATTCATAAAGTAGAGAGACTGAAACGTTTCCTCCTGTGTCAAATCCGGTTTGCGGTAATTTTCCATACGGTAGCCACAGGATACGATCTGCCGGAAGTCCTCATCTGTCATCTGCTCCCAGTCTTTAGAAAAGACCTCCTCAAACTGTCTTTTGCACCCAATATTTTTCAACGCTCTGTTTAGATGGTAAACTGCTTTTTTCTGTTCCTCTTCGGTTGTTTCCTGTGTCTTACTTAAAACAATACATCCTGCATCTGCCGCCTGTGATGCCAGCAGAAATTCTGCGCTTTCCGGCAGATTTTCTTCCAGATTCGAATCTAAAACTGTGATCACATTTCCGATTTCATACCATCCGTCTAACGGCTCCTCATGCAGTGTGTCAAAAAACTCGTCCACATCATAGATCCCGGAAGGCTCCACGATCACACGGTCATATCCGCACATGCCCATGGATATCAGTTTCGTCTTAAAACGTCTCCTGTGCGTGTCAGCATCACAGCCGCCCGATATCATCTCAAGTTCACAGTTATCTCCCCTTAGATCACCAAGCAGCATCATATCCACATTGACTGCACCGAAATCGTTTTCCAAAATTCCGATATTCTGTCCCTGTGTGATCAGATAAGAAGCATATTTTCTTAAAAAAGTTGTTTTCCCGGAGCCTAAAAATCCGGTGATCAGATCTATTTTCACCATTGCATTCTCCCCTTTTCCATGTAAATCTCTGCTGGCAGCATGCGCAAAACTTTATATGGGGCTGCGAAGTTACAGTTCACAGGGTAATCTGTGAACTGCAACTTTTTCTGCATCTGCCATTCTTTTCTTCTGATTTTACCGCAGCTGCATCATGCCGCCAACTAAAATTCCTTTATTATCGTGATAAATTCTCTCAAACTGTGTCATCGGAAGCGGATTTTCTCCCATGCCAGCCTCGATCGTATAACCTGGTCTGTCATATTCCTTAATAAACCAGTCTTTATATCCGGCATAACCTGACGCACCAGGTGTTTCTTCCACCGCATATCCGCTCACACGCCCGAAGTAGTCTGCAATCTCTTTTGACCTTGCCGGTTCGTAATCCAGATATTTCCAGTAAATAACCTCACCCTGTGTGTGATATGTCAGGATCAGCAGAAAGTCATTTTCTCTTGTCAGCTCATACACTGCTACACTCTCCGGCGCCGTAAGCGGTGCTTCCCCCACATAGTCCCGCGGTGCAGGTTTGTCATACCCCTGCGAAAACTTGATCTGTTTTGCCATCTCCCATCCTGCCGGAAACTGCAGGTTCAGATCCACCCCCTCAATATTTGCCTTCCATCCGTCCGGGAACGGAATTGCAGGATAATTCTCCGCGATCAGTCTCGCCCTGCGGTAATAAACACCACTGTTTAACAAACCATTGACTAAATCCACACCATCCGGATTCACAAGCGGCACCATGCATAACTGAAATTCATTATATAGAGTACGCGCATCCACCGACTCCTGTCCCATATCCGTCTGTCCATCATTTTCCGCACCGGCAGCAGATGAAAAAACAATGTTTCCACCTGAAGCGTAAGATGCCGCATATTCCTCCGCAAATGCTAACAGCACCGGGGTTGTAATACTCTCATTTGCATGGTAGGATGCACTGTAAAATACCTGTTTTGCACCAGTTCCGATCCAGATGCTCCAGATATCTTTTCCCATCACACTTTTTCCTATGACACCGGCAGATAAAAACGGATAGCGCACTACAAGACCTTCTACGATCCACCTTGTCAGAACCGAAGTATATTTTACCATCTGCGGAACTAGCGGAAATCCAAGTGGAATCGCTAAAATGGCATCGATCACAAGCTCATCCGGATCAATCAGCGGATTCGCAGTAAGAATCGCTTCCTCCGTTGTCCCATATCTGCGCGCCAGTCCAAAAACCGTATCTCCTTTTTTAATCGTATGCATACGGTATCCGGTCAGATAAGGTTTTAAATTTTCCCATACCACACGGTTTACCGTACAATTATCAGTATCCCCGGTAAAATCTTTCAGTGCCTGACAGGTACGCTCCCCGAAAATTCCGTCGATTCTAGCCGGATATCCCGCTCTGGTCAGTGCAAGCTGTAAATATTCCACCCATACGCCGCGGTCCCCCTGTATTAAAAATTGCATGAACTCCCCTTTGTATCATTCTTTCTGCTATTATATGCAGCTTACAGTAAAAATTTTCTTTCCCTACTTCACAAAAGCGATGTTATCTAAGTTTATGGCACCATTTTCTATCCTGTCAAATACAAACCGGATACTTTTGATCTGTTCCCGGTTAAATCCATCTTCCGCCACAAACTGATCTGCTGTGATATGCACGGTCTGAAGCTGTCTTTTATATTCACTTTTTCCTGTGAGATACTGGATTTTGGAAAGTTTTACCGGAAATGCCGGATAAAGGATCACAGAATCACTCACAGAACTGACTGCGTGATTTCCATGGATATCCGTCAGAACTACAGAAAAATCCATCGGTTCATCATCTGCTTCTTCCCTTAAATCCATCGCGTCAAAACAAATTCCTCCATCTTCCATCGCCATCTGTCCATCTGTCATGATCTCATAATATGCATCATTCGTATCTTTCCATTTCAGCCGCACTGCATGGTTCTCCCTCTTTCCCATCGCCGATTCAGAATCCGCCAATTCTTCCTCCGTCCACATCGTAAAATGTTCTGCAGATATGCTTCCCCCCGGCGCTGTCTCTAAATCAGAATCCTCCTCGTAGTCGGTAATAAACGAAGCATCTGAAGTCTCATATTGCTGCACATAAAGCGTTTTGGGCAGATATGCCGCATACTTTGCATAATCAGTCAGAAAATCCGCATAAGTATTATTTTCTTTTAAACTCTTATCTAAAAAAACAAGCGATGCGATCTTTAAGATTTCCTGCTGATCTTCCGCTGTAATGAAATTTTTTACATTCAGCCACAGCGAAAACGGTCTTCCGATATCATACCCGCCCCATTCCGTATTAAACTGTCCATGATTTGCCCCGGCAATATAGAGTGAAGATGCAATGTAAGCCCCGTCTTTTGAAAAGGAAACATTTTCATACTGCTCATTTCCAAGGAAAACACTGATATCCTGATCATTTGCTCCCTGTAAAACCAGATAATCAACATCTGAGAGTTCCGTCTCATGTCCTGCAGGCAGATACTGGTTGACCGACGGTGCCACTGCAATAAGTGCCTGGATCGAATAATGATAATCAAATGTAAACATCCCATTGCCCGGATATGCATCATACTCATTGAACAGGTAAGCATCTGCGATCATTTCTCCGCCCCTTGAGTGTCCCATCAGTGCAATATGATTTTCATCGATCTTACCGTATACCGGCAGTGACTCATCTTTATTTTTCTTTAAGATTTCCCCGATATTTTCCAGCAGCAGGACGGCACGCGCATCATTTTCCCCGCTTCTCTCGTTTAAGATATTTTCATCCACTGACACAAATACATAGCCGTGCGATGCTAAGTATTCACCGAGATAATCGTATCCCAGATAAGATTCTGCTGTAATGCTGTGGTTGCCATGCGCCATAAACACAACAGGACAGTTTTCTGCCTCCGCAGGATACCAGATCTTTCCCGCAACCGGCGCATCTTTTCTGGTATGCTTCGTAAAAAAATTCCGGTAGATTCTGTGCCACTTCTTCTCTTTTGCCACATATGGACTTAAATCCACAGTGCCGGTTGCCATATCTGTTTCACCGTCCGGACCATAAGTCACACAGACCGGTGTATATTCTCCCTGTGCAATGTAATCCACAAACCCATCCACCTCGCCTGCCTGCGTCACATAAGTGTTATGATTCCGATACTCCGAAATATAATCATCCACAAATCCCTGCCCGAACAGAAATACCAGAAATACACACCAGATAACACATCCTGCCGCAAAGTGGATTCCACAAAACAGCGTATGATGGCGTTTTACCAGCCACGCCCAGATGAAGCGTCCCGATAAAAGCAGTAAAATATAAATCAATGTAGCAAAAAAAGTGCTGACCATATGTTCATTGCCAACACTTCCATATACACAGCTACAGACGAATATCAAAGCTCCTGCAATCCCATACAGAATATTTCCAATATTCCTATGCCAGATGCGGTCACCGATATGCGAAAGCAGACGTACTATACCCACAAGCAGCATGTCACTTAATATCACGCCACCGGAAAAAAAATATATCCTGTTTCCAAAATACTCGGTTGCCAGTGCACCACAGAAAAAGCCTGTGATCACCAGCACCACTAATTTCATTCCCCATCCGGTATCTTTCAATTCACACCGGCACGCTCTGCCATATTCGAGCAGTCTGCCGCACAAATTTTTTTTCATCTGTCAACTGTCCCTGCTTACTTTTTTCTCCGTTTTCTCTTCATACATCAGCATCTCAGCCCGTTTGACATAGCTTTCCAGCGCATTTTCCTCGCCAGGTTGTGCAACAACAACACCAATACTTGCACTTAAGTCAAACGGTAGCTGCATTTTTTCCCGCAGCGCACTCAGTTCTGCCCTGATCTTATCTGCTAACAGCATGCCGGCTTCCTCATCTTTTGCACTTTCCAGCACAATAAATTCATCGCCGCCCGTCCGCGCTGTGATCGCATCTGCATCGCAGTGTTTTTGCATAGCCTTTGCAATAGAAACAATCGCAAAGTCACCATATTCATGTCCAAAGGTATCGTTAATATATTTCAAACGATCCAGGTCAACAAACAAGACTAACACTGGTATCTTCTTCTCTCTCATAATAGAGAAGTAGCTCTCCGACAGCTTCTGATATCCCATACGGTTATAAAGCCCTGTCATGGAATCTTTGATATACAGACCCGATAAAATCTGGTTCATGTATTCTAATTTTTCTTTTTTATGCAGGTTCTCCATCGCATTCGTCAGCGTTTTTACCACCTGGAACAGATACTGTTTTTCCATCAGATAAACAGCATTTTCAATGACCAGATAACCGACTGTACGATTTCTGAAATGCATCGGAAGGAATAAGAAATCCGTGCCACCCGCCTGTGGTTCAAAAAATGGAAAAATACCTTCAATCTCCATCTGGTCTGTATCAATCATCCTGCCATTTTTATATGCAAATTTCACCTGCATACATTTCGGATAGCCTTCTACATGAAAATCTTCTTCATCAAAAAAACGAAGACTCCGGTGCGCTTTTACCTGCTCCTTATACGCATCCATGTGTGAATCAAGGATCAGATACATTGCGTCACATTTCAGGGAAGGAATACACTGTGGGATACAGTACATCATCTCACGGACCGTATTACATTTGAGCAGTTCGTATTCCAGTGAAAATACCTCATCCTCAAACCGGGCAGTTTCAATTCCGTACATGATCTGCCCTTTGAGATAATTTGCCTGATCCGGCACTTTCGCCGCCTTACAGCCGCAACTGTCCCAGAAAATGCCTTCTGTATCCGTATAATAAAACCTTTCTGAATCTTCCCCTTTCCAGATGCGTAAGAATAAATCTGCACATGCAATTCCAACATTTTCCCGGATATGACCGATCGTTGAAATCCTCGGCTCATAATATGCTGCCTTGTCAAAATTATCAAAACCTGTCACACAGAAATCCTCTGGAACCTGATATCCATGTGCCGCTGCCGCCTCACATACACCGACGGCGATATTGTCATTTCCACAGATGATCGCCTCTGGCAGTGCATCATGCGTTTCAAGCAACCTCTCAAAGCCATTTACCCCACACTGATATTCAAAACTATCGCAATAAAAATCAGATTCCGAATATACAAGCTGTTTTTCATCCATATATGTCTTTAAGGCAGATATTCTTTTTACATTCTCATAATTATCTTCCGGTCCCATGACAAACCAGTATTTTTTACATCCGTGTTTCTCATGGAGATGTTCGATCATCATCCGCATTGCTTTTTCATTATTGATCCCGACATAATAAAAATCTTCGATCTCATTTGCAATGGAAATAACCGGTACACCGGACTCTTTTGCCCGCTGTATCACTTCTTCCCGTACCTTCGGATAAGCAATATTATTCAGATCAAGAATGATTCCGTCAAACTCATGTAGATCCGGAAGCCTGTATATATTATATTCACCGGTATTATACTCCTCATCGCAGCTCCATCCACCGGAACTGTTAAAGATATACAGACTCACTTCTTCGCCAGTCTGCCTGATTCTCTGAAGAATACCTGCCGGCCATGCAAAAGTAAACCACCTTTTCCAGCCATCCATGATCAGCGCAATTTTCTTCATGATTCTCTCCTGTCCATCTTAATCCTAAAAGCACTATATTAGACGAAAAACCCCGGAAACAAAATGCTTCCGGGGCCTTTTATGCCAAATCAGCACTCGCACCCATTAAACTCTGGATAAGTACTCACCTGTTCTTGTATCAATCTTGATCACATCATCCTGCTCAACGAATAATGGAACAGATACAGTTGCACCAGTCTCAACAACTGCCGGTTTTGTAGCACCTGTTGCTGTATCACCTTTGAAACCTGGCTCTGTGTCAGTAATTCTTAACTCTACGAACAGAGGCGGCTCTACTGCGAATACGCTTCCGTTGTGAGAGCACATTTTTACCATTTCGTTCTCTTTTACGAATTTTAAGGCATCACCGATATCGTCTTTGGATAAAGCGATCTGGTCATATGTCTCAACATCCATGAAGTAGAATAAATCACCATCTGCATACAGATACTGATAATCTTTTCTGTCAATACGTGCCTGTGGGCATTTCTCTGTAGGACGGAATGTTTTCTCAACAACACCGCCACTCTTAATATTTTTTAACTTAGTTCTAACAAACGCTGCACCTTTACCTGGTTTAACGTGCTGGAATTCAATAATCTGGTAAATGTTCCCCTCTAACTCGATGGTAATACCATTTCTGAAATCTCCTGCTGAAATCATGTAACTTCCTCCTTAAACATACGCCCGAGTTTTGGACTCTCTGATTTTTCTATTTTATAATAAATGCCTGTACATTTCAAGTTTTTTTTCGTTTTGCTCCATCAAATTGACAAAAAAGACTTATATTTATGAATTTCGTTCCTCAATCTCATGGATCATATCAATTCTGGTCTGATGTCTTCCACCTAAAAATTCAGCATCTAAATACGCTTTTACAATATCTTTTGCCAGCTCTGTTCCAACGATTCTTGCACCGAATGCAATAATATTCGCATTATTATGCTCTTTTACAAGTCTTGCCGTTGCACAATCCGAGCATACAGCTGCACGCACGCCTTTTACTTTATTTGCTGCGATTGAAATACCGACACCTGTTCCACAGATCAGCACTCCACAGTCTGCCTCACCTGCCACAACAGCGCGTCCGACTTTTTCTCCATACTCCGGATAGTTGCAGCTATCTGACGTATCTGTTCCAAAATTAATAACCTCATGTCCTAATTCTTTCAGATAGTCCATAATAACAAATTTTAACTCAGTTGCTGCATGATCATTTCCAATAGCGATTTTCATTGTTCTCCTCATTTCCTTTTATTTATTTGCTCTTATAGAAACATTTTATTCCAAACAATAAATTTGCCCAAAAACATGCAATCTATTGTTTTGCTTTGTTTTTCTTTGCCAAATCCCTTCTGTAAAAAAACAGCACGATTTTTTCCAGATAGCGTTTTAACACGATCTGTATCTCTTCTTTCGGATGAATCGGTTTTACCAGAATGGAACGGATACCGGCACGCTTTGCACCGTATACGTCTGTAAAGATCTGATCCCCGACAAAAATGGTATTGCCGGTATCTGTACCTAACTCTTCCATTGCTTTTTTATAATTTGCCGGATTCGGTTTGCCTGCCTTGTAAATATATGAAACGTTCACTGCATCGTTAAACATTTTCACACGTGGCTCTTTATTATTCGATAAAAGCATACACGAAAATCCCAGTTCCTTTAAATGTGCAAACAGGGCACATGCACGCTCATCTGCCGGTGCTCCATGCCGTACCAGTGTATTGTCAATGTCAAATATCACCCCCCGGTACCCTTTCGCATATAATTGATCAAAATCTATCTCATAGGTTGAATCCAGATATTCATCCGGATAGAACTTTTCCATCATATTTTTCCTCTTTTTCATTTTCAGTTAAGTTCACATCTGCCGCATGATACTGCATACATGCTCATTGATATTTTTTATACGAGATACAGTGTACTATACTTTGAAAAAAATATCCAGTAAAAAAGAGAATCGCTCACCTGCAATTCTCTTTTTATCATCATTTATATTCTATAATTATAATGAAAAATTCTCATTCGGACGGATATATAATAATCCGGTCTGGCTCATGCGCTCTCCAACAAAGAACTGATACTGCTGCAATACCTGATCTTTCTTCATATCAGAAACAGCCTTCTCAACATCGAGACTTGCAATATCACTCGCCATTCCTTTCAACTCATATTCGGCATCCGGCTGATACTGTTTCGCATACTCTGTGGCACCATGATCCGGTTTGTTATCTCTCTCTCTTTCCGTAACCTCCGCCACTCGGGTGTCTTTTGCCACCTCATCTATGGTATTCGGTACCGTCTCCTCCTGAATCTGAGTATTCTTTATGGTATTGTAATCATAAAATCCCGCCTGTATGCGGATACCTGAAATATTCATACCACTACCCCATCTATCTGCATCTTCTACTTGATAAAAAATATATCGGTCTGCCTTTGTAAATACTTTAGCACAATTTTAATGTTCTGTTACTTGTCTAACATCTTTTTCAATTCACTCATAAATGTATTCACGTCTTTGAACTCCCGATATACCGAAGCAAATCTCACATAAGCAACTGCCTCAAGATCCTTTAGCTTATCCATCACAAGCTCTCCGATCAGGCTGCTTGGTATTTCCTTCTCTTCACGGTTAAATATCTCCGTCTCAACCTCATCAACTAACTGATTGATCTGATTTACGGAAATCGGTCTCTTATGACATGCACGCAATACACCTGCCTCGATCTTAGAACGGTCATACTGTTCCCTGTTATTGTCCTTTTTAATAACGATAAGTGGTATGGTCTCTACTTTCTCATAAGTCGTGAAACGCTTCCCACATTCATCGCATAACCGTCTGCGGCGAATCGAATTATTATCGTCTGCCGGTCTCGAATCAATAACTCTTGTATTTTCACTGCTGCAAAACGGACACTTCATAAGCTACCTCCTATGCACAGACCCCCATTTATTAAAAGTATATCCATTGTTTTTGTAATTGTCAACATAATTTTCCCTGTCAGATACGCCTGTTTTTGGTCATTTCAACAAAATTTTTCGAAACGTTTTCGTTTTATTTTGACAATAAAATTTCTATATGTCCTATATTCTATTGTTGTATTTTCTTACGGACTTCCTTTTCTTCTACCTCAACCAGTATGATATCCGGCCCGATCTTTACGATCTTACACCACGGAATGTGCAGTTCAAATTCTCGGCCCACACATCCAAAAAATTTAGCCGGCCCCGGAATGATGATCGTCCGGATACATCCGTCATGTTCATCAAACTCCAGATCACATACATTTCCAAGGCACTTGCAGTCACAGACATTGATCACTTCTTTTTTCTGAAATTCACAAAAACGCATACAGTCTTCCAAACCAGTTCGTTTAAAAAACCATATGCGTCTTTGCATATTTTTAGACTATATTTTATACATTAAAGCGGAATAAGATCACATCCCCATCTTTGACGACATAATCTTTTCCTTCCATGCCCACGATTCCTTTTTCACGTGCTGCGGAAAGGCTTCCATTATCTAAAAGATCCTGATAGTTTACTACTTCTGCCTTGATAAATCCACGTTCAAAATCGGTGTGAATCTTTCCTGCCGCCTGCGGAGCTTTTGTGCCTTTTTTGATCGTCCATGCACGACACTCATCCTCCCCTGCAGTAAGGAAACTGATCAGTCCAAGCAGGCTGTAGCTTGCTGCCACAAGCTTATCGAGACCACTTGACTCTACACCAAGATCCTCAAGATATTCTTTCTTTTCATCCTCGTCGAGTTCTGCCAGTTCCTGCTCTATCTGTGCACAGATAACAAATACTTCTGCCCCTTCTTCTTTTGCCATTTCTCTTACTTTGGCAACATGTGGATTTGAAGCTCCGTCATCTGCAAGATCATCTTCAGATACATTTGCAGCATAAATCGTAGGTTTTGCAGTAAGAAGATTATAGCCCTTAAACCAGATCTGTGCATCCTCATCATCCGGCACTTCAAATGTTCTTGCCATTTTACCTTCTTCAAGATGTGCCTTTACTGCCTCTACAAGTTCAAGTTCTTTTGCAAGAGTTTTATCCATTCTCGCCTGTTTTGCAATTTTCGCAATTCTTCTGTCGAGAATCTCTACATCTGAGAAAATAAGTTCCAGATTGATCGTCTCAATATCCCTTGCCGGATCAACCGATCCATCAACATGAATGATATTCGTGTCTTCAAAGCAACGTACTACATGTACGATCGCATCTACTTCACGGATATTGGCAAGAAACTGGTTTCCAAGTCCCTCTCCTTTGCTTGCGCCCTTTACAAGACCCGCAATATCTACAAACTCGATCGTAGCAGGTGTAACTTTCTTTGTGTGATAGAGTTCACCAAGCTTTACGATTCTCTCATCCGGAACGGATACGATTCCGATATTTGGATCAATCGTTGCAAATGGATAGTTTGCGGAGAGTGCTCCCGCCTTTGTGAGTGAATTAAACAATGTAGACTTTCCGACGTTCGGAAGTCCGACGATTCCTAGTTTCATTTTATCTTATACCTGTCCGAAAATCCTTGATTTGTAGGGATTTTCGCCTTTCTATTGTTTTTTACTACACAAATTACTACACAATTTTTAAGGCTTTCTCTGTAATTTGTTATTGTGTTAGGTCTAATACTATCCCCCTTTATATTTTCAATCCAATACTCAAACCATGCTTTGACTGTCATATCACCACAAGCATTGATTCCACCATGTTCATCCTCGAACCTAGCGTCTGCGTACCAATTACGGCATTCTTGAAGTTTCGGAAAATATCTTTGAACGGACTTTCCTGTACGCATGCTGACAAATCCCGCTGTATACAATCCGTCTTTTCTTTGGCATATTCCTACGCCAAGCTCTCTTCCTTTTAAATCTTTGCCCGTAAAATCAACTCCTTTCTGCTGTGTAAGCATAAAGAGTTTGATACAGTCTAATATTATATCATAAGTCTTGCAATTTTGTAACCACAAAATTTCACTTTGGTTTTTTCCCAACATATTAATAGTGAAAAATAGTAACAAATTAAGCACCTTCAGAAAGATATATCTCTTTTTTAACTCCGGTGCCTCGTTTAATTCTTTCACACTTGCCAGCGTCGGCATCTGAAACATATGTATCTGGTAAAGTTTTCCATCTACATATTGTTCAGCGTCATCTAAATCCGAATGCTCTAATACGTAGTCAAAATACTCTATCATTTTTTCTACATATTCCCTAAGTTCCACTTTTCCTGCAAAATACATGCCCCGCCAGTAATTACAGTAGATCTCGTCCTCCATATCCAGCGGATTTTCGTTTTCCTTTAATACGTTATTATAAAGCTTTTCGATCACATCCTGTGACCGGCAGAACATATCCTCGCTTAAATCTTCCCTCTCATCCGTACCGCAGATCCAGTCGCCGTAAACATCATATTCCAGTTCTTCCTTTAAACCGTCAAGGTCATATTTATCCCCATCTAATGCCCGTACTTTTGGATCATCATAAACAGCGATCGCACGGTCTGTCTGTTCGATCAGACGTTTTTGAAATTCTACACTCTCGTTTTTTCACCGTGTCCAAAACCAGCACGCATGTTTACCTGAACCACAACATAATTATAATAGGCAAACAGTATCTTTTTTCGGATTTCCCAGTCTTCTATTTCAAAATACCGGTCAAACGCCTCCCGTTCAATCTCAAAGCATGCAATACTTTTCTTTGCATCTTCCACTTCACTGTAACGGCTGTAAAAACCGCCAAGTATATGTGTGGTCAGAAGATACTTTTCCCAGACTCCTGTTTTCTGATAATATTTCTGAACAACCTGCGCCATACCAATACAAATCAGCCTGTCACAATACCCTGACGCATTCATTCTGTCCAGCTGCTTATAAAACTCATCCGCAAGTTCATCATTTAATCTGTCTTCATGTTCGATAAAAGGCCTTGAGTGCCGTCTCATTTAAATATGCTTCCCGCTCCAGGTTTTTCGTATACTTTTCAAAAAAATCGGCTATATTGCTACTTGTAATCACGTTTGCACCTCTTAGGTTCTCTCAACAGATCAGTCTGGGAAACGTGTACTATTGTTTCTTAATTATTCCAGTCCGTCTGCAAATTGTTCAAATTTTGTTCTTACATTGCGGAATGTCTGCATCAGTTTCGGTGAAAACACCCCACATTCTCCATTTACGATCATATGGAATGCATCTTCCTTTGAAAAGGCATCTTTATAACAACGCTTATTGATCAGTGCATCATATACATCTGCTACTGATACCAACTGTGCAGATACCGGTATCTCTTCTCCTTTTAATCCATCCGGATATCCTTTTCCGTCATAACGTTCATGGTGGGATCTTGCGATCTCATAAGTTACCCCCTGTGTGACCGGATCCCAGTCATCTTTCATGGAATCTAAGATCTCACATCCACGCAATGTATGAGATTTCATATACTCAAATTCATCTTTGGTCAGTTTTCCCGGTTTTAATAAAATGCTGTCCGGAATCGCGATTTTTCCAAGGTCATGCAATGCACTCGCTGACACGATCGTATTGATCATATCCGGTGTCAGTTCATACTCCGGATAATTTTTTGCAAAATCCTCTGCAAGTATCCTCGTATAACCTTTTACCCGCTGGATATGTTCTCCACTCTCTAAATTACGGTACTCAACGATCGTACCAAGCATATCGATGATATCCTGGTTGCGCTTTTCAAGCATCTTCGTCTGCTGCTGCAGTTTATCATATGCCTTGCGCAATACGGCTGTCTGATCTGCCACTTTCTCTTCAAGCTGGTTTTTGTATACATACTGATTTACCATATTCTGTACACGTTTCTGTACCAGTGCTGTTTTATATGGTCTGCCGATAAAATCAGAAACACCGTAATCAAAGCATTTTTTCTCGATCTGCATGCTCGTCTCACCGCTGATTACGATAACCGGTATTTTATCTAAGATTTTTTTACTCTGCATATGCTCTAATACTTCAAATCCATCCATGACCGGCATAATAAGGTCAAGAAGCACTGCATTGATATTTCCTTTTTCTTTCTCAATGACCTCTAATGCTTCTTTGCCGTTCTCGGCTTCTAAAACATCATAATCATCTCTTAATATTTCTTTCAGAAGTTCCCTGTTTATATATACATCATCTACAATGAGAATTTTATATCTCATATCTGCTCCTCCTCGTATATAAAGCTACACGTTCATCTGTTTTTCGGACCGTAACATTTGTAACTTCATCAGAAAACCATCTTGCACCATTTACATCTATCTTTACACCCTGATATATGGTTCCTTTTACGATCAGCTTCGCATGTTTGCTCTTTTCAATCTCTTCATCCAGATACACATCTTTTTTCTGTATCTCTTTCATTTCAAGTTCCTTTGTGTAAATCGTATCTTCAACCTTCAGATACATCGGATTTACATTCCGCTCCTCCGGCATATATCTTTTCTGAAAATTCTGATAAGCACTTCTTAGCAGCGATAATTCTTTTCCTACTGATTTCATCTGCAATACAAGCTGATTTTTATCATTGATATATTTATCTCCCCTGCCGACATAAACCTCGGTACGTAACCTTACTTTATTACCAAGATCATACACCTCTAAGTTCTGCCCCGCCTGTGTAATGCCTCCGACGATCTTTCCCATTTTTCCGGCACTGATATGTCCTCTGTTTCGCGGATTGTTTCCTTTTCGCAGAATGATATTGGTCACTTCAACCTTTCCATTTCCGAGTTCCTTAATTGCCTCCTCATTGATTCCTGAGATGACACCTTTTTCTTTTAACGCTGAAAGTATCTGTTCTCTTGTAAGTACTGCGTTCTCATCGGTTAACAGTATATATGCTTCCATCTCACAGTATACATCAGACTTGAATACTGTTCCACCGGAAGACTCATCTCGATTCCAAGACGGTGCCCCAGTTCAATCTCATGTTTCTGATCCTGCGTAAAAGTAAGTTCTTCTATATTCAGTAATTTACCCCTCCATTGCCATCTTACGAACGACTTCTACAAGTTTGGTGTACTGCTCTTTCACTTTCAAAAACAGGTCATCTGTTTCCTCTACTGTATCTTTTCCCCGCAGCTGTTCAGTCAGATCTGAACTTGCCTGATACAGTTTGTCAAATCCAAGATTCAGGCAAATTCCTTTTATGGTATGTGCCGCCCGAAATGCCTGGTCTGCATTTTTTTCTTTTAAACCATCCTCCAGCATCTGAAAACTCGAGTCATCTAAAAATTTAATCACAAATTTTTTTAAAATTACTTCACTTCCCAGTCTGTCAAGCACTTCCTCATAGTTCTGTCCTAACTGTTCATAACATTCTTTAATTGTCATGTCCATCCTCTTCTCAAAGTACCTTTTACCTATTATATTTATCTTAAGTATTTTTACAGTAAATGTCTACCATTTTTTTAGTACTTTTTTACCAAAAAGACGGAATCTGTCGTAAAATTTACAGATTCCGTCTTTTTTTATATTTCATATGTCATTGCCGCATCATCCCTCGACTCAATGACGATCAATATCCCTTTTTCAAATGTAATTTCTGCCTGCTTTTCTGTAATCTCATTGCTTACTCCAAGCGAACAGAAACCCTTTAAGCAATAATCATCCAGCGGATATTTAAATCCTGTCAGACAAAGATGTTCCACCTTCGCAGTATACGGGATCAGTGAAACATATTTTCCAAACTGCTCCTCTTTCTTTAAAATCATGCCACAGTCTGTCATGCGGATACGGTTATTTGCATCCAGCAGCTCAATTTTAACGCCCGCTTCCAGACCTATGCCCAAAAGCTCAATATTTCCAAGCACATGGTCTAATCTCGAACCGGTTCCCCCTAGTACTGTAATGAGCTCTGCCCCCATTGAAATCGCAAGGCGAATTGCAGACTCCGTATCGGTATCATCTTTTACCGGATTTAATTTATGCCAGATAATATCATCTTTCTTCTGAAACCACTCCAAAGTCCCGCTGCTCACTGAATCAAAGTCACCGATAATAATCTGGGGAATGATCTCGTTTCTCCGCAGAAATTCCATTCCTGAATCCGCTGCAATCACCGTTTTTTCAGCAACGCCATTTAAAACTGCTTTCGCAAATGTATCCTCAATTTTTCCACCCGATATGATAAAAAAACGTTTCATACATTCTGCTCCCATCATGCATTTATAATATTTAAGAAGCGGATCGTGTTCTCAGTCACATCTCCGGAGAAAACGGCACTGCCGGCAACAATGATGTTGGCTCCTGCATCCATCAATTCCCCAACGTTTGAAAGATTAACGCCTCCATCTACTTCGATATCTGTCTTTAATCCCTGCTCATCTACGATTTTTCTTAATTCACGGACTTTCTCCACTGTATAAGGAATCAACTTCTGTCCTCCGAATCCCGGATTTACCGTCATAATAAGAACCATATCCACTTTTTCAAGTACACAGGATATTGCTGACACAGGTGTTGCAGGATTTAACGCAACTCCCGCCAAAAGTCCCTTTTCTTTGATTTTTTCTATCGTGCGGTCAAGGTGTCTGCAGCTCTCTGCATGGACAGTGATCAGATCTGCCCCCGCCTCAGCGAACTCATCAATATAACGTCCCGGTTCTTCGATCATCAGATGGACATCAAAAATACGGTCTGTACATCCTCTGATAGAACGGATAACCGGCATTCCAAATGAAATGCTCGGAACAAACATTCCGTCCATAACATCAATATGCACATACTGTGCTCCCGCCTCATCAAGTTCTCGTATCTGTTCTCCAAGCCGGCTGAAATCAGCAGATAATATAGATGGTGATAAACAATTCATTTCTTCCTCCGTAATTTTGTTGTTTATTTAATATTTCCGGACTGACTTTAATTCCTCATACAGCAATTTATAATTTTCATACCGCAGCAGGCTGATGCTTCCTTCTTCTAATCCCTGCTTGACGCCACAGTCCGGCTCACTGATATGATTACATCCCTTAAATCTGCAGTATGGCTCCCATCTGCCAAACTCCGGATAAAATTCTTTTAAATCTTCCTTTTCCATACCCGGAATATAGAGTGTGGAAAAACCGGGAGTATCCATAATATAAGTATCCCCACCGATCGGTATGATTTCAGAATGCCGTGTTGTATGCCTTCCGCGCTCAATCTTACGGCTGACTTCCCCTGTCTGCATCGTGATATTTGGCTGCAGACGGTTCACAAGTGAAGACTTACCAACCCCGGATGGGCCTGCCACCGCTGCTGTTTTCCCTTTCAGAAGTTCTAACAGTCCATTCACACCCTGTTCCTCTTTTGCACTCACAAAAAGAGTATGATAACCGCATGCTGTATAGATATCTGCAAACGCATGGAGTTCCTCTTCTGTAACCAGATCTGTTTTGTTAAAGCAGATCGCAACTGGTACCTTCTGATATTCCATCATAACAAGGAAACGGTCTAACAGATTAAAATTAGGCTGCGGTTTTGCAGCAGCAAAAATGATCAGTGCAAGATCAATATTTGCAACAGCCGGACGTACCAGTTCATTTTCCCGTGTCAGGATCTTTTCAATATTTCCTTTTTTGTTCTCCTCATCCAACACGGCAATCTCAACATTATCCCCAACCAGAGGCTTGATATTCTGATTTCGGAATATGCCTTTTGCCTTACACTCATAAATTCCGGATTCTGCTACATGAATGTAGTAGAATCCGGAAATTCCTTTGATAATCTTTCCCCGCATAAATACTTTTACTCTTCCTGAAACTGTACATCAATGGTCTGATCTTTTAAATCATTACCGTTTAGATCCAGCCAGGTAACTACAATCTTACCGCTGTCCGAAAGGATACCTGTCTTTGATAAAAGCAATCCTCCGGTACCAAAATCTGCAAGTGTCTTTCCATACCAGGTCTGTAAAACATTGCCCTGATCATCATATAAAACAATGTCTGCCCCGGAAATATTAGATGTATCCGACGGTAGCTGCAGACTGACATTCAATTTATAGGTCTTTGTTGTAATCTGCTGTGCCGGCTCCGGTCCAAGACTGACGGTGATCGTGATGGACGCACCCGGATCAGCCTGTGTTTCTGCTGCAAGAGACTGTCCGATTACGATTCCGGCATCCGTGTCACTGTATTTTGTCGTTGTTGAAACATTAAACTGTGATAACATTTCCCGCGCCTGTTCTTCAGACTTATAGCTTGTCGATACATCCGGCACTGTAATCTTCTCAGATCCAAGACTGATCTCAAGTGTGATCGTATCGCCTTCTTTTCCCTGTGTGTCTCCATTTGGTGTCTGGGAAATCACATATCCTTCCGCAACAGAAGAACTATAGGACGTTGTCTTTGTAACATTAAATCCCTTTGCCGTTAATGCCGCACTTGCATCTGTTTCACTCTGTCCGACAACATTTGGTATATCGACCGTATTTTTACTGCTGCCGTCAGCAGCTCCGCTGCTTATGATAACCTCGATCGTTGTATTCTTTTCCACAGTCTTTCCATCTGCCGGATCCTGGCTGATGATCTGTCCTTTTTCTACCGTATCTGACGATGCAGTTCCTGCCTGTCTGATACCGAGTCCTGTTCCGTTCAACTCCTGCTTTGCCTGATCCATAGTCTTTCCGGTCAGGGATGGTACTACCACGCCATCCTTGATCTGGGTACTCTGGCTGTCCCCTGTCTGTGTCTCCGTCTTTGTGGTCTCTGTATTCGAAGAAGTATTCTTACCGGATTTCATACCGCCTGCTAACGTAATACACAGATAAATAATAATGATAATGATCACCACACCTGCTGCGATTCCCATGATCGTGATCGCCTTTTCCATCTTCGGATTGATATCGCCATCCTCATCATCAATATCATCATCGTCATCGTCGTCATCATCAATAACCGGTTCCTGAATCTTGATAGACGCAGGATCCACATAAACATTTGCAGTCTGCTTTTTGATCTGGTTTAAATCATCTGCTCCGATCACTCTGGTTTTATCCTGATTTGCAAGTGGAACCATTACAACAAAATCTTCATTCGGGCTGATCAGCGCTTTTCGCAGATCTGCCAAAAGAGCTGTCATGGAAGAATATCTTCTGTCAGGATTCTTCTGTGTACATTTTAAGATGATCTTTTCCATGCTGATCGGAAGATTCGGCGCATAGACACTTGGCGGCACCATTTCTTCCTGAAGATGCTGGATCGCAACTGCAACCGTCGTATCACCATCAAACGGAACCCGTCCTGTCACCATCTCATACATCACGATACCCAGTGAATAGATATCACTCTTGCCATCCACAAATCCATTTCTCGCCTGTTCCGGAGAAGAATAATGCACAGATCCCATCACATCTGAACTAATCGTATTTGATGTCGCTGCCCTCGCAATACCAAAATCCGTTACTTTTACCTTTCCCTCTGTAGAGATCATGATATTCTGCGGTTTGATGTCACGATGAACGATGTTTTTATTGTGTGCAGCTTCTATACCTCTGCCCACCTGGATCGCAATACTGACCGCCTCCTTAAAAGAAAGCTGTCCCTTTTTCTCAATGTATGTCTTTAATGTAATTCCTTCCACATATTCCATCACGATATAATGCAGACCATTCTCACTGCCGACATCGTAAATATTTACAATATTCGGGTGTTCTAACCCTGCAGCTGCCTGTGCCTCGGAACGGAATTTCGTTACAAAATTAATATCCTCGGAAAACTCTGCCTTTAATACTTTAATCGCTACAAATCTTCCCAGTGTAAGATCTTTTGCTTTATATACATCTGACATTCCGCCAGCGCCAACTTTACCTAAAATCTCATAGCGGTCTGCTATGTACATACCCTCTGTCAACATTCTTTCACCTCATCAGAAAATGGTTCTATCAATACAACCGTAATATTATCCTTGCCACCATTTCGATTGGCAGTCTCAACTAGCTTTTCTGCTTTCTCAACAATATCCCTCTGTCCCAGCACAATCTGTCTGATCTCATCATCTTCAATCATATTTGTCAGTCCATCGGAACACATCAAAATCTCATCTCCCGGTTTCAGGCTGATCTCAAAGAAATCAGCTGTTACCTCCGGCAATACACCAACTGCCCGTGTAATGATATTTTTATCCGGATGATCTTTTGCATCTTCTTTTCTCACTTCACCTAAGCGGACCATTTCCTCAACCAGGGAATGATCCCTTGTAATCTGTGTAATATCTTCCTGATTGATCACATACAGTCTGCTGTCTCCAACATTTGCGGCATAAAGTGTATTCCCTATCACCGTTGCTGCGACAATCGTTGTTCCCATTCCATTTTTTGCCGGATCTGCCTGTGCCTCTGTCAAAAGCAGACTGTTTGCCATTGAAACAGCACTCTTCATAATTGCCACCGGCTCGTTCTCTACTGATTTACCAATCAATTCAACCAGTTTTTCTACTGTAAATCTGGAAGCATAATCACCTGCAGCGTGACCACCCATTCCATCCGCTACTAAAAAAAGATTCGGCAGATTTCCCACAGCGGTCTCTGATGTAAACATATAATCCTGATTCATTTCCCGTCGCTGCCCGATGTGCGTCATGGAAAACGTCTTCATCTTCTCTACTTCCTACCTTTCTGCATGACTGATATAACGTTTGCGCAATTGTCCGCATGCACCGTCTATATCCCTGCCCATTTCCCTTCTAATTGTAACTTGAATTGCATTTTTTTCAAGCCTATTTTTAAATTTAAGAATTGCTTCATGATCCGGCTGCACATAAGAACGCTCTTTGATCGGATTGACCGGAATCAGGTTTACATGACAATTCATACCGTGGATCAGCTCCACAAGCCTTCTTACGTCCTCCTCGGTATCATTGACACCGCCAACCAGACTATATTCAAATGTAACGCGCCTTCCGGTCTGTTCAAAATAATACCGGCACGCCTCGATCACCTCATGAATCTCATATTTATTGGCAACCGGCATCAGTTCTAACCTCTTCTCCTGTGAAGATGCATGCAGTGAAAGTGCCAGTGTGATCTGCAGCTTTTTATCTGCCAGTTCTCTCATCTTTGGAACAATGCCGCATGTCGAAACTGTCACGTTCCGCTGGCTGATATTCAGACCGTTTTCATCCGTCAGAAGTTCAATAAATCTGAGCAGGTTGTCAAAATTATCCATTGGTTCTCCGGTTCCCATCACAACAACATTAGAAACTCTCTCCCCGGTATCTCTTGTAATCCGGTAGATCTGATCTAACATTTCTGACGGTGTCAGACCACGCACCAGACCATCTAACGTCGATGCACAGAACCGGCAGCCCATCCGGCAGCCGACCTGAGAGGAAATGCAGACCGAATTGCCATGCTTATAACGCATCAGGACGCTCTCTATCACATTTCCATCATCTAATGCGAACAGATATTTCCTGGTACCGTCTAATTTTGAAATTTGTACTGCCTCCTGCTTTAAACTGACAAAATGACATTCATTCTTTAGTTTTTCCTGAAGGGATTTTGACAGATTTGTCATTTCATCGAAGGATGATGCCTGCTTTTGATGCATCCACTGATACAGCTGTTTTGCACGGAATGCTTTTTCTCCGATGGATTCCATATATGATTTTAATTCTTCCAGATTCATAGACTTGATATCTGTTTTTTCCTGCTGCATAACTTTCTCTTTCCATTCTCTTTTTCAATAACTATGAGATACATTTTAATTTCGCGTAGAAAAATCCATCTCCCACCTGCGCTCCCGGATAGATCTGTTCCATATCAAGCAGTTCAAATTCCGGATGTTTTCCCAGAAACCATGCAACGTTCTCCTGATTTTCTCCAGGATTGATCGTGCATGTAGAATAAACCATGATCCCATCTTTTCTGACATAGGAACAGACGGTATCTAAAATCCGGCGCTGAAGTTCTTCTAACTCTTCCTGCTGCCTGCGGCTCATTTTATAACGGATGTCAGTCTTTTTCCGCAGCACACCAAGTCCGGAACATGGAAGATCTGCGATCAGTACATCGGCTGTTTCCCTTGCGCTCTCATCTGACACCGTGGCATCCCAGACCTTTGTTGTCATATTTTTCACCTGATAACGGCTGATATTTTCCTCGATCAGTCCCGTCTTGTATTCCGTCAGATCCCGCGCCTCCACGCTTCCTGTGCCGTTTAACATTTCTGCAAGATGTATACTCTTACCTCCCGGAGCTGCACAGACATCGATCACATGTGCACCTTCCCCCGGTGCCGCAGTCTCCGCCACCATCATGGAACTGATATCCTGTACATAAAAAAGTCCCTCTCTAAATGAAGGAAGTGCCATCAGATGATCAAAACCGGAGATCGCAAAGGCATAGTTATATGCCTTTGCATAACCAGATCCTTCTGCATGCGGCAGTCCTTTATATTGAAGATCCTCTAACGTCTGGACCGTCACACCTTCCGCTTCTAACTGTTCTTTTAACGCTTCCGGTGTGATCTTTGTCACATTTGTGCGGATCGTAAGCGGTGCTTCTCTCGAAAATGCATCCAATATTGCCTTTGTCTGCTCTGATCCATATGCGCTAAGCCACTCTTCCACGATCCACTCCGGCATGGAATAACGGACACTCAAAGCACAAACCGGCTCTTTTTCTTCATCCGGATACTGGATGGAATCATGGTTTCTTGCAATATTTCTGAGCACACCATTCACAAAACCGCTCAATGTAGAAAATCCGCTTTTTCTTGCCAGTTTTACAGCCTCATTACATGCTGCCGAATCCGGCACAGAATCCATATAGCATATCTGATACACACCAAGCCTTAAAATATTGCGGATGACGGGTTTCATTTTTTTTACTTTCACTTTGGAAAACTGGTCGATCACATAATCAAGCTCTATCATGTGCTGGATCGTTCCCTCAACAAGTCTGGTTAAAAAGGCCCTCTCATATTTTTCCATATACTGATATTTTTCAAGTACTGCACGAAGCACCTGATTGCTGTATGCCCCATGCTCCGTCACTTCAACGAGAACATCTAATGCCAGTCTTCTTGTATTTACGGTATCAGTCATCACGATTACGTCCTCCAAACAAAAGAACCAGTCGAAGCAGCTGTAAAATTGCCGCAGCCGCACTTGCAACATAGGTCAGTGCCGCAGCCTTCAATACTTTTCTGGTATAAGGCAGTTCACTGTCAGATAAAATTCCCTGCTCGCCTAAAATCCGAAGTGCCCGGTATGAAGCATTAAATTCAACCGGAAGCGTTACAAGCTGGAATAACACTGCAAATGAAAAACATAAGATTCCTAGATCGATAAGCATCGCACCTGTTGACCGGTTAAAAAACAACCCGATCAGAATCAGCGGCCATGCCAGTGTTGAACCGATATTGGCAACCGGAACGATCGCTGTACGGAATGACAATGGCACATAATTTTTCTGATGCTGGATCGCATGTCCACACTCATGCGCTGCAACTCCGATCGCAGCAACGGAATTACTTCCGTACACGGAATCAGACAGATTCAGTGTCTTTTTCGACGGATTATAATGATCTGTCAGACTTCCTGATATATGACAGACTGTCACGTCATAAATTCCGGCAGAATTTAAGATACGCTCCGCTGCCTGTGCTCCTGTCATACCGCTCATGCTGCGGTACTGTGAATATTTATTAAAAGTACTCTTTACTCTTGCAGATGCGATCAGACAGATTACCGCACCAATTAAAACTAAAACATAAGTCGGATCAAAACCATAATAGTAATAAGGCATACTCATTACCTCCATTCACTTAACCACGTGTAAAATAAGTTCCTGCTTCCACCGTATAACCATTTAAAAATGCTTCCGTGGTCATACGTTTCTTTCCTTCTAACTGTACTTCAAGAAGCTCTAGGACACCATTTCCTGTCTGTACCAGAAAACTTCCCTTTTCCGCTTTTATAATGCAGCCCGGAGCAGCTTTGCCTTCATCCGGAAGTACATTCGCTCTCCATATCTTAAGTGTTTTTCCATCCAGTCTTGTATATGCACTCGGCCACGGATTTAAGCCACGGATCAGACATTCAATCTCTTTTGCACTCTTTTTCCATTCAATACTGCCTAATTCTTTGTGGATCTTTGCCGTATGTGTTGCTTTGCTGTTATCCTGCGGTGTATAAACAGCCGTGCCGTTTTCAATCGCTTCTATGGTCTTTACACAGAGTTTCGCTCCAACTTCTGCAAGACGGTCAAATAAACTTCCACCTGTTTCATCCGGCCGTATCTCAACTTTTTCTTCTAAAATGATATCTCCTGTATCAACGCCTTCGTCCATACGCTGTGTGGACACACCGGTATATGGATCGCCATTTATGACTGCCCATTGGATTGGTGCTGCACCACGGTATTTCGGCAACAATGACGCATGTACATTTACACAGCCGTATTTTGGCATGTCTAACACTGCCTTTGGTATAATCTGCCCAAAAGCCACTACAATCATGATATCTGCATGAAAAGATTTCAGATATTCGATACATGCACTGTCCCTGACGCGCTCCGGCTGATA
Organism: Roseburia sp. AM23-20; assembly: GCF_003470905.1. NCBI lineage: Bacteria > Bacillati > Bacillota > Clostridia > Lachnospirales > Lachnospiraceae > Roseburia > Roseburia sp. AM23-20. The sequence continues at coordinate 218,458 of NZ_QRHS01000002.1, forward strand.
TACCTCTATGCCATGTGCCAGGGCACACTCTTTCACCGGTGTATATTTTAATGCCTTGCTTCTTCCCACCGCTTTATCCGGCTGTGAGACAACCAGTACCACCTCATGACCGGCTTTTATGATTTCTTCTAATGTCCCCACCGAAAAATCCGGTGTTCCCATAAAAATAACTCGCATATATTATTCCTCCGGATCATCATAAGTTACATCATGTAACGGTCCTTCTACGAGTTCCGTGTACATATGTCCGTCAAGATGATCTAACTCATGGCAGATTGCCCGTGCCATAAGCTCTGTTCCCTCGATCTCGTATTCCTCCATATTTTCATCGAACGCACGCGCCTTCACATAATTTGGTCTTGTAACAGTACCGGCTTTTCCCGGAAGACTTAAGCATCCCTCATCCCCGGTCTGCTCACCGGATTTTTCAAGGATGACCGGATTGATCATAACGACCGGTCCTTCTCCGATATCAATGACTACGATTCTCTTTAACACACCAACCTGTGGGCCTGCAAGACCAACTCCGTTTGCCTCATACATGGTATCAAGCATATCGTCGATCAGTTCTTTGATCTTTGGTGTTATCTCTGTAATTTCCCTGCATTTTTTTGTAAGTACAGGATCTCCCTGTATTCTGATTGTTCTAAGTGCCATTTTTTTATCCTCCATTATACTATTTTAAAATCCGTTGACCGGGTTAAAATCAAATCCTACTGCCACATTCTGATACAGACGGTTATCCTTCATAAAACCTTCCAGTTTATCCTTTAAAAGAACAAGTGTCCTGTACTCTTTTGTTTTTACATAGATCACCTTCCGGTAGACATCGGATATTTTTGCAACCGGTGCATCTGACGGTCCGATCGGATAGATTCCCTCGCTGCTTTCTTTCGCCGCCTGACCGATTCTTTCCATCAACGCCATCGCTGCTTCCCCCGCTGCCATTTCATTTTTCGACGCACATAAAATATAAAGCATATTCCATACGGGTGGATATCGCATCAGTTTGCGGTATTCGATCTCCTGACCGTAAAAAGCCTCATAATTCTGTTCTTTTGCTGTCGTAATACTGTAATGCTCCGGGTCATAAGTCTGTATGATAACACTGCCCGGCACATCACCTCTGCCGGCACGTCCTGCCGCCTGCGTCAGAAGCTGAAAAGTCCGTTCAGCCGCACGGTAATCACTGATATGAAGCGAAAGGTCTGCCGCAAGCACACCCACTAACGTAACCCCGGCAAAATCATGTCCCTTTACGATCATCTGTGTACCGATCAGTATATCAGCCTCGTGATTTGCAAACGCTGACAAAATCTGTTCATACCCTTCTTTGCTCCTCGTGGTATCCATATCCATCCGAAGCACACGTGCCTGTGGGAAACGCGCCTTTACCACCTGTTCTATTTTCTGTGTTCCTGCCTTAAAGCCACTGATATACTTAGAGCCGCAGACCGGACACAGATCCGGCTGTGCCGTCGTATATCCACAATAATGACAGACTAAACGTGTCCTATCACCGCTTCCATGCTGACTCAGAGAAACATCGCAATGCGGACATTTTATCACATGACCGCAGGCTCTGCAAGAGACAAAGCCTGCCATGCCACGCCGGTTGATAAAAAGCATCGTCTGTTCTCCCTTTTTCAGACGGTCCTCCATGAGCTCACTCAGACGGTCACTTAAGATTGACCGGTTGCCCCTTCTTAACTCCTCCCGCAGGTCGATGATCTCGCACAAAGGCATCGGTCGTTTCTGTACTCTGTGTTTTAATTCTAACAGACAGTATTCATTTTTTTCTGCCTTATAATAACTCTCAAGAGATGGTGTAGCAGAACCAAGCACTACGATCGCGTCTGTCATTTCTGCCCTCTGTATCGCAGTTTCCCTCGCATGATATCTTGGCACTGTCTCGCTCTTATAGGAAGCCTCATGCTCCTCATCTATGATAATGATCCCCAGATCGGGGAACGGTGTAAATAACGCTGAACGCGGGCCGATCATCACTGAAATTTCTCCGTTTTTCGCACGTTCAAACTGGTCATACCGCTCTCCCGCCGACAGTTTTGAATTTATGATCGATACCTGTGCCCCAAAACGGTTGTAAAAACGTCTAACCGTCTGGTAGGTTAACGCAATCTCCGGTATCAGCACGATCGCCTGTTTTCCCTGGGCGAACACATGTGCGATCAGCTCCATATAAACTTCCGTCTTTCCGCTTCCGGTGACGCCTTTGATCAGATATGTCCTGCGTTCTCCCGCATCATACTCCGCTGTGATCTTTGAAACGATATTCTGCTGTTCCTCATTCAGTTGTTTTCGTTCCCCACCCGTGTCCAGTCCATCAACCGGATTGCGGTATGCTGTCTTACTGACAACTCTTACGATACCTGCTTCCTCCATTGCACGGATTACAGATGCTGAAACTGTCAATTGCTGCGTTGCCGTCTCCCATTCTAACTCCTGCTCATTTAACAGTGCCATAAGAAGTTTTGCCCTTGCCGTCTTATGCTTTCTCTCACATTCCGCCAGCTCATTTTTTGCCTCAACGGGATGCAGCGCAAGTCTTATTGTTCTCTGTTCTTTTGCTTTCTTTTTTTCCTTGACCGGCAGTACTGTCTTTAGGGCATGGTTCATGGTTCCGCCATAATTTTCCCGCATCCAGCCTGCGAGTGCGATCATCTGTGACTCGATCCGGACACCGTCTTTTACGACCGCGAGTATCTCTTTGATCTTATCTTCCTCATACTCACAGACATCTGTCAGTTCTATTACATATCCCTGCATTTTTCTGGAACCAAATGGAACTGAAACTAATATACCGACTGCGATCGTACTCTTTAGCCTCTCCGGCACCCGGTATTGAAACGTTTTATCTAATTTTCCCTGATAAATATCCACAATGATATTTGCATATTCTGCCATTTCAGTTACTATGCCTTTCTCTTTGTCTGTCCCGCTCTGCTGCCTTTTTTATAAGTTCTTTATCCTCCATCGGATAACGTACCCCGCAGATCTCCTGATAGTCCTCATGCCCTTTTCCTGCAAGAACGATAATATCTCCCTCTCTGGCGTGGTCAAATGCGTATGCCACCGCCAACCGCCGGTCTGCGATGCGTATGTATGCCCCTTCCGTACCCTTCATACCGTTCTCAATATCATCTAAGATCAGCTCCGGATCTTCCCATCTTGGGTTGTCGGATGTCAGAATCGTAAAATCTGCAAGCATTCCTGCCGTCTCACCCATTCTGCCTCTTCTTAATTTTGAACGGTTACCCCCGCAGCCGAAGATCACAATAAGCCTCCCCGGTTTAAATTCACGCAATGTCTGCAGCAGGTTGCGCAGACTCATCTCATTGTGCGCATAATCGATCAAAAACACGAATTCGTCTGATATTTTTGCATTTTCGCATCGTCCCGGAACCGTCTGTCTTTGCAGTGCATCTTTTATCACATTCTGCGCTATCTTAAAATGACGCGCCACAAGAATGGCTGCAAGTGCATTTGAAACATTAAAAATTCCTGGCATCTGCAGCAGAAATTCTTCATTGCCATCCGTAAAAAAATGGCTGTATAATCTTCCTTCTTTCATGGAAAACGTAATCTTTTCTGCCACAATATCTGCCTTCTGCCCTAAAACTTCCATATGATTTTCTTTTTGCACAGAAAAAGTCTCTGTCTTACAGGTATGACCAAACAGTATTTTTTCTGTATTCCGGTCATCAAGATTGACAATCCCTGACGCACACTGCCTGAGCAGCCTGCTCTTACAATACAGATACTCTGCAAATGATGCGTGTTCTCCCGGTCCGATATGATCCGGTTCAATATTTAAAAATATCCCGATATCAAAAAAAATCCCTGCCACACGCTGCATCTTGATTCCCTGGGAAGATACTTCCATCACGCAGCACACACATCCATTTTTTACCATCTGCGCCAGTTCTTTTTGCAGATCGCTTGATTCCGGCGTCGTATGACCTGCTTTTTTTATATCTTTTCCATTATCCACCCAAATAGTGCCTATCATACCGGTCTTATATCCTGCTTCTTTTAAGATTCCTGCTATAAGAAATGATGTCGTCGTCTTTCCTTTTGTTCCGGTGATCCCGATCATCTTAAGTTTTTTTGCCGGATAGTCATAAAATGCTGCAGAAATCCGGGCAAGCGCCAATCTGGTATCATGTACCCCGATCACAGCCATGCCATAATTGCGTACCAGCTCATGCACACGCACTTTTCCATGCTCTGTATAAATAAAACATTCCCACCGGACATTTACCATACAGTTTTCATCCACTACCACCGCAAATGCACCTGCATTTACCGCATCCATAATATAATCGTGTCCATCCGTATATTGTCCCTTTATACAGACAAACAGGGACCCCCGCTTTACTCTTCCGGAATGATAACAGATATCCGTAATGATAAGGTCGTGGCTCCCCTGCACGCTTTCGTATGAAATATGTTCGAGTAATTGATTCAGCCGCATTCTCTTTCCTTGGAATACACTTGTTTTATTATATGACAGAACGTCTGTTTTTACAAGTTTTCCGCCTTTATTTTAGAAAAATGTTACATATTTTCCAATACCATGCGGCATACTGATATCATGATTTTATAAAAGGAACACACGAACATGATTACAAAAAACTTCTTTGTCTGCGGACTGACCGGCTGGTGCATGGAAATTCTTTTTACTTCCACAGGCTCTTTTCTGAAACAGGATAAACGTCTGATCGGGCGGACATCCGTATGGATGTTTCCTATTTATGGAACTGCTGCGGTAATCGCACCACTGTACCGGCATATCAAAAATCTGCCGGCTCTCCTTCGTGGCTGTATCTATTCCGTTGGCATTTTTTCATTTGAATATATCAGCGGCACACTTTTAAAACACCATGGCATGTGTCCCTGGGATTACAGCCAGGCAAAAGCGAATATAGGCGGCGTCATCCGGCTTGATTATGCCCCACTGTGGATGGCTGCCGGATTGTTATTTGAACGCATTCTTATTCACTGTAACACTCCAGGCTCCTCCTGATATTTTTATTTTCAATTACTGATATATAGACTTATCTGCCCAAAAATATCTGAAAACAAGCGCATATTTTATCAATATAACGTAAATTTTTTTCTTCTTGAAATCAGATAATGATTATTATATGATAGAAAAAATGCTGAATATTAGGAGGATTAATATGCGTCATTTAATGAGCCCATTGGACTTCTCCATCGATGAATTAGACAGGCTTTTAGACCTTGCCAATGATATCGAGAAGTACCCGAACAAATATGCACACGCATGTGAAGGCAAAAAATTAGCCACCTGTTTTTACGAACCAAGTACACGAACCCGATTAAGTTTTGAAGCTGCCATGTTAAATCTTGGCGGTTCTGTTTTAGGTTTCGCCAGTGCTGATTCCAGTTCCGCAACAAAAGGCGAAAGTGTTTCCGATACAATCCGAGTTATCTCCAGTTACGCAGACATCTGTGCAATGCGTCATCCAAAAGAAGGTGCACCTCTTGTAGCTTCCCAAAAATCCAGAATTCCCGTTATCAATGCCGGCGACGGCGGTCATCAGCATCCAACCCAGACATTAGCCGATCTTCTTACCATCCGCTCCTTAAAAGGACGTCTTGACAATATGACGATCGGACTCTGCGGAGACTTAAAATTTGGCCGTACTGTTCACTCTCTGATCAGTGCCCTGATTCGTTATCCAGGCATTAAATTTGTACTGATCTCACCGGAAGAACTGCGTATTCCAAGTTATATCCGTGAAGATGTCCTGCGTGCAAATAATGTTCCATTTACTGAAGTTGAGCGTTTAGAGGATGCCATCCCACAGCTTGATGTACTTTATATGACAAGAGTCCAGAAAGAACGTTTCTTCAACGAGGAAGATTATGTCCGCTTAAAAGATTTCTATATCCTGACCAAAGCAAAAATGGATCTCGCACCGGAAGATATGATCGTTTTACATCCACTCCCACGTGTCAACGAGATCTCCGTAGAGGTAGATGACGATCCGAGAGCTGTTTATTTCAAACAGGCACAATATGCTGTCTATGTCCGTATGGCTCTGATCTTAACGCTGCTTGAAATTAAGGTTGAATAAGGAGGAGAACAATGTTAAATATCAGTGGAATCCATGAGGGCTTTGTCCTTGATCATATTCAGGCAGGTATGAGCCTGCAGATCTATCATGATTTAAAATTAGACCAGCTTGACTGTCCGGTTGCCATTATCAAAAATGCAAAGAGCAGTAAAATGGGTAAAAAGGATATTTTAAAGGTAGAATGTCCAACTGACGCACTCGATTTCGATATCTTAGGTTTTATCGATCACAATATCACGGTCAATGTGATCCAGAATGACCAGATCGTATCCAAAAAAGAACTTTGTCTCCCAAAACAGGTCAAAAATGTGATCAAATGTAAAAATCCACGCTGTATCACTTCGATCGAGCAGGAACTGGATCAGATTTTCGTTCTGACCGATCCGGAGAAAGAAATATACCGCTGTAAATACTGTGAGGAGAAATACACAAATCCAAACCGTCGTTAATCTAAAAATACTGCCAGATCATCCATTTATCGATCTGGCAGTATTTTTATGTAATCTTCTGTTTGCCAATATAAGCATATTTCTTTAGAACGGCCGCAGACAACAGCAGTTACAGAGCATATTCAAAAACAGCATACTAAGACACCAGTTGCCTGCACTCGAATACGGTCTGTCGTAATTGCTTCCCATGTTTGTATACCATGTTCCGCCATACTCTAAATGCTGCAGGAACTGCCGGTATTCAAAATTGCTCGGTTCCATCTCCACTGCACGTGTGGCATGCTCCTTTGCAATGATATTGTTTCCTGCTCCCTGATTTGCCAGGGCACTGTAATAATACCAGCGTGCATTTCTTTCTGAAAAAGGAATCCCATTTAAAACATTAAGTGCTTCCGCATAACAACGGTTAGCTATGTAATTTGCAGCCGCCTGTATTTTGGGATTTTCAGTGCTCTGGTTATAATGATAGCTCTGTCCGCCCCCATATCCATAACCATTTCCTGAATTATATCCATAGCTGCTTCCCTGCTGCTTTTCCTTCATGATCTGGTCATATGCCTGCTGTACTTCTTTGAATTTTTCCTCAGCCTGCGCCTTGTTCGGATTATTGACATTGGCATCCGGATGATATTTACGGCTTAAGGAACGATATGCTTTTTTTATCTCTTCATCAGAGGCACTCCGTGAAACACCAAGCACCTGATATGGATCCATCATACATCAAACCTCATTATTTATGCTCTTTCTTTTTTGCCTTTTCCTGAGTTCTGCGCTTTTTAATCTGCAGATATTCATACTTCGACCATACACCTGAATACAGAATATTACGCAGAATATCTGCGTGCAAAAGAATCGGCAGACGTTCAAATGATTTTGCACATTCTGACATCATACTTGTCAAAAGCAGCCGGCACCAGGTATCAAGATCCTGCGCCTGCTCTTCCTGGACAAATGTGAGCGGATTATAACAGTTTTTCTTTTTATCCCTGTCATAATCTTCATACGCATCCATCAGATAGATAAATTTACCCATGTAAAATCCCATTGTGCGGAGTTCTTCTGCCCATTCATCTTCCTTCCAGCAAAACACTTCTGCAACCATCTCTCCGGTCAGACCGGCAACAAGATCAAGATTTGTCTCCCGATGCTTTTCGGCATCTCCGATCTTTTTCATATATTCCTCAATGGCACCTACCTGTCTCGGATATTTTGACATGATACGAGTATAATCCTTATCCAGCATTTTTGCAAATGCCTTCTTTGTATAAGCCCTGTCATCCTTCCAGTCATCAATAAGATTATGATATGCCAAAATCAGATTCATATCCGCAGCATATTTTGTAGCCTCGTTGATCCACGCATTCCGCTTCTGTGACGGATGCAGTGCACAGGTAAACTGTGACTTTTCATCCGGCAGTTCATACAGGCCGGTCAGCAGAACGATCAGAAACGTCATATCATATGCAAGCAGCATCTGTCCCTTGGTTCCACAATTTGATTTAAGCTGTCTGCAAAGTCCGCAGTAATATGCCTGATATGCTTTTTTACCTTCTTCCGTCAGCTCTTTTTGATTGATATTAATATAACCAAACACAAAGCATTTCTCCTTTGTCAGCTTTTTTTGATAAATTCTGTCTTACATTTCGGACAGGTAATGCAGATCTTTCCTCTTCCCTTCGGCACCCGGACTGTCTGTCTGCACTGAGGGCATTTGAAAAAACGGTAAGTACCACGCTGTGCCCAGCGTTTTTTGATATTGTTTTTCTTTACCACTGCCTTGTATTTTGCATTTAGAAATCTCTGGTTCTCCTCATAACGTTTTGACACATTCCGCGAGAGTATTCTGAAATAAGAATAAATTAACAGTGCCAGTCCCAGCCAGTATAAAATATTCACCCGCAAAAATGTAGATACCAAAAGCAGTACCAGCGCAGCTATGATCTGCACTCTTGAAAGATCATCCACCCCATATCTGCCAATCATAAACTGTCGTAATTTTTCTCTCATCTATAACATTCCTTTCCATCCAGATGCCATCACATTTTTATATTTATGTACGGAAAAACGGTACCCATCTGGCACCGTTTTTTGTCCATGACGCTATGGTAAACCCAATACACACAAACGTCAACATTCCTATTGTCTTTTAAGAAACATTTTAGATTTTGGTTATATTTCCATTACTGATATCTGATTTAAGCAGGACGATAAGCCGGGTTATGTCTAAACTGTGGCAAGCCACAGTCGGAATGATCATCTATCTAGGACGACTGTTACCAGCCGCCTCAAGCAACCTACCTAAAGCTGGCGGGCCACGTCAACGCTTTTGTTCGGTCTTGCTTCGGATGGGGTTTACATATGCCCTCTCTGTTACCAGAGAGACGGTAGTCTCTTACACTGCCCTTCCACCCTTACCCGGTATATACCGGGCGGTATATTTCTGTTGCACTATCCTTAGAGTCGCCTCTACCGGACGTTATCCGGCATCCTGCCCTGTGAAGCCCGGACTTTCCTCACCCCGATAAACGGGCCGCGATCATTTGTCCTACTTAAATCCATCATTTGCCAGCCGGCACATTCTGCCAGCAAGGCACCCGATTAACTATACACTTTTTTTCTTATTTGTGCAAGCCTGTTTTTCTTATACATTAAAACACGAACCGCCGATAAATTCACGGATGATAGAATTCTGCCCGATTCCATCCGGGGACATCGGAAGAAAATAATCCAAAAACTTCAAAAGACGTTTTGCCTCAAGATATTCCGGACAGTCCTTGTCAATGGCAAACAGCAATGGTTCTGCATATATCTTTAATACTGCCAGTTCATAGATCAGTGCAGAATTGAACATCACATCTGCCCCTTCCTGAAATGGAAAAATGTTCTTTTCCTCCCCACGGCGCACAGAATCCCACATGGCTATCGTTTCTTTTGCTGAAGTGCCTCTGGTTCTTGCATCACGCACGATACGGCGTATCATTCTTCCATCAGTAGTCGGCAGATAGTTATGCTCATCAATATTTAACTGTGTCAGCGCACTGATATAAATCTTAAATTTGCTCTCTACCGGAAGAGAATAGGACAATTTATCATTCAGTCCGTGAATACCCTCGATAACTAACACGTCATCTTTTCCCAGCTGCATGATCTTATCTTTGTATTCTCTTTTTCCTGTTTTAAAATTAAAGATCGGAAGATTCACTGCCTTTCCTGCCAGAAGTTCATTCATATCATGGTTGAAAAGCTCCACATCCAGCGATTCAAGGCACTCAAAATCAAGTTCTCCGTTTTCATCACGCGGACACTTATCACGATCCACATAATAATCATCAAGTGGAAATGGATGCGGTTTTAAGCCTTTTGCCGCAAGCTGTATGGACAGGCGGTGTGAAAAAGTCGTTTTTCCAGATGAAGAAGGTCCCGCGATCATGATAAATTTCTTTCCCTCTTCCTTAACGATCATTTCCGCAAGTGCGCCGATACGTTCTTCAAACAGTGCCTCCTGTGTCAAGATCATTTCCTGCGTCTTTCCTGCAGAAATTGCATCATTAAGAGCGCCGATCGTATCGATCTGCTGCAGTTTTCCCCAGTCTCTCGAACGTTTTAATGTATAAAACAATTTATCCGAAGGCACAAATTCCGAAACTTTTTTTGCATCTTCCCCAGGGAACAAAAGTACAAAACCATCCTGGTATGCTGTCACATCGTAATATCTTAAATATCCGGTAGACGGCACCATAAATCCATAAAAATAATCCTTATAATGATCCAGCTCGTAAATATTTACCCTGGAACTGCGCCGGTAACGGAACAGCTTCTCTTTATCTTTCATTCCAAGTTCATGGAATAAAGCTACTGCCTCATCCGTATTCATACTGTATTTTTCGATTGGCAGATCCGCCATCACAAGACGATACATCTCTTTTTTCAGTGATCCGATCATCGCCTCCGTGATCTTACAGCTTTCCCCGTCTTTCATCAGTTCACAGTAATATCCCTGACCGATGGCATATCTGACATGTACTCCAATATGCTCTTTGCTCCACAGATTCCACACTGCTTTTTGCATCAGCAGCGTGACACTCCTGCGGTAAGCACGTTTTCCGGTCTTATCAGAAGTTGTAAGAAAAGACAGTTCTCCACCTTTTTCTATGGTTTTCTTTAATTCACGCAGTCTGTTATTATACAATGCAAGCACGATATCATCCTCATACCGGTCCTGATATTCCTGCGCTATACTTAAAAAGCTGATCCCTGCCGGATACGTTTTTTCTTCTTCCCCGATTTTTACAATGATCTGTTCTTCTCCCATATGATTCTCCATTCCCGCCCATTTCTTAAGACAGCACAAATCCAGCATGTAAAAAATGTCATTTTCCACAAGGATGGCTTATGCTTTATAATATGCAAGTGCAGCTTCATTATAACCAAGCGATTCTTTTACTTCTCCGATACGTGCAGTTATTTTCTCTGACTCAGGCTGTTTTAAAAGATTATCCAGAATAGTTTCAAACACCTTGTGTTCTTTCTGCAGATACTGATACAGTATGGGATTTTTTTCCATAAGTAAGTGTCTTCCGTATAAACATTCGACCTTATATCTGCTTTGATCCTGTCTTTCACAGTTTCCAGCATTTTTTAGCGCTGCATCTTTTTCTGTTATATCTGTATTTTTATTTTTCCCTGTCTGATAATGCACACGCATCATCGGATAATATTTGCCATCCTCAAATACCATACGCTCTGCATCGATCATGTATCCGTTTTTCGCAAGGTAATCCCTGACACCGGACAGTTCCGATTGTGGCTGAAGTATCAATTCGCCTGCCGCCTGGCAGACAGCTTTTCCTTCTTCTAAAATATGCATCACAAGTCCGCCACCCATCCCTGCAACCAGTATGGAGTCTGCCTCGCCCATTTGTAACGCTGCAACTCCATCCGAAAGCCTGGTCTGTATGTATGCATCCATACCATATAATTGAATATGTTCCTTTGCACGTTCCAGTGGTCCCTTATTAATATCCATTGCGATCGCACATCTGATCTTCTTTTGTTCTAACAGATAAATCGGTACATAACCATGGTCTGTTCCCACATCTGCTAATACCACACCTTCACTGACCAATGAAGCCGCCGTTTTTAATCTGTCTGATATCTTTACCATCTTACTCCAGATAATCCTTTAACTTGCGGCTTCTGCTTGGATGACGCAGTTTACGCAGTGCTTTCGCCTCGATCTGACGAATACGTTCACGGGTAACATTAAACTCTTTTCCAACTTCCTCAAGTGTTCTTGCACGTCCATCCTCAAGACCAAAACGAAGTGTAAGCACCTTCTGTTCACGCTCTGTCAGTGTACCAAGCACTTCTTCTAACTGTTCTTTTAGCAGAGTAAATGCTGCCGCATCTGCCGGAACAGGTACATTATCATCCTGGATAAAGTCTCCAAGGTGGCTGTCCTCCTCCTCACCGATCGGGGTCTCTAAGGAAACCGGCTCCTGGGAAATCTTTAAGATTTCACGCACACGCTCTACCGGCATGTTCATCTCTGCTGCGATTTCTTCCGGGGTAGGTTCACGTCCTAACTCCTGCAGTAACTGTCTGCTCACGCGGATAAGTTTGTTGATCGTCTCTACCATGTGTACCGGGATACGGATCGTACGTGCCTGATCTGCAATCGCTCTTGTGATCGCCTGACGAATCCACCATGTTGCATATGTCGAGAACTTATATCCCTTTCGGTAATCAAACTTTTCAACTGCTTTGATCAGACCAAGATTTCCCTCCTGAATCAGGTCAAGGAATAACATACCACGTCCCACATAACGTTTTGCAATGCTGACTACAAGACGTAAGTTTGCCTCTGCAAGACGTTTTTTTGCTTCCTGATCGCCAAGCTCCATACGCTTTGCCAGCTCGATCTCCTCTTCTGCAGAAAGCAGCGGCACTTTACCGATCTCTTTTAAGTACATACGTACCGGATCTTCAATGGATACACCATCCGGAACAGAAAGATCGATCTTTTCTACCTCAATCTCGTCATCATCATCCACTTCAAGCAGAATATCATCATCTGCATCATCATCTGTGATTCTTAAAACATCGATATTGTTTGCCTCAAGGAAATCAAGAATTTTCTCAAATTTATCGGAATCAAGCTGCATATCAGCAAAGAAATCACTGATTTCCTGATACTCCAACATATTCTTTTTCTTTTTTGCAAGGCTTAAAAGTTCTTTTAATTTTTCCTGAAATTTTTCTCTTGCTGCTTCTGTCTCCGCATTATTTACTGCAGATGCATCCGCTTTCTTTCCGGAAACCTTCGTATTTTCGTTGTTTTCTTTCTTTTTTGTTGCCATTTTGTTTCATCCTCTCAGGTTTTCTACTATTTTGTCCTTAATCAATGGAAATATGCACTTTCTCTAACTCTTCAAGTGCCTTCTTATCCGCCACTGACCGTTGCAACGCCGCCATATCAGTCGGTGCCATGTTCTTCAAGTGATACTCAATGCTGTTTTGTTTTACCCGGATAATGGTTTCTTTTAACGCTTTCTCAAACGTTTCTTTGGAATATCCACCATTTTCTTTGTCTCCTTCTGTCTCTACACCACGGATCGTGGCATGAAAAAGACCTGCGATCTCGCGCTGTTCTTCTTCATTCTGAAACATACTGACAATTTTTGCCGGGTTGACGGTACCGGTATCCCGATACTGTTCATATAATATTTCCGCCGCTTTATGATAAATCTCTTCTGTAAAATCTTCCGGCGAAATATATTTCTCAATCTTAGGAAATAATCCGGTATGCTCGATGAGCCAGGTCAAAAGCAGTTTCTGTGACTGTATCATACCGCTTTCCTTTTTCTTTTCACCGCCCTGGTCACGCCTGACTTCTGCCCGCTCTCTCACAGGTGATGCACCACCCGCTGCCATACCGATCTTTGCTCCATACTGGTTTACCAGCCTGCGCAGATCTTCTATACCGATCATATACTTCTCTGCTACCGCAGCAATATAATTATCACGCTCTAATTTTTCCCCGAACGTACAAAGTTTTTCTGCAACCGCATTATAAAACTTTGTCTTGCTCTCCGGATCATGCATATCATACTGCTGCTCTAAGATACGTATTTCAAACATAAAACTGTTTTCTGCTGTATCGATCCGCTTCTGATATTCCTCTGCACCAAGTGCTTTGATAAATTCGTCCGGATCTTTGTACGGCTTCATATTGATAACTTTCGTGGTGATCCCAACTTCTTTTAAGATCGGGATTGCACGAAGCGCTGCCTTTACACCTGCTCCATCGCTGTCGTAGGTCAGATAAACATTTTTCGTGTAGCGCTTTAACAGATTTGCATGTCCACTCGTAAGTGCCGTCCCCAAAGAAGCAACCGCATTGTCAAACCCTGCCTGATGCAGGGCGATCACATCCATATAACCTTCACAAAGAAGAAGCTGTGGCTTTTTGGTGCTTCTTGCAAAATTTAATCCGTAAAGATTGCGGCTCTTATCAAAGATCTTTGTCTCCGGAGAATTCAGATATTTCGGCTCACCATCCCCCATGACACGTCCACCAAAACCAATAACCTTATTGTGTACATCCATAATCGGGAACATCGCACGGTTCCAGAACTTATCATACCCGCCGCGCCTCTCATCAATGCTGACTAAACCGGATTCTTTTAAAATATCATCTTCGTATCCTTTTTTGCGGAGATACTGGTAAAGATCATCGCTGTACTGGTCGGAATAACCGAGACCGAATTTCTGCATTGTCTCATCTGACAGCTCACGCTTTCTGAAATAGTTAAGCGCGCGCGCACCTCTCTCTCCACGCAGCAACATGTAAAAATATTTTGCTGCTTCTTTATTAATTTCAAGCAGTCTTGCGCGCTTGTCCGCTTCCTGCCTCTGCGCACTGGTGTATTCCTGTTTTGGCAGTTCCACACCGGCGCGGTCGGCTAACGCTTCCATCGCCTCACCAAATGTAAAATTTTCATACTCCATCAGAAATGTAAATACATTTCCACCCGCGCCGCATCCGAAACAATAATACATCTGTTTGTTAGGCGACACGGAAAAGGAGCCTGTTTTTTCATTATGAAACGGGCAGAGTCCGAAATAGGTACTGCCCTTTTTTGAAAGACGCACATATTGGGAAATCACATCAACAATGTCATTCCTGGAACGCACTTCTTCTATGATGTCATCAGAATAATACGGCATCTTTTTCTCCTTTCGTTGTTTATATTCATCTTACATCTGCGAAATTCAACTTCAGTTTCCAACATTTGCGACAGATTGGCAGCTAAAACGAAAGTACGCTTGCGCTGCGTGTCGCTCGCAACGGTACTAAGCGACCAAAACACGGTCGCTAAGGACCGGCGGCTCCCCAGCACTTTCTTATTCAGGCTGCCAATCTGTCGCAACCACTTTCGATTTCAATGAATTTCGCAATTGTAACTTTAATATCCATCTACCTGCCAGGCCGTGTGGCAATGCCACAGGCTTTTTAATTTCTAATATCCATCTACCTGCCAGGCCTGTGGCATGAAGTATTCGCTGAATTTTGTGATGGCGTACTGGTCTGTCATGCCGGAGATGTAATCGCAGATGATACGCTGGTCTGTTTCACCGGCATCACGCATGCGCAGATATTTCTCAGGGAGAAGTTCTACATGTTCCATATAATAGAAGAACAACTGCTCGATCATGGCTTTTGCCTTGGTCTCTTCCCCTTTTGCTACCGGATTTTTATAGACATGGCCGAACATAAATTTGCGCAGTTCGATCATAGCCTGCTCTACTTCCTCCGACATAATGATATCGTCTTTTCCAACACTGTTGCTGATGATGTTATGTATCAGTGTATTTAAACGCTGCCTCGTCGAAAATCCCAGTGTTTTCCGAAGTTCTAACGGTATATTCTCCTCTGTCAGTATCTGCGCCCTTATGGCATCGTCAATATCGTGATTGATATAGGCGATCTTATCCGACAGCCGGACGATCTTTCCTTCTAAAGTATGCGGCATCAGACTCGTCTGATGGTTTAAGATGCCATCCCTTACCTCCCAGGTCAGATTCAGTCCCTTACCGTCTTTTTCCAGCTTCTCAACGATCCTTACACTCTGCTCATTGTGATGGAAACCTTCATCGCACAGTCCATTCAGCACAAACTCACCAGCATGCCCAAACGGCGTATGTCCCAGATCATGCCCTAATGCGATCGCCTCGACAAGATCTTCATTGAGCCGCAGTGCTTTCGCGATCGTGCGGGCATTCTGTGATACCTCTAAGGTATGTGAAAGCCTCGTTCTGTAATGATCTCCTTTGGGTGTCAGAAACACCTGTGTTTTATTCTTCAACCGGCGGAATGCCTTACAGTGTAAAATCCGGTCTCTGTCGCGCTGGAATACAGGTCTTATATCACACTGTTCTTCCGGATAATCACGTCCTCTTGAATGTATGCTGAGCGTAGCATACGGACTTAAGTTCTCACATTCCATCCGTTCAATATCTTCCCGTATCGACATGTTGTTCCTCCTCTTTGGATAAACCTGCCACACAGTAATTACAATATATATATTCCGCGTTCTTTTTCGATTTCCTTTTTTTATTTTAAATTAATGACAAAATTTTGCCCTCAACTTTGCCCTCTTTTCCATTAATCATTTTGAAAACGAGATAAATGTTCATATGGAAGGATCAGTCTTCCCCGGTAAAGTCCACACCCATCATTGATCAGGCTGTTATCAATTGCCGAAAACATATTCACATCCAGTTTTGCCAGTTCGATCTGCTGCAGTTTCATTCCTCTTTCATATGCCTCATCAAAATAAATACATTCCCCCACCGGAACAGCATCACGTCTTGCACGTTCACTCTCCTGCTTCTTCTCATATCCCAGATGATTCGCTGGTCCGATTTCCGCTATATCATCCATCGCTTTTGTCCTAAGCTGCATTTCCATATAACAATGTGCACTGTTGTCAAAAAAAGTAATATGTAACGACCGGTATCCATCCGGTTCTTCATTCACAATATAATCCCTGTAATACGGCCGTACTTCTTCACTGAGCAGTGAAGAATCACTCAGCTTTATACCGCCTGCCGGTTCTGCCGTAAATCCCCGCTCCTCTAAAAATACCTTAAGCACATTTGCGATCTCATATAAATGTCTGATTTCTTCCTGTTCTCTTTCCTTTTCATCTCCCACATGGCATTTAGGCATGGATATGACAATGCGGTATGCAATCAGGTCCCTGAAGCAGCTCAGCCGTTCCTTTAATTCATCCACCGGAGGATAGGCATGGTTTTTCAGATAATAATTATAAACATGCTCTACGATATATCCGTTGAATTTTGCTTCCGCACGGATCAGTGATTTGATCCTTCCTTTAAAAGTAAAAGAAAGGTAAGGATATTGTTTCGCCATATACTGATAAAATTCCCGTATTTTCTGCGACTGTGCTGTCAAAAAGTCATTATGCTCTAGCAATTCCATGATCTGCATCAGGAAATTACAGTGTAACCGATCCACCTCACTGTCATTTTCCTCTGCCACACGTTTTAAATCTTCTGTATATTTTTTTAAAATCCGAAATACCGTATCCCCGGAATAAAGATAATCATTTAAAGCAATCATTTTTCCATCCTTTGTTTTCCGCCTTCTGTGCCACATTGGTATCTATTATAAATGATTTCCTCCTAAATGCAAATAGCGCGGCAGTTTTTCTGCCGCGCCACTTATACCTTGCTGTCTTATTTTGTGATCTTTACTGATTTCGCCTCACTCCATGAGCCGTTTACTCTGTTGTCATCCTCGTCCACACGATATGCTCTGACACGCACATAATATTTTTTTCCTTTTGTCAGCTTTTTCAGAGTAACCTTTGTTGTCTTTGCGTTTGCCTTTTTGACTTTCACGCCCTTTTTAAACTTCTTGTCCGTGGAATACTGGATCTCATATCCCTTTGCATTGCTTACTTTGTTATATGTAACCTGTGCTTTCTTTCCTTTCACATTGGAAAGTTTGGAAATTTTGGTTTTTTTGACTGTGGTAATCTTTAAGTTTACCACACCCATATTGTTCACACCGGTGTTTTTCAGTTTTGTCGGATCCCAGCTATCTTTATATGCTTCACTGCCTGCAATTTCAATATAGTAAGTACCGCTCTTTAATGTAACCTCTTTGGAACATGCAGAAGAATAATAATTTTCTGCAATATTCATACGCTCTAATACATTATGGTTCGAACGGTATAACGTCACACCTGTGTTGCTGCTGATACATTCTATGGAAGCAGGATCATGGCAAATGCCAGTACCATTCCAAGAACATACGTTTTTATTTTCTTCATATAGCTTTTCTCCTTTTCCTCTTTATTTCTTCAGTGTAAAGAAACATATACAAATTTTTTTTAGCATAATCTTATCGCATATTCTCTATGAAAAAGGTACTATTTTCACGGTTTTAATTTTTTCAAAAAAAGAAGCATCGAATCCTCAATGCTTCTTTCACCCTAACATATAAAAATGCAGGAGATGGGACTTGAACCCACACGATATTGCTACCACAGGCACCTGAAGCCTGCGCGTCTGCCAATTCCGCCACTCCTGCAAACCCGTCAATCAAAGAAATCTTTGATGCGGAAGATGGGACTTGAACCCACACGTTCGCAATGAACACAAGATCCTTAGTCTTGCTCGTCTGCCAATTCCGACACTTCCGCGTATCAATCACTCTCTCGCGACGACTCATTTATAATAACAGAGAAAAACAAATATGTCAACAGTTTTTTTGATATTTTTTTAATTTTATTTATTTTTTTAATTTTTGGAACTGTTTTGATTATTTAGATATTGAAAGACAGCCCTTACAGGAACTGTCTCTCAAACATCTCTGCCTTCATCGGTTTTCCAAAATAGAATCCCTGAATCAGTTGAACCTTTGATCCCATCAGCGCATCTAACTGTTCTTTTGTCTCCACGCCCTCTACACAGACATTCACATGGATCGCAGTTGCCAGTTCTCCGACCATTTTTACAAATGCGTTGGAGAAATCATCTTTTCCAATATCAATGATAAAACAGCGGTCGATCTTTATGACATCGATCGGCATCTCCCTGATATGATTTAAAGAAGAATAGCCTGTACCAAAATCATCCAGCGCAACACGTACTCCAAGATGTCTGATATCTGCAAGTATCCGTTTCATCCGGCTCATATCATTGACCGCAAGACTCTCTGTTACTTCTAAGGTAAGGTTCTGCGGTGTGATCCTTGTCTCCTCGATCACATGTGCGATCCGCTCTACGATATCGTTCTGTAAAAGCTGTACAACAGAGAGATTAACATTCACTTTGTACTCCGGATGCCCCATATCATTCCAGTATTTACAATGGATACACGCTTCACGCAAAACAAATTCGCCGATCGGGTTGATCAGTCCTAAATATTCCGCAAGTGGGATAAAATCTGTCGGCGGTATCAATCCAAGTTCCCCTGAATTCCAGCGTATCAGTGCTTCTGCACCGGCACATGGATTTCCTTCTTTTGTGATATTTACGATTGGCTGGAAATATACTTCAAATTCGCTGAATGCATTTCTCGTTGCATTGCGCATATTCTTTTCAAGATCAAGCCGCTTGTAAGAGGTAGACTCAACATTGTCATCATAAAACTCTATACGGTTCTTTCCTGCACACTTTGCAGAATAAAGGGCAATATCTGCTTTTTTGATCAGTTCTTCCACCGTGTCCCCATCTGCCGGGAAACGCACAACTCCCATACTCATCGTACAGTAATAATCTGTTCCTTTTAACATCCACGGTTTTGTAAATAACGATTTGATCTCATCTAAGATCTGCTGAAGCATTGTCATATGATGATGTGCCAGTATGATGATAAACTCATCACCGCCCATACGGTAACAGTTATTCTCCACACCGGGAATCCTCTGCAGGCTGCCGGAAATATTCTTAAGTAAAACATCACCATACTGATGTCCAAGTCCGTCATTGATATGCTTAAAATCATCCAGATCAATATAAAGTAATGCTCCCTCTCCACCAAACTCTTTCGTCTGACGGATATACCGTTCCAGATCCTGTTCACAGCGCATTCTGTTATAAAGCCCTGTCAGGAAATCATTGTTTGCCTGACGCTCAATCTTCTGCTGATATAATTTTTTATCTGTCACATCATAAATCGTACATAAAAGAACTTTTCTTCCGTCAACCCAGTTGATCCTTGTACTGTGCAGATCAAACCAGCGGTTTTCTTCTTTTGAGTAAACTTCCCTGAAATAAAGGCTGTCCTCTGACTGTGCTCCCTGTCTTAAACATTCTTCAATGCCGGCACTGTGTATATCTCCACCAAACGCTTTACGGAAACGCTGGTTTGTATACAGGATGGTATTTTCTTTTGTATCCATCACGTAGATTCCGCATCCCACATTTTCAAGAATCGCCTCCAGTGACGCATACGAACTTGCGAGTGAATTTTTCGCGATACGTTTTACCAGGATCGTCTGTATGATCCTTCTGACATCATTGACAAACTTAATCTCTCCACTGTCCCAGATACGTTCTTTTTCATCCTCACAGAAGCAGACATACATCCCTGTTTTCCCACCAACATCGATCGGCAGGAACAGCCCTGCTTTCATTTTCTGTGCATCAAATAGTCTGCGGAACGACTCAGGCATCTTCGAATCTGCAGAGATCATGTATGGTTTTCCATTAAAAAAAGGCAATTCTGCTTTTGGAATGTTCTGTGAAGCATCCATCTGGGACTCTCTTCCCGCAGAATAATACTCACTAATCATATTAACGGTTGCGCCGTCTATATTTTCCCGGAACAAAACCGCAGCCGAAATCTCAAGATACCCACATGCCTCCTTTAAAATATCCCGGACAATCCCATCAAAACTGTCCTCCGACTCAAGCATACGCACGATCGCTGTCATCGCCTCATTGCGTTTTAATTCCGTCTCCATCTGTTCTTCCGACTCGCGGCTCTTTAAAAAAGCCTCCTGTGCTAAAAGTTCCTCTAATTTGACGGCAAACATCTGCTTTGACAACGTTTCCAAAAACTCGATCGACTTATAATAACGCTCCGGCGTTGTTCTCATCATGTAATCCGGTACATTTTCTCCGGCATCTTCCATTATACCGACCACGATCCAGATCGCAGATACCTCTCCGCTTACCTTTACAGCTACCCCGCACATCCGGATTCCATCTGCACCACAATCCTCTTCGATCACGCTTTCAATCCTGCTGTTTTGCAGCCGTTCTAACAGCCCGGCATGTCTGTCCATGTCGATCACACTGCCCAGATACTCAAGTTCTTCCTTCGAACCATATGTCTTTGTGACTTCCGTGCGGTCTCTGTCAAGACACATCAGATACAGGTTATTCGCATCACAGAAACGGTCCTGCAGATTCTGCATCAGTGATACATCCAACAGTACCTGTTCTGATCTTAAAGGATCATCTTCCTTCTTCCTACTCAAAAGTGCCATTCCCTTTACCCCTTTATTCCAACGATATACAGACTAAAATGACGTTTCTCTGAAATCACAAACTCCTGTATCAACCTGTATTCTGTATGTAAACGAAGTTGTTTCTTTACAATGCCTTCTTCATTTGAAAAAAAAATCATCGTTCCGCCCGGTGCTAAGATTTCTTTTGATTTTTCAAAAAATGAAGCATAAAGTGTATCCATCTCACCGCGTGACTGTTTTCCCCTTACCGGCATATTGGTAATGATCTCATCAAACAGATAATCATGTCTAAAATCAAAATAATCTCTATGGATAAAATTGATCTTTTCACCCGCTAAAGAGGCATTTTCCCTTGCTCCTTCAATCGCCGGTCCAAAAATATCGATCCCATACTTTTCCCTTGCCGGTTCTATAATGTCTCTCTCGATGAGCATTGTCCCCACTCCGCAGAATGGATCTAAGATCTGTGCATTTTCTTTGAGATATGGTCTTGCAAGTGCCACAAGCATTGCTGCCAGTGATGGATGAATGGATGCTGCAACTGCATTTTTCCGGTAGGCAAAACGCCGCATCGGAATCGTATACAGTTTTAAAAATGGTGCAAATCCTCCATCTTTTTTCTTTATCAGACGAATCTCTATTTCATAATCACCCGTTGAATTGATCAGCCTTCTCGCTGATGCACGCTCTAACTGTATTGCAAATTTTTTCGCAAAAGAAGCTCTTTTGTCGTTCTCCATATCTGCCCGGATCTCTACCCGAAAACGAAACGGGGTGTCCTGTTTATGACACTCCTTTAAAAAATCACTGATGCCGCTCTGCCAGATCGCATCTGCTAACTCATCTGCCTGCCCCTCATCCTGCTTTAAACGGATCGGAAACAAAAGTTCACGGTAAGTTCTCAGATTTGCCATGGCACGCACATCCTTTGTATACACTGCCACTCCGAGCGGATGTTTTGCCGTTTTTCTCCTGATATCCGCTGGAAGTTCCCCAATTTCCTTCAAGGTTACATCCGTACGTGTATGCCCGGTCAGCAGCAGCATCTCATGTGGATCTTTAAATCCGGTAAATGCGTGACTTTTGTTATCTTCTGCCTTTTCTAACAGCCTGCCAAGTGCACGAACCTCCTCATCAATATGCTTTTTTTCTTCTATTGCCGGAGTATAAGAGAGAAGTTCTTCCATCCTCTCTTTGAGCCGTTCCTGATATGCCGTAATATCCAAATAGGCAAGTGCCTTTAAATACGCGCTTTTTACAAAAAGAGTCTGCTCCCTTTCATATGCCGTAACTAATGCATCTGCAGCACCTGCCAGCCTCAGTTCCCCAAGGATCATCGCTGCATTTTTACGCACCTTGGGATCTTCTTCCTCTAACAGTTCTAACAGTAATCTGCCATCCCCGGTCAGTGACGCAAACTGTTTTCTGACGGTTTCATCTTTCATCCTGTTACGCAATTCTACAAGGTTTTCGCGGAGATTTTCTCTTTTTTGCAATGCTTCGTAATATTTCTCTATCATACTGCTTCCTTCGACATAATTGATACTCTCATTTTACTGTATTTCCTCTGTTTTTGCAATACCGTTGGTCTCTATGTAATCGACAAGATCCGACTTAAACTGCTTCCATGCAGCCTCGTTTTCCACATAATATTTCGGACATGCCTTTCCAGTTACATCATAATGTCTTATCACATCATCCGTAGTCAGATCATAACGTCCCATCAGCCATGTCACCAGATGAACCAGCGATCCATAAGTCGCATCCGTAAATTTTCCCGTATCATCCGGAATACAGCACTCTATGGAAATCGTATCGGCATTTCTCTCATTCGAAGCATATGCGATTTCATTGCATGGAATGCATTGGATGATCTCCCCACTGATCCCGATCACAAAATGACTGCTTGCATGCGTTTCCCCTGATTGCGCCAGTCCTTCAAAATAATCACGGTTCTGCTGCGCCGTTGTTCCCGGATTTGCGGTATAATGCACAACAATCCCATTTATTTTTTCAAGTGCCGTTCCCGGTCTTGAGAATTCATTATAATCTAAAAGCTGCACAGAAAAATCCGGCCGGTCCGCAATATATTTCGTTTCCTCCACAATGATCTCATCCTGTGTCTG
Source organism: Roseburia sp. AM23-20 (assembly GCF_003470905.1). Classification (NCBI taxonomy): domain Bacteria; kingdom Bacillati; phylum Bacillota; class Clostridia; order Lachnospirales; family Lachnospiraceae; genus Roseburia; species Roseburia sp. AM23-20. The sequence continues at coordinate 241,671 of NZ_QRHS01000002.1, forward strand.
TATTGTCCTGTGGGATATGCGCCATACACCATATAAAATCACTCCCACAAACATAACTGCCGTAAAGATCATGACACCGCCCGCAAACATCTGCTGTCTTTTCCGTTTCTTCTGTCTTCTTTTTCGTGCCTCGTATCTTCTTTTTTCCGCTTCACGTCTGCGACCTGCTTCTCCCTGATCCATAGTCTCCCCTTTTTCTTATGTCAGAAATATTTTGTATAATATTTTTATTTTTCCCGTTTCATTTCTGGAAAAATAATCACTTTTTTAAATCTCAAGTAATATTATACAATTTTATTATGTGAAATCTAGTAAAAATACACATTTGTTATTTTCCTGCTTTTGTACAGTTTTTCGTCCGTCTCATCAGTTTTTGTATATATTGCACAATATGTCGAATTGTTTTTTGTTGATTTTCCCGATACATTATGCTATATTATAGAAAACAAATAAGGAGGTGTGTTGTATGACTTATGCAATCGATCCGGCAATGTCTTTCGTTGAAGTTGTTTCTTTCTATGAGAAATATATCGATGAAACAAAAGCCGCCGGGAAAAAGCCTGTATCTTTCCTGCATTTTCTCACAGGCAGATACTAAAAGCCGGTTGATCAGGCCGTCAGCTTATGAAAGCTGTCAGGTGCCCTGTCACCCGGCTTATTTTTTTACATGATCTGTGCAAGCAGATCTTTTACGGAAAATACGTCTTCAAACAAAAATGATTCTCCTAACATTTCTATATTTTCTTCGGAATGCTCTACTTCTTTTGCATAAACTTTCGTTGTTTCGACACGGTCTGAAAGATCAAATTTCTGTCCGTTTTCCATCCAGACCATGACATCCATATCACGCACCATCAAAAAAGATGCAACTGCAAACTGCGCCTTTTCAAGCAGATTGTTATCATAGAATGCCCTCATAAAATAACGGAAAGTATAATATACCATCAGATGTTCATACTGATACTCGTTTTCCTTTTGTGACTCCATAAAAGCACGGTGCGTCTTTTCATAATTTTCTTCATTATAAAAATTCTTCAGCCTATCTTCCATATCAGACCACGCATCACCAATGGATTCAAGCTCCTCATACTGCGAAAGCCGCTGTAAGAATGCCTCGTAAAGGCTGATCTTTTCCGGTTCTTCCGTTTTTGGCGCTGTCTCAAACAGCTCCTTCTGCATCTGACAGCAATAATCGAGATACATTGCGATGCGCTCTGTTATGGAATGAGTGCGATCCTGAAGCAGGCCGATCGCATGTGCTCTTACTGCTTCAAGTTTCTCCGCAAGCTCATCATCCCCCTCCTCCCACTCATACTCATCATAATCTTCCGAAAGAATCTGTTCGTCAAATCCGATCGTTTCCGTATCTGAAAAGACGATACGCCCAACTTCCCCGCAGGAAAGACATAATACTTTTTCTCTCGTTTTCGGATACTCCGTCGTAAATCTCGGATATTCCGTACACACCTCTGACAGAGAATCCTCCCCCAAAGTCAGACATACCTCGCAGAGTCCCTTTTCATTCAGAAGCGGACACCATCCCTCTTCATTTAACACAAAACTGCCATCCTCACTGATCGATGCACGGATTTTCTCTGCCATCGGTCCTTTCAGATCCTTATAATAATCCAGTGTATCCTCATCAATATCAATTTCCCATCCTCTGCAGCAATTATCCGGACATTTATCAGCAATGCACCGGAACTCTTTATAATATGACGGCACTCTAAACACCATTTTCTTTTCGTTCCTCTCTATGTATTTCTCAATCTTCCCTGAAATGACTGCTTAACATATACCCAATGCACCAGACTCCGCCTGCTAATGAAAGATATATAAATCCTTCAATCGCTGCAGCTACCAGTCGTCCCAAAGACATGCTTCCTGCCATCTGCGCAAGGATCAGTCCCTTTACCGGACCAGTCAGGATCTTATAACCGCCAACATAGCACCAGCCCAGAACACCTAATGCATAACTTAATGCAGCAGCAATCATTTTCCATGAAAACTTCATCTTATTCCCCTTTTCCTTTATTCCATCAGTAATATAATTTCCTGTTTTTTTCTCGTTTCAGGCACATTAATGATTCTCTGGTTCGAAGATCCCCTGAAATTTAAGCCAATATCCTTTTTCCCTAAAATAAAAGGTCCATCCACCATAACATCGATCATTGATAAAAAAGGCTCTGATGCCTCACAATATGCCCTTCCGCCCGGCAAAAAATCCTCATACAGATATCCGCTGTACACCCAGATATTTTTATCCGGCAGTTCTTTTTTTATTCTCTGTAAAAGAGGAAGAAGCCCCTGCTGATTTTCCGGTTCCCCCGGATCTCCTCCAAGCAGTGTCAGTCCTGCAATGTAGGACGGTGCAAGCGCCTGCATGATCTCATCTTCCGTATTTTCTGTAAACGGTTTACCATAGGAAAAATCCCATGTTTCCTGATTAAAGCACTCTTTGCAGTGATGTCTGCATCCGGACACAAACAAAGACACCCTCACACCTGTACCATTCTCAATGGAACAGGGTTTGATCTGCGCATAGTTCATCTTTTATTCCTCCTTTTTCCGGGATATACAGGATTCCCGGATCACCAGCTTTGGTTTCACAAGGATCTGCTTTTCTGACTCCGGGACACTTCCCTCTTTCAGCAGTCCAAGAAGAAGCTCTGCTGCCATTTCACCTAATTTTTCCTGTGGATGAGCCACCGTGGTGAGCGGTACTTTTCCACTTGACGCAAGATAGGAATCATCATATCCTGTCACTGAAACATCATCCGGCACTTTAAGTCCTTCATCCTCTAATGCCCGGATGACCTCTAGTGCAATCTGGTCATTATACGATACCACACTGTCAAAGAAATGCTCACATCTCATCTTAGCCATATGACACACCTGTTCATATGGATGCGTTTTCCGGTCTTCCGTATAAAACCATACCACTTTATCCGGGTCATACGCAATCCCTGCTTCCTGTAAAGCCTGCACATACCCTTTGTGCCGCTGCTGTCCCTGCGTATCATCCGCTTTAAATATCCCTATGATGTGATGGTGCCCCAGTGAGATCAGATATCTTGTAACCAGATATCCTCCAAGGCAGTCATCTAAAAGGATATGGGGTTTTTCTGCAAGCTGCGCATAACTGCCTTGAATAAATACATATGGAATCCGATATTCATCCAGCGTCTGGTATAAATTAATATGTTTGCAGAAGATCTGACTTTTGCTTGGTTCTATGATCAGCCCATCAATTCCCTTCTGCAATAATTCTTCTAAACATTTTGCTTCCATATTTCTGGAATTTCTTGTATTCTTTAAAAGAATACTATATCCATTTTCCGTAAGGACTTTATCAATTCCCTGGATCACTCTCGGAAAAATATAATCAGACAGATATGTCGTGACCACTGCTATATTTTTCGTTTCACCCGTGCGTCTCGCCATCTCCGAACAAAACGTTCCACGTCCATGTTCCGCATAAATATATCCCTCGTTCTGAAGAATCTGCAGAGCTTTCCGTACAGTCTGTCTGCTTACCTGATATGTCCCGGAAAGTTCATTTTCCGATGGCAGTTTTTCTCCCGGCTTTATTTTTCCTGAAACGATCTGTTTTCTTAAGTCCTCCATCAAATCATAATATTTTAACTTTTTATCCATATATCTGCTCCCGGATTCCGGTTTTATATCTCATTCCCCACTGCCTGCTTTGCTAACATATCTGCTTCCTCATTGCCATCGATACCGGAATGTCCTTTTACCTTTACAAAACGGATCACAATCACATTTCTCACCGATGCCACATAATCACGGTATGCTGCTGTCCCTTTTTTATTGCACTTCCACGCACCGGTTGCCCACATTTCGATTCCCATGTAATCATAATAAATCGTTACTTCCGGCAATCCTAATTCGACCGCTTTTCTGATCGCAGCCATACTGCCGCAGATTTCCCCTGCGACATTGCGCATCGCTGCCATCTCTGCATCCTTATCACTCCCCTGCAGCACTTCTTTTATGCCATCATGAATCAGAAAGCCGCCATATCCGTAGACATGCGTTGCCACATTGTAAGAACCATCCACAAACGCATAGACAGACGGCATCGCCCCATCTTCCTGCTGTATTGTTTTCTTCATTGCATTTCGCAGCTTTGGCGCAGCATCTGCTCCGGTATATGTCGCAGCTTTGGCAAAAGCCACTGCTTCTTCTCTTGTTTTAAAACTCTTATATACTGCTCCAGGAAAGCCGTCCACCATCGCTTTACATTCTGCCCAGCTCTGGTACACTCCCGGTTTTCTTCCTTTTTTTACTGCATAATATTTTCCTGGCATCTTTTCCTCTCTCTGACATTCCACTTTTTATTACTGCACTGTTTTTATAAAAATACTTCCACACTAATCCCAATGACGCAATTCATAATATAAAATGCCATACAGTTCCCTCACATAATAAGTGGGAAAATATACAAAAAATGTATGTGCCGGGGTACTGTAACTTTTCATTCCCAGCCTGGCTGCCATCTGATTCGCCCGATATTCATGAAATTCACTGGTAACCAGTGTCACAGTCATATCAAGTCCACGGTCTTTTAAAATTTCTCCGGTATATTTTAAATTTTCTTCCGTCGTTGTAGATCGTTCTTCTAAAATCAGACGATTTTCACTGATTCCCCGTTTTGTCAGCACTTCATACATGCACTGTGCTTCCGTGATATCTTCACCTGGTCCTCTGCCACCGGACAAAATACATACTGCATCTTTATTTACACTCAGATAATCATATGCAGCATCAATACGTTCCTCTAATATTCTGCTTGGTTTTGTACCTTTTACACTGCATCCTAAAACAACAGCTGTCGTATTTTGCGGCGGAGTGTGTAATGCTGAGTGGATCATCAGAAATGTCTCTGCCAGCACTGTCATGATCATTATAAGTACAAGGACAAGCAGGAAAACACATATCCAGTGTGTTTTCCTGCCATTCCACAATATCAAAGCTCTCCTGTTCATACGCCCGAAAAAAATTCCATAACATAACAGGAATAACGAGATCAGAATCCCGGTCGCCGTTCCTATATTAAAAATTCCTTTGCATAACAGCGGCGCGAAGAACCAGAATAATAAAATGCCTCCGACCGCTATAATGACCATCTGTACACCGCGCATGAATTTCCTTTCTACATAAGCTCAAGTTTACAGTTTGCACGCATTTTCAACGGACATTCATAAACATTTTCATTTTTTTCTTTTGCAATGTAGGAAAGCGGACATTTTCTGCAGTCCCCTTTTGTAAAATCGCCTGCTACTTCAAACTTAAGTACTGCCGTCATGGTTCCCTTTTTCTGGTTTTCCTTGCGGATGTGATCCCACGCAAGCACCTGTCCGCATCCCGGACATTTATCAGTTCCTACTGTAACTGCCCTCTTACAGGTCGGACAGCCATAGTATGGTTTACCGCTCTGATCCAGTATCTCTACCACATCTGATGGAAATTGTTTGATCAACTGTTCTCTTAAATCGTTCTGCATATTTATTTGCTCCTTATCCTAATGCGACATCTAATATCATCATGATCAGAAATCCTGCTGCAAATCCAATTGTATTAATATTAGAATGTTCTCCTTCTGATGCTTCCGGAAGAAGTTCTTCCACTACCACATAAATCATTGCCCCTGCTGCAAATGCCAGCAGATATGGCAGCATGTGTGTAATAATTCCGGCTAATATGATCGTAATCCCCGCTGCGATCGGCTCTACCACACCGGACGCCACACCATACCAGAATGCCTTTTTCGTACTGCCTCCTTCACTTTTTAACGGAAGCGATATAATGGCGCCTTCCGGGAAATTCTGGATTGCGATCCCTATGGACAGCGAAAATGCTCCCGCTAACGTAATTGTGCTGTTACCTGATAAAAGTCCTGCAAATACGACTCCTACTGCCATTCCCTCCGGTATATTGTGAAGGGTAACAGCCAGTACCAACATGGTTGTTTTTTTTAGGTGGCTTGGCAGACCTTCCGGCTTTTCCTCATTCATATGAAGATGTGGAATGATCTTATCCATCAGCAGCAAAAACAGAATTCCAAATACAAATCCAACTGCTGCAGGCAGGAAAGCAAATCTTCCCATCGTCTCTGACATGTTAATCGATGGTATCAGCAGCGACCACACAGACGCCGCCACCATGACACCGGATGCAAAGCCAAGCAGTGCTTTCTGTACCAGACGGTTCAACCCGTTTTTCATAAAGAAAACACATGCTGCCCCTAATGAAGTTCCCAGAAAAGGAACCAGTAAACCAATAACTAAATTCAATGTTCCCTCCTATCTATTTAACTTGGCGTCCGCCTTATTCTGAAATTTTTCCGCCTGTACGATAAAACGCTCATGCGTTCCTTCCCCGATCTTCCCGGTTTCATCCTCTACTTCCACAGAAAATACAAGGCGTCTTTTATCCACTTCCACCAAAGTGGTATTGCAGGTCACCTTCATTCCCACCGGCGATGCGGCAAGATGTTTTACATTAAGGCTCGTTCCCACAGTCACACATCCTTCTTCGAGTTCATCTGCAACACTTTTCCATGCGGTCTCCTCGATCAGTGCAATCATTGCCGGTGTCGCAAATACTGCTAATGTACCGCTTTTCATCACTGCTGCCGTATTTTCTTTCTCTACTATAATTGTATGCTGTCCTTTGATTCCTGCTTCTAACATTTTATCCTCCAAAGTTAAATTATTATTTTAGTGATTTAGTACCATTACAGTTTATCATAAAAAGAACCGCACATCAATGTTGATATACGGTTCTTTTTCGCAATAATTTATTTATAAATGAAGTACTCTTTCTTTGATTTCCTGTGTTCTGCCCTGATTCCAGAACTGTGTTCCAATGTAGCCGCAGGTTCTGCGCGCCACACTCATCTTATTCTGGTCACGATTGCCACAGTTTGGACACTCCCATACGAGTTTTCCGTCTTTATCATTTACGATCTGTATCTCTCCGGAATAACCACATTCCATACAGTAATCGCTCTTGGTATTCAGCTCTGCATACATGATGTTGTCATAAATATACTGCATCACTGCAAGTACAGCGTCAAGATTATTCTGCATATTCGGCACTTCCACATAGCTGATCGCACCTCCCGGAGAAAGCTCCTGGAACTGTGACTCAAACTTCAACTTATCGAATGCACTGATTTCCTCTGTCACATGGACATGATAGCTGTTTGTGATGTAGTTCTTATCCGTCACTCCCGGAATAATGCCAAAACGCTTCTGAAGACATTTCGCGAACTTATAAGTCGTTGATTCCAGTGGTGTTCCGTACAGGCTGAAATCGATATTGTGTTTTTCTTTCCATTCCGTACATGCATCATTTAAACGGCGCATTACTTTTAATGCAAACTCTGTTCCTTCCGGCTCGGTGTGGGAAACCCCCTTCATGTATCTGGTACACTCACAAAGTCCGGCATAGCCAAGAGAAATCGTGGAATAACCGTCATATAAAAGTTTATCGATCGTCTCACCTTTTTTCAGACGTGCCAGTGCACCGTTCTGCCAGAGAATCGGTGCCACATCAGAAGGTGTACCGAGCAGTCTCTTATGACGGATGATCAGAGCCCTGTAACAAAGATCTAACCTTTCATCCAAAAGTTCCCAGAATTTATCCATATCTTTTCCGGAAGAGCATGCAACATCCACAAGATTTAACGTAACAACTCCCTGATTAAATCTTCCATAATATTTCTTACCCGGAACATAATTCTTTGCATTTGCATAATTTTCTTTTGTGCGGTCAACAGTCAGGAAAGATCTGCATCCCATACAGGTATAACAGTTGCCGTCTTTTAATTTCTTCATGATCTTCTCTGAAATATAATCCGGAACCATTCTCTTTGCAGTACATTCTGCTGCAAGTTTTGTCAGATACCAGTATTTCGTACCTTCGCGGATATTATCTGCCTCTAAGACATAGATCAGTTTCGGGAATGCAGGTGTAATGTACACGCCCTGCTCATTTTTCACTCCAAGGATTCTCTGGTGAAGCATTTCCTCGATCACGGCTGCAAGATCATCACGAAGCTGGCCTTCCGGCACCTCATCAAGATACATAAATACTGTAATAAACGGTGCCTGTCCGTTTGTTGTCATCAGGGTGATCACCTGATACTGGATCATCTGTACGCCACGGTTGATCTCTTCTTTTACACGGATCTCAGCAATTTTTTTCACCTTATCCTCTGTCGGTTCAACTCCGATCGCCTCAAGTTCTGCACGAACCTGTTTACGGTATTTTTCACGGCTGACCTGTACGAACGGTGCCAGATGGGAAAGTGAGATACTCTGTCCACCGTACTGGGAACTTGCGATCTGTGCGATTGCCTGTGTTGCGATATTGCATGCTGTAGAGAAACTCTTCGGACGGTCAATCATTGTTTCGCTGATAACAGTTCCGTTCTGAAGCATATCCTCTAAATTGACCAGACAGCAGTTGTGCATATGCTGTGCAAAATAATCCGCATCATGAAAATGAATGATTCCCTGCTCGTGCGCCTCCACGATATCCGGCGGCAGCAAAAATCTCTTTGTGATATCTTTGCTGACCTCTCCTGCCATATAATCTCTCTGCACGCTGTTTACCGTTGGATTTTTATTTGAATTTTCCTGTTTTACTTCCTCATTATTACACTCTAACAAACTTAAGATCTGTTCATCCGTTGAGTTGGATTTGCGCACCAGTTCCTGTTTGTAACGGTATGTAATATAGTTTCGTGCCACATTAAATGCACGCTGATTCATGATCTGGTTCTCTACCATATCCTGAATCTCTTCTACACTTGGAGAACGTTTCATATTTTCACAGGCAATTTCCACATTTTTTGATATCTCATCAATCTGCTTATCTGTCAGCTTCTCATAATCAATAACGCTGTTGTTTGCCCTGCGGATCGCCGCCTCAATTTTTTTAATATCAAAGGTATCCTCCATACCGCTTCTTTTAATAATTTTCATTTCCGATCAAATCCCTTTCTGTTTCTGACTGATAGCTGCCTGCCATACCCAAACGGCCGCATAACCTACGAGTACTTATTATACAATATATTGTGTCTTTGTCAATGTGTTTGGAACATATATATTTTCCCATTTTTATGATATCCGGACAGAATCGATCGTTGCAACCCCAGTAAATACGCGGTCTTTATTCACTATTACCAAATTTAAGGTGATTTCTTCGTCATTTTTTTCACTTGTATATCCTGCATCATCAACCACAATATCTAGTGTTTCTATTTTTTCATGCCACCACAGAAAGAATTCTTCGGACAGGCAATATCCACATCCAGATTCAAAAGCATCCGGTCTAAATATTTCTTAAGATCTTTTACCTCTTCATCACTCAGTCCTTTCTCTAAAAGAGCTTCCATTTCACGCATATCCTGCTCTGACCTCTCTACCATAGTACGTGCTTTATCTGTCAGCACCAGTTTCTTCAGCCTCGCATCATGCTCCACCGTCTCACGGCGCACCAGCCCTTTCCGTTCCATGACTGCAAGCATGTTTGATGCGGTTGCCCGCGATACCGAAAATTCCGTTTCAATATCCTTCTGATAGATATCCTTTCCATCATGATCCCGCAAAAATCCAAGCGTCCAGCGCTGCATTCCCGTAAGTGGTTCTTTTTCATTTTCCTGTTTTTTTGCCTCCATCCGCTTATGGATCTGGTTATGGATCAAACGTATTTTATATCCTATCGTATCTGTATGCATGATTTATCTCCTGCTGAAATAATATTATTTTTTACATTGACATTCTTTTTTTTATGCCTTATAACTATATTGTTAGCACACTAACAAATAAAAATCAATTATTTTTTGAAAAGGATGTGATGTTATGTTAAAAACTCTGGGAGCTCAGATCAAAGAATTTAAAAAAGATTCTTTCCTCACTCCTGTTTTCATGATCTTAGAAGTACTCATGGAAACGATCATCCCACTGATGATGGCATCGATCATCGATAACGGCGTGGAAGCCGGGGATATCCACCATATTTACGTCATGGGCGGATGTATGGTCATTGTCGCGTGTGTTTCCCTGTTTGCAGGAACGATGGGTGGAAAATACGGTGCCCGTGCTTCCGCAGGATTCGCCCGTAACTTACGAAAAGCAATGTACGAAAATATACAGACCTTTTCTTTTTCCAACATTGACAAATTCAGCACCGCAGGTCTTGTCACAAGGCTCACCACGGATGTGACGAATCTGCAGAACGCATATCAGATGCTGCTGCGTATGTGCGTGCGCGCACCGATCTCTTTAGTCTGCGCGATGATCATGGCATTTTTCATCAATGCGAAACTCGCATGCGTTTACCTGATCGCTGTTATCGTACTTGGTGTGATCCTTGCCTTTATTACAATACGGGCACATCATTACTTTATGGAAGTATTTCCAAAGTACGATGACTTAAATGCATCGGTACAGGAAAATGTCTCCGCGATCCGTGTAGTCAAAGCCTATGTCCGTGAGGATTATGAAAAGAAGAAGTTCACACAGGCAAGCAAAAATATTTATAACATGTTTGTCAAAGCAGAGGGCGTACTCGCTTTCAACTCCCCTGTCATGCAGATTGCTGTATATAGCTGTATCATCGCATTAAGCTGGCTGGGGGCAAAAATGATCGTTGCAGGTTCTCTTACCACAGGCGAACTGATGAGTCTTCTTACCTATTGTATGAACATCATGATGAGTCTGATGATGCTCTCAATGGTTTTCGTTATGTTAGCCATGAGTATCGCAAGTGCCGAGCGTATCTGTGAGGTTTTAAATGAAAAAAGTGATATCACAAACCCGGAAAATCCGGTTTACGAAGTAGCCGACGGCAGTGTCACATTTGACCATGTAACATTCCGTTATAACAAGACCTCAGATAAACCGATCCTTGATGATATCAATCTTACCATCCACTCCGGTGAGACCATCGGTGTCATCGGCGGTACAGGAAGTTCTAAATCTTCACTCGTCAACCTGATCAGCCGTCTTTATGACGTTTCGGAAGGTACTGTTCTCGTCGGCGGAAAAAATGTACGTTCCTACGATCTTGACACCCTGCGCGATGAGGTCTCCGTAGTATTGCAGAACAACGTGCTTTTCTCCGGAACCATCTATGAAAACCTCCGCTGGGGCGATAAAAATGCGACTGATGAAGAATGTCGCCACGCATGCCATCTTGCCTGCGCAGATGAATTTATCGACCGCTTCCCGGACGGCTACAACACTTACATTGAACAGGGTGGAACCAACGTATCCGGTGGTCAGAAACAGCGTCTGTGTATTGCAAGAGCCCTGTTAAAGAAACCGAAAATACTTATTTTAGATGACAGTACGAGTGCTGTTGATACCGCAACCGATGCAAAGATCCGTAAGGCTTTTGCCGAAGAGATTCCGGACACAACCAAATTCATCATCGCACAGCGAATCTCCTCCGTCCAGAATGCAGACCGCATCATCGTTTTAGATAACGGTGTTGTAAATGGCTTTGGCACACATGAAGAATTATTAGAATCCAATGATATCTACCGCGATGTCTATGAATCACAGACCAGCGGAAGCGGTGATTTCGATGAAGGAGGTGCTGCATAATGGCAGAAAAAAATACCAAACCGGTTCATGGTCCGGGTGGCAGAGGTCCAAAAGGCCCACGTCCGAAAGTTGAAAATCCCGGCAGACTTTTTATGCGTCTGCTCGCTTACATTATGAAAAATTATGCAGTTCACTGTATTCTTGTCGTGATCTGTATTTTCATTACCGTACTTGCCAGTGTACAGGGTACCTGGTTTATGCAGACTCTGATCGACAGCTATATTCTGCCGCTCATCGGTCAGGCAGATCCTGATTTTTCCGGTCTGCTGCATGCCATCATGCGTGTTGCCGTTTTTTACCTGATCGGAGCAATCGCTTCTTATATATATACACGTATCATGGTAAATGTTTCACAGGGTACTTTAAAAAACCTGCGTGATGACATGTTTACCCATATGGAAGAACTTCCGATCCGCTACTTTGACACACATTATCACGGAGATATCATGTCCACCTATACGAACGATATCGATACACTCCGTCAGATGATCAGCCAGAGTATGCCACAGTTTTTGAACAGTATCATCACCATCGTGAGTGTATTTGTCAGCATGCTTCTCTTAAATGTTCCGTTGACAATCGTGACACTTCTTATGATCGGTGTCACACTTTTTGCCACAAAAAAGATCGGTGCACTAAGTGCAAAATACTTTATCGCACAGCAGAAAGATATCGCAACGGTCAACGGTTATATCGAAGAGATGATGAATGGTCAGAAAGTCGTCAAGGTCTTTACCCATGAAGAAGAAAGTATCGAAAACTTTAACAGATTGAATGACCAGCTCTTCCACAGTGCAGACAATGCCAATAAATTTGGTAATATTTTAATGCCTGTCAATGCACAGATCGGTAACATCAGCTATGTACTCTGTGCTTTAGTCGGCGGTGTACTCGCCTTAAACGGCATCGGCGGTTTTACACTCGGAAAACTTGCAAGTTTCCTTACCTATAATAAGAGTTTCAGCCAGCCGGTCAACCAGCTTAGTATGCAGCTCAACAATATCGTCATGGCCCTTGCCGGTTCCGAGCGTATCTTTAAGCTGCTTGATGAAGAACCGGAAACAGACGAAGGTTATGTTACACTCGTCCGCGCCAGAAAAGAAAACGGTCAGATCGTCGAATCAAAAGAACGTACCGGTATGTGGGCATGGAAACACACACATCAGGCTGACGGCAGTGTCGATTATATCGAGCTGAAAGGCGATGTTGTCTTTGATGATGTTGATTTCGGTTATAACCCGGATAAGATCGTGCTCCACAATGTAGACCTCTACGCAACACCTGGTCAGAAGATTGCTTTTGTCGGAAGTACCGGTGCCGGAAAGACTACGATCACGAACCTGATCAACCGTTTCTATGATATTCAGGATGGTAAGATCCGCTACGATGGTATCAATATCAATAAGATTAAAAAAGACGATCTGCGTCATTCCCTCGGCATCGTACTTCAGGACACACACCTGTTCACTGCAACCGTAATGGAAAATATCCGCTATGGAAAACTCGATGCCACAGATGAAGAAGTCATTGCAGCCGCAAAACTTGCCAATGCAGATACCTTTATCCACCAGTTGCCGGACGGTTACAACACACTTTTAACCGGTGACGGTGCAAACTTAAGCCAGGGACAGCGTCAGCTGCTCGCCATCGCACGCGCTGCGATCGCAGATCCGCCGGTACTGATCCTCGATGAGGCAACCAGTTCCATTGATACCAGAACAGAAAAGATCGTTCAGGATGGTATGGATAAACTGATGGCAGGACGTACCACTTTCGTGATCGCCCACCGCCTCTCCACAGTCAAGAACAGTGACTGCATTATCGTATTAGAGCAGGGACGCGTCATCGAACGCGGCAACCATGACAAACTCATGGAAGAAAGAGGAAAATATTATCAGCTTTACACGGGAAATCTTGCGGAAGGCTAGAATATATTTTAAATCGTATAGATATTTTTCTTTCTCTGTATTTTCATAAGTGACCTCAAAAAATGGGCATATATAAAGCCAAAAACTTTATATATGCCCATTTTCATCTCTATTTTTATATTACTCTAAACCACTTTTTCTTTCTTCTTCCATGGTAAAATAACTTTCTCCGGCATGCGTCCTTTCACAGTTTCTGCACCGGAACATATCTTATCCGCACAGCACAAGATCCAGCCTTCCATATATTTGGGCGGAACGATATTTAATGGAAACATATGACATTTTATCATATCTTTTTCTATTTCATTCAGATCCGGGATGTCACGCATGGCATTCTCGCACGCCCTTTCTGCATGATGAAATCCATGCCATTTATGCGACGCATCTTTTTCGTGCCAGTCATAAAGAAAATAATCATGCAGTAACGCTCCACGGATCAGCGAGTGGATATCCACAGGTGCGTTCATTTTTAATGCCAGATAATAGCTGAAATATGCAACCGATACGCTGTGGCGAAATACGCTGGTGTCTCCATGCTGTATATAGCGATGAGACTCTAACAGGCGGGACTGCCTGCAGAGTTCCTCTAAGGTGTCATAAAAGTATTTTTCCTGCTCGTCGGATAAATGATAGGTCATTTTGCTCCTTCTTTCCATGCTATTCAATAAAACAGTTACCTGGGCGAAACTCTGCTTTAGGCTGTGAATGTTGTGGGAAATTGACAGCTGAAACGAAAGCACGCTCTCGCTGCGTGTCGCTCGTAGCGGATACTAAGTGACCAAAATACGGTCACTAAGTACCGACGGCTCCCCAGCACTTTCTTTTTCATCTGTCAATTTTCCACAACATCGCCAGTTCATGAATGAGTTTCGCAATTAACTTAGTATATGCATGCATAAACAAGATTGTCAAGCTATCGCAAAAATATGAGGACTTTTTTCAGTCCTCATATTTTTATACACATGATGTTGGTATCAAATATAATACCTTACAGTAACTCTTTTAATATCTGGTTCACAAGCGCCGGGTTTGCTTTTCCTTTCATGGCTTTCATGGTCTGTCCGACTAAGAATCCGATTGCCTTTTCTTTGCCGTTATGGTAATCCTCTACGGACTGCGGGTTATCTGCCAGTACTTTCTGTACCGTTTCGCGGAGTGCTCCCTCATCGTTGACTGTCTTTAAGCCTTTCTCTTCAACATATTTTTCCGGATCAATGTCGTCTTTAAAGATCAGTTCGAATACTTCCTTTGCGACCGTGTTTGTAATGGAACCGGAATCGGCAAGATTGATCAGTTTTGCAAGATTGACCGGTGAAAAACAGATATCCTCCGGATCCATGTTATTTTCTTTTAACAGGCGCATCGTCTCCACCATGATCCAGTTGGACACTTTTTTCGGTTTTCCGCAGAGCTCGGTTGCCGCCTCAAACAGATCCGCAAATTTCTTATGTCCGGTAATGATCTCGGCATCATATTTCGGAAGATCAAATTCTTTCTGGTAACGCTCCAATTTCTCCGTGCGAAGCTCCGGCTGGTTTGCCTTTACTTTTGCGATCCACTCATCACTGATCACAATCGGCACAAGATCCGGCTCCGGAAAATAACGGTAATCCTGGGCGTCCTCTTTGGAACGCATTGCATGGGAAGATTCCTTATTATCATCCCAGCGGCGTGTCTCCTGGACTACTTTTCTGCCAGCTTCAAGTAACTCGATCTGACGTGCCCTCTCTCCCTCGATAGCTCTTGCGATCGCTTTAAAAGAGTTTAAGTTTTTCATCTCGGTACGGATTCCAAACTTCTTTGCACCTGCCTCACGTACAGACAGGTTGACATCGGCACGCATGGAACCTTCATTTAATTTACAGTCGGAAGCGCCAAGATACTGGATGATCATGCGCAGTTTTTCAAGATAAGCAATAACCTCGTCCGCAGAACGCATATCAGGCTCAGATACGATCTCAATAAGCGGCACACCGGAACGGTTGTAATCAACAATGGAGACATCTTCCCACTCATCATGTACAAGTTTTCCGGCATCCTCCTCCATATGGATCTCATGGATACCAATGATCTTCTTTCCGGCTGCCGTCTCGATCTCAACACCGCCGTTTCTGCAGATTGGCAGATATAGCTGGGAAATCTGATAGTTCTGCGGATTATCCGGATAAAAATAGTTCTTACGGTCAAATTTGCAGTACTGGGTGATGCTGCAGTTTGTGGCAATTCCCACTGCCATCGCATATTCCACCACCTGACGGTTTAATACAGGAAGAGAACCCGGCATACCGGTACACACCGGACAGGTATGTGTATTTGGTGCACCGCCGAATGCTGTGGAACAGCCGCAGAAGATTTTTGTTTTTGTTGCTAACTCAACATGGACCTCAAGTCCAATGACAGTTTCATATATTTTACTCATCTCTATTCCTCCATTTTCGGACTATGCAAGCGGGCTGTGCTCATAGGTTCTTGTCTGTTCAAATGCATATGCCGCGCGGATGATCTTCTTCTCTTCAAAACAGTTTCCAATGAGCTGTAACCCGATCGGCAGACCGTTTTTATCTTTGCCGCACGGCAGTGAAATTCCCGGTAAGCCGGCAAGATTTACGGAAATCGTGTAAATATCTCCTAAATACATCTTGATTGGATCACTTAAGGACTGTCCCAGTTTTGGTGCAGTGGTCGGTGCCGCCGGTCCTAAAATGACATCATATTTTTCAAATGCTTTATCAAATGCCTGTTTGATCAACGCCTTGGTGCGGAGTGCTTTCAGATAATATGCATCATAATAACCGCTGCTCAGCACGAAAGAGCCAAGCATGATACGGCGTTTTACCTCAGGCCCGAATCCTTCGGAACGGGATTTTTTGTACATGTTGTGAAGTCCCTCATACTCTTTGGTACGGTAACCATATTTTACACCATCAAATCTTGCAAGGTTCGAACTTGCCTCTGCACAGGCAATGACATAGTAAGCAGGAATCGCATATTCTACCAGACTTAAGTCAAACTCTTCCACGATGGCGCCCTTTTTCTTTAATTCCTCTGCTGCCTGTAAAACTGCTGCTTTTACTTCCGGATCTAAACCCTCCCCGAAATAATCACGCGGAATACCGATCTTCATTCCTGCAACATCATCCACCAGTGCACTGGTAAAATCGTAATCTTCTCTTTTTACAGAAGTGGAATCCTTCGTGTCATAAGAAGCAATCGTCTCTAAAATCGTTGCACAGTCAGTCACATCTTTCGCAACCGGCCCGATCTGATCTAAAGATGAACCATAGGCGATCAGTCCATAACGTGATACCGTTCCATAGGTCGGTTTGATTCCGGTCACACCACAGAAAGAACTCGGCTGACGGATAGAACCGCCAGTATCTGAACCAAGTGCAAAAACACATTCCTCAGCCGCAACTGCTGCACAGGAACCACCCGAAGAACCTCCCGGCACATGCTCTGTGTTCCACGGATTCTTCGTCTCGCCATAAGCAGATGTCTCTGTCGTACTTCCCATGGCAAACTCATCCATATTGGTCTTTCCTAAAATCACTGCCCCTGCCTTTTCCAGATTTAAAACTGCCTCTGCCGTATAGGTCGGGATAAAGTTATATAATATCTTAGAAGAACAGGTGGTAAGCAAGTCTTTCGTACACATATTATCCTTAATGGCAACCGGAACACCTGCAAGCGGTCCAGTCAAAATGCCGTCATCAATCTGTTTTTGTACTTCTTTTGCACGTTTCAGTGCGCCTTCTTTATCTACCGTCACAAAGCTGTTTACGAGTTTTTCTTTTTTCTCGATGGCATCTAATGCCGCCATAACAGCTTCTTCTACTGAGATTTCTTTTGCTTTTATCTTTTTGCCGAGTTCCACGGCAGTCAAACTCATAATATTCATATAAATCTCCATTCCTGCTCCTGCTTTTTATCCGAACATTTTCTTTGCCTGCTGCACAAAATGTTCTTTGAGCAATCTGATTAATCTCCAATTGTCTTTGGCACTTTAAATCCACCGTCTTTCTGTGCCGGTGCATTCGAAAGCGCCTCTTTGCTGCCGTCTCCGTTTGTCACTACATCTTCCCGGAATACATTGTTTACCGGAAATACATGTGACATAGGTTCCACTCCTGTGGTATCAAGTTCGTTTAATTTATCAATATAGTTGAGCATTTCTTCCATATCTTTCTTGGCATGCTCTTTTTCTTCCTCATTCAGCTCTAATTTTGCAAGGATTCCGACATACTCGATCGTCTCGTCTGAGATTTCGTTTTTGCGTCCGGTCTTAACTGCCGGAATTTCTTCCTCTTCCTCGATTCCCGGTTCTTCAGCTTCTTCCGGTTCTTCTACGATCACAGGTCCAACCACCAGACCATAATAAGCAACATCCCCGGCTCCAGAATTGTTCCACTCAGCCTGAATCGCTGTTCCTTCATATTTAAGGCCACACTTTTCCATCACTTTGGCTGAGTACGGATTTCTGGTATCACATCGCGCCGCGATCCTGCGTGCCCCAACTTCGTTAGTCAAGTATTCTACCACTGCCTCTAATGCTTCTGGCATGATTCCTTTATTCCAGTAGTCACAGCTTAAACAATAACCGACTTCCATGGACTGCACTTTTTCATTGACAGCTACGACACCAATGCTGCCGATTGCCTCACCGATCTCTTTTAATTCGATACACCATTCATATTTTTCCGTTTTATCGTATGCAGCGATCCAGCCTTTTAAAATGCCTTTCGTCTCTTCTTCACTCTCATGTGCAGGCCACAGCAGATATCTTGTCACTTCCGGATCCGATGCCCAGTTACGGTACATCGGTTCTGCATCGGAAAGTGTAAATCGTCTTAAAACAAGACGTCTTGTTTCGATTGTTTTTGTTCCCAAATGTTTCACGGCTGTTCTCCTTTTTCATTCATATGATCCCTGTTTGCAAAACTCAATTTACATTCAATTTTGAACCTGATATGGATCTAAAATTATTTTGTTTTGGATTCTTTACATCTGTTCTAACCTGATTACGGCTCTAATCTGCTTAAATCACGAGGGAATAAAGTAGTTTCACGAACATTGTCCTCACCGACTAATTTCATGGTCAGACGCTCTAATCCGATTCCAAGTCCACCATGTGGCGGCATGCCATGTTTAAATACGGATAAGTACTGTTCCATTCCCTCAGACTCCATACCACGTTTTTCAATTTTCTCCATCAGCCTGTTATAATCGTGGATACGCTGTCCGCCGGTCGTGATCTCAAGTCCCTGATATAAAAGGTCAAAACTTAACGTATACGTCGGATCTGCCGGATCATCCATGGCATAAAACGGACGTTTCTTGGATGGGTAATGCGTAACAAATACGAAATCTGCATCATATTCTTCTTTAAAATACTGTCCGATCAGTGCTTCCTCCTCCGGTTCAAGATCGTATGGATTTCTGATCTGACGGTGATATTTTTCCGCTACTTTTTCTTTTGCCTCATCAAACCGCACGGTCGGGATCTTATCGACATTCGGCAATGTAACACCCAGTAATCTCAGTTCTTCCGCATAATCTTTCTTTAATAATGCGATCATATACTGTAAAAATCCGGTTTCCATCGCCATGATATCTTCGAATCCATCAATATATCCCATCTCAAAATCAAGACTGGTATATTCGTTTAAATGGCGCTTTGTATTATGCTTTTCTGCTCGAAATACCGGTGCTGTCTCAAATACACGGTCAAAGACACCTACCATCATCTGCTTGTAAAACTGTGGACTCTGCTGCAGTACAGCCGGTCTGTGGAAATATTCGAGACGGAACAGGTTTGCTCCACCCTCTGCACTTTTTGCACCGATCTTTGGTGTATGGATCTCTGTAAACCCCTGACTGTATAAGAAATCACGAAATCCCCGTACCACACCTTCCTGAATACGGAATTTTGCACGCTCCCTGACATTTCGAAGGGCGATCGCACGGTTGTTTAAATTCGCCTCCAAGGAGGTATTTAATTTCCATTTTGAGATTGCAAGCGGCATCGGTGCAGCCGGTTCGGACAATACATTGATTTTATCCAGACGGATCTCAAATCCGTGTGGTGCACGTTCCTCCGGTTTTACGGTTCCCTCCACCTCAATCGTTGCTGCCTCTTTTAAATCTTTTAAGTCAAACTGTGTTTTTCCTTCTTCGTAAACACACTGGAGCAGTCCTTCTCTCTTTCTTAAGACAATAAATGCAACTTCACCCATATCACGGATGGTATGCACTGCTCCGTTTACTTTTACACTTTTTCCCTCATAGCTGCCGGTCAGTAAATCACCGATCTCTAAGGTTTCCTTTTTGTTTACACCTGTCATGAATTCCATATTCTGTACACTCCTTTAGATATGATAAGGTGCGGGACGGGAACCTTTTTGAAAAACAAAACTCTGTCTTTCAGATTTTCAACAAATAATAGAATGCACGCTCCGCGAACATTCTATTATCATGAATACAAAAAACCCCGGAAAAGCATATGCTTTTCCGGGGCGAAATCTCTTAGTATCCCGCGGTACCACCCGCATTGAAAAATGATGTCGTTCTCATCATCTTTCCGCTCTCTGTGCTTAACGCGCACCCACGTACTGACCTACTTTCGATCCACTGCCGCTGTTTTTAAGATCAACCGCTCGTGCAAATTCCTGTTCAATCAGTCTGCTCCAGAGTGTTCCCTTGACCTTCTCTTTCAAACAGCGCTCTCAGTCGGTGACGCTGTATTCCTGTCGATGTCTAAAGATCAGAGTCTCTTTCATCGCTTTACTGTTTTAACGTTGTAACATTTATACCACATAGATTTCTTCTTTGCAATATTTTTTTGCAATTTTTTTTATTTTACACTTCATTATTTTTGAAACCATAAAAAGATACCGCGCAGATATTGGGTTTATCTGTGCGATATCTTTTCATTATTTTTTATTTTACAATAATTTTGCAAGTTGCTTTCTTTCCGCTTGCAGATTTTACTGTAATTGTTACAGTGCCTTTTTTCAGCGCCTTTACTTTACCATTCTTATCAACTGTTGCCACTTTTTTGTTGGAACTCGTCCAGGTAAGTTTATCTGTTGAGGAAGAAGGTGTCATAGTCGCTTTTAAGGTCAGAGTCCTGCCCTTTGCAACAGTCGCCTTGGTTTTGTTTAATTTTACCTTGGTTGCCGGTACTTTTACCGTCACTTTACAGGTTGCTTTCTTTCCACCTGATGTCTTTGCGGTAATCGTTACAGTACCTTTCTTTACAGCCATTACAACACCATTTTTATCGACTGTAGCTACTTTCTTGTTAGAACTGCTCCATGTCACTTTGTCCGTTGCATTCTTATCAAGAGTAGCTTTCAGCTGTTTTGTTGCATTTTGCTTTAATGTCAGTTTCTTTGCACTCAGTTTAATACCTGCTGACTTCTTATTACTCTTTACAACGGTCACTTTACAGGTTGCTTTCTTTCCACTCGACGTCTTTACCGTGATCGTAGCTGTTCCTGTCTTGATGCCTTTGATTTTTCCACGCTTTGTTACTGTCACTACCTTTTTGTTGGAAGTAGACCATGTAAGTTTATCTGTCGTTGTCTTCGGGAATACAGATGCTGTCAATTTTACCGAACTTCCCTTTTTGATACTCATTGCCGGTGTCAGATATACTTTGGTTGCCGGATCTGTAACCGTGATCTTACAGGTTGCCTTTAAACCATTCTTTGTGGTAGCTGTAATTGTAGCGGTTCCTGCTTTCTTTGCAGTTACTTTTCCGTTTGCATCTACTTTTGCCACGGAAGACTTGGAAGATTTGAAAGTCACGGTCTTATCTACACTATTTTCCGGTGTTACGGTTGCTTTTAAGGTGTAAGATTTCCCTTTTTTCAAGGTTAAGTCCGTTTTGTTTAAGGTGATAGCGTTTGCTTCAATATCTTTGTCCGGCTCTATTGTTTCTTCTTGTACTCCAAGAATAATTGTTCCACCTGCTTTCAGTGCAGGAATTGTAAATGATACTGTTCCATCTGCTTCCGTTACCTTTGAATCTGCATAAGCATCCTTATAGCCTTTTCCTGTTACCGCAAGTTTATCTACCACAACCGGCGTATCTGTCAGATTAATTCCTACATAAACATTTTTTCCCTGATATGATTTTTCAAATACCAGATATCCTTCTTTGCTGCCACCTGCAACCTTTGTCCGATCTCCCTTTGCAAGAATCTCTGAATATTTATTTCTCGCAGTCAAAAGTTTCTGATAGTGGACAAGCATCTCATTGTCTGTATTTAAACTTCCGTCTGCATTCTGTGCCTGGCTCCAGTCAAAATCATATCGATTGGTCTGATATGGATAATTGTCTTTTCCATACTGTCCGATCTCTTCGCCATAATATACAATGACCTGTCCTTTTGCCGTCATCTGCAGAACTGTGGCAGCTTTAAACATGTTGTATGCCTGATCCTTTGTATATCCTTCATCAATGATTTTCTGCATCAGGCCATCTTCATCATGACTACTTGTAAATGCTCCAAGTGTCGCTGTATTATCAATTGCTGCGTTTCTCTTTTCCATAAAAATCTCAACACCATCAATATCACCTTTTACAAAAGCAAGTGCCTGGTCATTGAAATCAAAATCCAGGAGTGAATCCATTTCACCGCTTCTTAAGGTTCCGGTATCACTTGCATAGCCTGCACCAGCGTATTCTCCAATCATTTTAAAGTCCGGATCAATCCTGGTCAGTGCATTTTTAAATGCAGCCCATGTTGTATCGTCCACATGCTTTACAGTATCTACTCTGTAATAATCAATGTCATATTTGCTTACCCATGCAGACTGCCACTCTACCAACAGATTACGCACATCCGGATCTTCTGTCATAAAGTCTGGCAGGTTAGACAAAGGTCCTTTTTTGGTATCTCCCTCAATCAGATCCGCTCCACTCCGGATCATATTTTTTCCATTCAGCATAGAGTTAAAATAATTTTCTGTATCATATCCGGCATGATTTAATACAACATCCACCATCACTTTCATGCCTTTTTTGTGTGCCGAATCAAGTAAGGTCTTAAACTCTTCTTCTGTTCCAAGATGTTTGTTTAAGGTCGTAAAATCACTTGCCCAGTAACCATGGTAACCATAAGAAAGCGTTCCCGGAAGATCTGTAGCGAGCCCTTTTTTCATCTCATTTGCAACGATAGGAGTGATCCAGATCGTATTAACTCCAAGATCTGATAAATAATCCAGCTTCTGTGTCAGACCTGCAAAATCGCCGCCATGATAACTCAACGAACCAGTAGCAGGATCTTTGTTGTAATCACCTGTTCCATATGCATCATTATTTGTGGTATTTCCATCATAAAAACGGTCTGTCACTGCAAAATAAATAACTGCCTCATCCCAGTCAAAATCCGTTCCCTTGTTCCGCTCTGTTACTTCAACTGAGACTTTTCCTGTATACTCATTTTCATACTGATCTTTTACGGTAACCGGAAGTTCATAGGTTCCCGCCTGAATTCCCTCTTTTACCGCAATGCTTCCCTCCATCAATGCCGGATCGAGTTTAAAATCTTTCTTGCCGCCAAGAGCTGTCAGATCTGCCGTTACTGCGGATGCCTTAAACGCGGTATCTCCATTGATCTTGTCTGCATTGACAGAAACCGTCAATACATTATTGTCACCATAATCCATTGTCTTCCCAGACATTGTTCCACTTACTGTGGCATTAAATTTATAGTATTCAAAAATGCTGTATCCGGGATTATCGCCAGCTTCCTTATTCGCATTAAACAGGTCTAATTTTATTACTTCTTCGCTATCTTTTGCTGCTTTTACTTTGTAATAATAATGATGCTCTCCCTCTGTCAATACGACATCTGTTTTCTCCCATCTCTGCGTATTGGCATTATAAGTCATCTCATATTCATTATCATCATAGACAACCTTTACGGATGCAATCTCTCCCGCCTTATTTTCAGCGTAAAGATCATCATCTCGATAGTAAAGATTTACTTTTCCATTCTTTGTATCAAGTTCATAACCCTGATTGTCCGGATAGTAAGATACAATTCCTTTTCCTTCCTCAAAAACAACTTTTGTCATTCGCTGTCCGGCTGCGATCTTTACCATATGATCGCCGCCATCTTTACTCTCCCATTCATTATCATCCGTACTGTGACGCATGCAAAAAGAGATAGATTCTTTTGATGATGAAACACGTACCGGAGCAATCCAGCTGCCCTGATTCTCAACAAATTTTACCGTATCATCATATCCACTGTCCCATGTGTAAATATTCCATCCATCATAATCTGCATTGTTTCTTCTATATTCCACAAGCACATAATGTTTCTGCGTAGCTTCCTTAATATCCGGTATCGTTGTGTATGCTGTTGTATCTCCGTGAATCACATAAACATCTACATCTTCCGCAGCATCTGCATTTTTATAATTTACTGTAGCTGCCTGCCATGTCCATTCACTTCCCGGATTCTTTGCAATAATACTGATATTGTCTAAACTTGTCGTCCATGTGTACGTTAACCATGTATATCCATCAATCTCTGTCGTATCCGTAAAATCATGAAGTGTTCCATTTACCCCATCACCATAAAGCCATAATGCCGCAGAATCTGCTGTCACACGATCCTCATTGTCTGCATAATAGTAAATATGGTAATTATACTGTGCCATGACAACATTCACATACACTGTGCTTTTATAAACATCATCTCCTACTTTATATGACGCAATTACCAGAATGTCGGTTGCAGTCACATCATCTGAAAGTGTTAATTTTCCTTCATCAATTGAAACACCATCCATTGATGTTTCTAAAGTATACTCCGGTTTCACATCCGCAACTGTCCCATCTGCTGTGTAATACTTAAGTGTATCTGGCAATGCAGTTGTGACACCGACCTTAGCTTCTAACGTATCGCTACCAAGTCCCGGTATTACCACCTTACTGTTTCCGTTACTATAATTCTTATTTGCCGGATCTGTCACCCAGTTACTGCCATACTTGAATTTATATTCATAAATTCCAGCAGGCTTATCTGAAACGGTAATGGAATAAATACCATCTTTATCTTCATCTGTCATCTCATATCCATCTGTCCAGTCTGTAAGTGAACCCATAAGATAAAGCTTTTCTGTTCCTAGCTTATCTGCAGATATCTCATAATTAAACGTCACAGAACTGTCTTTTCCAAGCACAGGGCTCTCTACACCTGATACAGGAGTCACATCAACCGGTGCACTGACTGTCTCACCAGTAGCCCAGCTTTCTGGTTTTTCTTCACTGACAGTCTTGCCTGTGATCCATACTTCCATAGTTTCGGATGTAATTTCGATCTTGAAGTTTTCTGTCTGATTATTGTCACCCCATGCACCAGCATTAAATAATCCATTCAGATCCAACGCATCATCTTTTTCAACCTTAAAGCTATACCAGCCTTTATTCTTACTGTTTTCTTTTAACAGGCCGCCATAGTCATAATTTTTGCAGTACTCAAAATTTTTAACAGCTGCCCAGCTGTCGCCTGCACCAAATTTTACATATACTTTATCCCAGTTATTTTCATTTTTGAAGTGAACCGTCAGATCTGTCTTTGTCACAGCATTTTCCGCATGCACTGTTGCATTCTCTGTCTCCGCCTCTTCTGCATGCACTGTCTCGGTCTCTGTCTCCACCTCTTCGGTCTCTGTTTCTGCCTCGTTGGCATTCATAACTCCGGTCTCTGTCTCCACCTCTTCTGCATGCACTGTTTCGGTCTCTGTTTTCAGTCCTGCTGCCGCTGCAGATACCGCTCCCGGTGTCTGTGGTAACGTTATCAGCATTCCTAAAATTAAAAGCCAGCTAATTGACTTCTTAGCGGTCTTCTTCAAAATGTTCTTATTTTTCATTTTTTTAATTCCCCCATTTTTGATTTCTCCACATATCCGTAGCCAACGACTGCGTTTTCTAACCGGTCTTATACATACTTTTCTCCCCTCTTAAAATTTTCGTGTTATTTCGTACATTGACATCATACATTTTTCCGGCATTTCAAACAAGATATTTTTGTGTTGTTTGTCTTTTTTCGTCTTTTTCACTAATTTTTTATATGTATATTTATATATTATTCGGGTATTGACTTTTCACGAAAATATACGAAATTATTATCAGTGATAGAAAGTACGCGTTGTGAGGTGACTAAACCTATTGTCATGAACGAAAAAACAGTGTCGATGATATTCTGATACCATTGACACTGTTTTTTCATTTTTTTCCCTGTGTTTTTATGAAATCCGTCCTGTTTCTTTAAGGTATGCGAGCAGTCCCTCACAACCGGAAACAACATCTCTGTAGGTCTCGTCAAACCTGCCGGAATACCATGGATCTGAAATGGATTTTCCTTTTCTTTCTAGATCTGCCGAAAAGTCCAAAAGCAGTTTTATCTTGCCCTCGTCATCCTGCCCTGTAATACGGATGGTGTTTTTGATATTGTTTGCATCTGCACAGAGCAAATAATCATAATATCTGTAATCTTCTTTTGTTACCTGCCTTGCTCGTTTTTCAGAAAAGTTTGTATATACCGTTTTTCCAATCCCATGTTTCCTCAACTCCGCCTGTGCCGGCGGATAGATCGGGTTGCCGGTGCCGTTCCAGATTTCTTCGGTGCTTGTGGCAGCGGAAGCGATCTCAAATTGGTCGGCTATACCACGCTTTGATACCATATCTTTTAATATAAATTCGGCCATTGGGGAACGGCAGATGTTGCCGTGGCAGATAAAGAGTACTTTAATTTTTCTTTGCATATCTTCGTTTTTCCTTGTATATCCTTATTTTTCCTAGGTTTTATCGCACTTTCACGACATCTAACCCAATGGTCTTATCCTAGCATAAAATCGCATATTTTACCATATCTCGGTAAGTAAAATGAGTACAAATCTAGGTATAAACCCGATTCGTACTCATCAGTACTTTTTCCCTATGCCCTTTATTTCCTTACTTGGCACACTTTTTCATTTCTTTTTCTATCCTTTCAAGCCTCTCCATTTCTCTCTGTGCATCTTCCAACTTAAGGTGTGTATACACATTTGAGGTAACACTTATATCTGTATGTCCCATTAAATATTTCAATGTTTCTACAGATATTCCTCGCTTTGCCGCATTCGTACAAAATGTATGACGGCACACATGTGGTGTTATCTTTGGAAGTTGCACTCGATAAATTCTATTGTACTTCTCAACCACATGCTGAAAGCGTTTTTCCCATTGATAGGGCATCATTGGTTTTCCACGCTTATCCAAGAACAGAAAACCTGTATAACCATCTATCATTTCCTCGACTTTAGGTTTCTTTCTATTCTGTACTACCCTCTTGAATGCTGCATAAACTTCATCCGACATTGGCAATACTCGTGTCCCAGCTTCAGTTTTTGTTTTTTCTATGTACTTTCCCCTATTGCCAACATACTGTAATTGATGATTCACGTTGATTGTTCTTTTCTCCAAGTCTATATCCTTTAACGTAAGTCCGCAAAACTCGCCTATTCTCAAGCCTGTTCTAAATAATATAAACATCCCATCGTAGCACTCACTGAAATGTTCATCCTGTTGAACAAACTTTAAAAACTCCTTTTCTTGTTTTGATGTTACTGCATCTCTTTTTACTGAATCATCAATTAGAAAATTATGCAGTTCAAAATCAAAAGGATTTTTTCTGATTAGGTCTGCCTCATAAGCCATCTGAAAAGCTGGTCTTACTACTCCACGTATTGTATGGACACTGCTATAACTCTTTCCATCCTCTGACTGTAATTTTATTAACCAAGTCTTTGCATCTATCGTGTTGATATGATGTAAGTACGTAATCATCCGTATCTGTCAGCAACTATATTTTTCTGATACACTCTTTTCATAACAAAGGAAGGAAACTGTATCATTATGAAAAAAGATGAAAAAATCACTCTGTGGTCTGAACGAATCCATGAATTTCAATCCAGTGGGCAGACTTGCAAAACATGGTGTCAGGAACATCACGTTCCAGTCTCTACAATGAATTATTGGATGCGCAAGCTGAAAAAATTGGACGAACAATCAGATACAGATATGATTTTTGCAAAAATGCCAACGGAAAAAGAGATTTCAAAGAATGAGACTTTGAATATCAGCCCGTCTCCAGTCCGCATTTTTATCACAAACGCTATTCGGATTGAAGTGATGCCTGAATGCCCGCCGGAATTTTTTCGTGTTCTGATCCAGGGGCTGAAAGATCATGCTTGATCTGGCAGGTGGCACAACCGTTTACCTTGCCTGTGGAGCTACCGATCTGAGAAAAAGCTATCACGGACTGGCTGCAATTATCAAGCTAAAATTCAAACTTGATCCCTATTCGCGCTGCATGTTTGCGTTCTGCAACCGCAGGCGGACTTCTATTAA
>NZ_QRHS01000002.1:269666-269934 GCF_003470905.1 Roseburia sp. AM23-20
TTTGAATATCAGCCCGTCTCCAGTCCGCATTTTTATCACAAACGCTATTCGGATTGAAGTGATGCCTGAATGCCCGCCGGAATTTTTTCGTGTTCTGATCCAGGGGCTGAAAGATCATGCTTGATCTGGCAGGTGGCACAACCGTTTACCTTGCCTGTGGAGCTACCGATCTGAGAAAAAGCTATCACGGACTGGCTGCAATTATCAAGCTAAAATTCAAACTTGATCCCTATTCGCGCTGCATGTTTGCGTTCTGCAACCGCAGGCG
>NZ_QRHS01000002.1:269944-270421 GCF_003470905.1 Roseburia sp. AM23-20
CGCGCTGCATGTTTGCGTTCTGCAACCGCAGGCGGACTTCTATTAAGATTCTGCAATGGGACGGATCCGGTTTCTGGATTCTGATGAAGAGGCTTGACAAAGATTCCTTTCACTGGCCGGATACTCCGGATGAATTACAGAAAGTGACCCTGAAAGAAATGCATTGGCTGTGTGATGGTCTTTCACTTACTCCGAAGGGAGCTTTTGAAGAAAGACATCCAAAGATTGTTGTATAAAGAACGGATTTGTCAATTCGCAAAAAGCACGAAATACTTGTGGATATCGGTATATATTCCTACACAGTAAAACGTTGATTTTTCTCGAACAGCTGGACTTTCTATGCTATACTGGAATTATCATATAAGAGTTTGGAGATTGCCGGATGGATCCGTTTTTTACAGAGGAACAGCTGAATAACATGAGCCGTGAAAACATGATGGAAGTTATGAGAATCATGCAGAATCAGGTTCAAAAAAA
>NZ_QRHS01000020.1:0-76309 GCF_003470905.1 Roseburia sp. AM23-20
GACGCCACTCACAAGCCTACGAAACACCATTTGGATGGGCGACGCATGCCTCAACAAACTAGCATTTGTTGAGTAATTCATGATAAACATAGGAGAATTACATATGACAAATGAAGAAATCCGTGCATGGTTAGATGCGGAAGCAGAATCAAAATTTCAGAAGTTTACATCCGGTCTGATTCCCGGAGCAGACCCGATTTTAGGTGTGCGTATCCCAAAACTGCGAACTCTTGCGAAAAAGATTGCAAAAGAGGACTGGCGGGGATATTTAGATCATGCTGTCTGTGATACTTATGAGGAAATCATGCTGCAGGGGCTCGTGATTGGATATGCAAAGGGAGAAATCAATGAGCTTTTGGAGTATGTACGGAC
This sequence comes from Roseburia sp. AM23-20, assembly GCF_003470905.1. NCBI lineage: Bacteria > Bacillati > Bacillota > Clostridia > Lachnospirales > Lachnospiraceae > Roseburia > Roseburia sp. AM23-20. Next base: position 373 of record NZ_QRHS01000020.1, read on the forward strand.
GTTTATCCCGAAGATACATGACTGGTCAGTCAATGACTGCTTTTGTGCTACTTTTAAAATTGCACAGAAATACCGTGAAAAAGTATGGGATTTTCTGATGCTTTATGCAAAATCTGATCATGAATTTGCGCAGCGTGTCGTTGCCGTCATGCTGATGGATCATTTCCTGACAGAGGAGTATATTACGCGTGTGCTGTCTGTGTGGGATAGTCTTGATCATCCGGGGTATTACCGGAAAATGGGAGTCGCGTGGGGCATTGCAACTGCATATGCAAAATTTCCAAAGGAGACACATGCGTTTTTGCTTAATAATCACCTGGATGATGAGACATACAATAAGGCAATTCAGAAAATGATAGAATCTTACCGTATATCGGCTGATGACAAAGAGATTTTGCGCAGAATGAAAAGAAAATTGTAAAAGTTATAAGCGGATAGTTACTGATTATGCAGATAAAATATTTTATTAAAAATAGCATGTAGAAATTATATGCTATTTTTTTGTGCAATACTTACAAATATAATTAAAATAAGGTGTTTTTAATGACATAATATAAGCAATATGCTAAAATCCATACAAAGCATGACATTCTGAATTATCTATACAGGCATATATGCCATTCTATCCACAGATCAAAATTGTAAGAATTTTCAATGCTTTTATTATCCACACATTTAAGCAGGGAGAATTCTTAAAATCCGGAGATTTCTTCCACACAAAGTATGGGAGGATTCTTTAAACCTGAGATTTCTCCCAAATAACATCAGGGAGGAGAAATGAATGGGAACAGCGGATATAGTAACAAAAGAGTATATGAGGGAAAATACCGTATTTGCAGATGCATTTAATTATCTGATCTACAATGGGAAAAAGGTTATTGATCCTGCAAAACTGATAGAAATTGATTCAACAGAGATTGTACTGCCGTTTGGAAATGAAGAAAAAGTCGGTGAAGATAAGAAATGGGAAGTGCAGAAAACAGAATGGAGTTCTGTAAAAAATGGATCAGTAAGGAAGAAAAATGCAAGTAGAGTGGACATAAAAACAGATGCCGTGCAGAGATATCGCGATCTTTTAAAATCTGCAGTAGTAAAACAGGACGAAAAAACGTCTTACGTTCTTTTGGGCATCGAAAATCAGACAGAGGTGCATTATGCAATGCCGGTCAGAAATGCTATTTATGATGCACTGCAATACGGCAGACAGGTGGCGGATATAGCGGCAGAACACCGCAGGAACAAAAAGGATTTTTTAGGAAAAAGTAATGGCGAATATCTCTCCGGATTTTTTAAAGAAGATCATATCAGACCAGTCATTACCCTTGTGATTCATTTTGGAGCGGAAGAATGGGACGGACCGTTGTCATTGCATGAAATGATGGCGACAAGGGATATGGAAATCCTGAGTTTTGTGGAAAACTATCGCATCCATCTGATCGATCCGGCAAAGCTGACAGAAGAAGAATTAGATAAGTTTTCTACAAGTTTAAAAGAAGTTATGGGATATATCAAATATTCAAAAGATAAGGAAAAGCTGTTGGAATTTTTGCGGACAGATACCCGTAAGACTATAGAAATGAATGCAGCGAGGGTGATAAAGATGATCACAAATACACCAATTGAGGTATCGGAAGAAATGGAGGAGATAGAGATGTGTAAGGCAATTGATGATCTGATCTTAGAGAGTGAGTCTCGTGGAAGGATGGAGGGAGAGAAAAAAGGAGAGGCAAAAGGAGAGGCAAAAGGAATGATAGAGATCTGTCTTGAAATGAACTTTTCCAAAGAGGATATTTTAAGGAAGTTACAGGATAAACTTAATATCTCAATGCAGCAGGCAAGTGAATATTTTGAGATATATGGGAAGAACACAAAGTAGGGCTGGATGGTTGTGATCTGTCATCGTGAAAAATGGGAGTATGGGCATGAATATTGATACACAAAAGGTTATAGAGATCGTAAAAAAGGTAAAACCATTATTTTCAGACCGTGAGGGGTCATCAAATATCAAGGTGAAGGGTGTAGCAGATTTTGTGACACAGATTGATTTTAAAGTGCAGGAACAGGTGAAGCAGGCACTTTATGAATTGTATCCGGATATACAGTTTATGGGAGAAGAGAAGGATAACAGTGACATAGATTTTTCGGGTGACGTCTGGATCTTAGATCCGGTGGATGGGACAACAAATCTTATCCATGATTTTCGGAACAGTACACTCTCACTGGCACTTGCGAGAAATGGTATACTTACATTTGGAATCATATATCATCCGTATTCCGATGAAATCTTTGTAGCAGAACGGCAAAAAGGGGCCTGGTTAAATGGAAATCCGATATCGGTCAGCAGCAGGGGAAATTTTTCGGAGTGTCTGATTTCTATCGGAACAAGTCCGTATCATCGTGAACTTGCAAAAGAAAATTTTAAAGTTTTTGAAAAGGTATTTACAGATTGCGCAGACATCAGAAGACTTGGCTCTGCGGCATTAGAACTTGCGTACGTGGCAGCCGGAAGGATTGATGCATATTTTGAACGCAGTTTAAAACCATGGGATTATGCAGCCGGAATGCTGCTTGTGGAAGAAGCGGGTGGAAAAGTTACTGATTATAAAGGAAATCCCGTGGATATAACAGGAAATTCTGATATTGTAGCAGGCAGTCAGACGATTGGGAAAATCCTGGTACGGAAATATTTATAAATATAGCGGCAGATCATCGCAGGAACAAAAAGGATTTTTCAGGAAAGAGTAATGGCAAATATCTCTCCGGTTTTTTTTAAAGAAAACCATATCAGACCAGTCATCACCTTTGTATCTGATTGATCCGGCAAAGCTGACAGAAGAAGAATTAGATAAGTTTTCTACAAGTTTAAAAGAAGTTATGGGATATATCAAGTATCCAAAAGATAAAGAAAAGCTGTTGGAATTTTTGCGGACAGATACCCATAAGACTATAGAAATGAATGCGGCAAGGGTGATAAAGACAATCACAAATACACCAATCGAGGTATCGGAAGAAATGGAGGAGATAGAGATGTGTAAGGCAATCGAAGATCTTATTTTAGAGGGAGAAGCAAAAGGAGAGGCAAAAGGACTGATAGAGATCTGTCTTGAAATGAACTTTTCCAAAGAAGATATTTTAAGGAAGTTACAGGATAAACTTAATATCTCAATGCAGCAGGCAAGTGAATATTTTGAGATATATGGGAGAAAAACAGAGTAGGGTAAAACAGCTGTACCCCCATAAATAAAAGGAGTTACAGCTGTTTTGATAAAATTAATAAAAGAAATGTTACATCTCAACTACGGCAACACCCCATCCGTCGAGATTGATCTTATCTCCACAGGCAATAGCCGTTTCAGAAATCAATTCCACACCGTTTTTTTCGTGATGAACCACAGAAACCGGATCTTTTGAGTAATTCAGGTAGTAGCACAATTCTTTGCCAAAATCGTTGACGCCCTTCTTTACGATCAGTGGATAATGCGGTGCATTGGATGATAGATCTGCACCCGAAAAACCGGCTTCATGCAGGAAAGATAAAAGCACGGATTCTAACAGTTCATGATTATCAAACATCGTTCCAAAATAAAGTGTCGAACCATTACCATACTGATTTATTGCTGCAGCAGCATAGAGTTCGTATGCCGGATGGCTGTATTTTAATACCGGTATGGCGGTATCACAGGTGATAAGCTCCATCCATTCACTTGCAGAAGCACATAGGGAAGCAGAATGGTCATCGGAGAGTGCAAAGTGTTCTTTGGCGATCGCAGAGATGTTATTCTGAACCGGTGCTATGTCCACATGATGCGGATGTGTAAACTGGTCATAATGAAGTCCAAGACATTTATGCAGCATATGTGGCTGCATATCCGGATAAATTTTTAAATATTCATCCGAGAAACCGCTGCGGAAGGATGTGATCAGGTGTCCGCCGCCTGTTACATAGGAATCCAGTGCAGAGAGCAGTGATTCCGGTGCGCTGTAGAGTGCCGGTACGATCAGACATTCATAACCGGAAAAATCACGTTCTTTAGATGAAATCATATCATACTCAATATTTAAGCGGTAGAGGGCATCTGCAAACCAGCGCATTACAGTGTTGTAGCCGTTTACACCTGCATTTTCCAGAGGAAACTGTGCGAATCCGGTCAGAGAAGCATTGTCAAGCATGATAGCGACCTTATTTTCTTTTTTCAGGTTCTTTAAGTGAGAACCGATCTTTTTCCATTCATTTCCGATAACAACAGCCTCGCGGTAAGTTTCATTTTCTGAAAAATCGTGGGAGAGTACGCCTTTCCAGTAGCTTTCAATCGCATTGTGAATTGAATGCCAGTGCCAGTACATTACACTGTTTGATCCATTTGCGATATGACTGTATGCCTGAAGACGGAGCTGTCCCGGATAAGGAAGCCATGGAGTCATTCCCTGGGCTTCGGTCTCTAAGATCAGATAATTATCTTTTTTCAGGCTGCGTGAGATATTTCCGCATACGGTGATCTCAGCACCGGTCAGTTCCTCGTTGGATGGATGATAAATATCGGCACCTGCAACTGTCATGCAGCGGGCGGCATCGTACTGATCCACTTCAGGCTGATAACCGATGGAATGGGTTGTCCATGCAAAATCAAAGTTCTGGGTGATAAACTGGTCATCACGTTTATATTCGCGGACAATATCAGCCTGCCAGCCCAGAAATTTTGTGACAAGCGAGCGCTGGAATTTACAAAATTCTGCGGCAAGACTCTGGTTGATCGTACCTCTGACATCCGGAAAATCTTCCCAGTCATTTACACGGTTGCTCCAGTAATCAAGTCCGAACTCATGGTTAAAATCATTGATATCCGGAAACTTTTCTTTTAAATAATCTACAAACATTGCCTGAACACGGGGACCGGCAGTTCCATAACTTTTGGTCTCATTATCAAGCTGATAGCCGATCACATGTGGTACATCCTTCACATGCTCCATCAGAACGCGGATCACGCGTTCGGCATGGGAGAGATAATCAGGGTTTGTGATATCCATATTCTGACGGTGACCGTATCGTTCGCGGCCATTCTGTGTGATCGCAAGGATATCCGGATATTTTTTTACCAGCCATGTCGGTACGGCATAGGTCGGTGTTCCGACGATCACAGAAATATGGTGGCGTGCAGCAGCGTCTAACATTTTATCAATATGTGTAAAATCATACACCCCTTCTGTTGGCTCTAAAGTGCTCCATGTCGATTCTGCGATACGGATGACATTCATCCCTGCCTTTTCCATCATTTCCATATCTTTTTCTACCCGGTCATATGGAAGATATTCGGAATAATATGCAGCTCCAAAATAAAGTTTTTCTGTTTTCATATTGCCCTTTCTTTTCATGATATCTGTAAGTGTTACACACAAAGCAATCGCTTGCGCAAATATAGTATATCATTCAGAAATTTGTGTGTAAACCATAATGCTGTAATGCAACAGATAAAAAATCGCAAATGGCTGTAAATGCATGAAAAAAAGTATATAAAGCGGAAAAATAGAAAAATAAAAGCATATTTATTCAAAAAAATATAAAAAAAACTGCGCAACAATGTAGTTTGATCGCGACAAGAAAGATGATAAAACATGAAAAATACTAAAAATAAACGATAAAAATTAGTAAAAAATACCAAAATAAAACAAAATATATTGTAATAAATGAATAAAAAGGAGATAAAAATATTGTTGAAATGTGTTAATTGTAAATAAAATATGAAATATTTATAATTGAATAAACGGTTGCGCAAGCGGAAGATATTTATGAATAAATATATTTGCGTAAAAAGGAGAAGGGAGAAAGAGGATGAAACGAAGGTTTATAAGTGGACTGCTTGCCGGTATGATGGCAGTTTCACTGCTTGCCGGATTGCCGGAACCGGTGAAGGTGTCGGCAGAAACAGTTTCCGGTATGGAAAATGCAAATTTTAATTTTGAGGATGGACTGACCGGATGGGACACAACCGGAACGGTCACGGAGGAAACTTCAGGTGCACAGGGAGGAAGCAAATATGTGCATCTGGAAGACAGTAAAAGATAAGGCACCGGTCGTCGTTTCGGTTGATAAGACAGCATTAAATGCGCAGATTGCCAAAGCTGAAAAAATAAATGCATCTGATTATACAGAGGAAAGCTATAAAGTTTTTGCTGAGGCACTTGCAGCAGCAAAAGAGGTGGCAGCAAACGAAAAGGCAACGCAGAATGAGATTGATGCGGTTACAGAAAGATTAGCTGCAGCAGTCGGTAATCTGAAAGAAAAACCAGCGGATACAGAAAAACCAGCGGATACAGAAAAGCCAGGTGATACAGAAAAACCGGCAGATACAGAAAAACCGGACAATACAAAGAAACCGGCGGATACAGAGAAACCGGACAATACAAAGAAACCGGCGGATACAGAGAAACCAGATAATACAAAGAAAAACGTGAAAGTACAGAAAATTACGATCACACCGGGACAGCATTCTCTAGCAGTTGGCAAAAAACTGACCCTGAAGGCAACCGTTGGTCCGAAGAAAGCGACAAATAAAAAAGTTGTATGGTCATCTTCGAATACGAAATATGCGACGGTAAACAGCAAAGGTGTTGTGACAGCAAAGAAAGCCAATTCAAAGATTGAATGGACTTCTTCAAACAACAAATATGCGACAGTAAACAGCAAAGGTGTTGTGACGGCAAAGAAAGCTGGAATTGGAAAAACAGTTGCGATCACGGCAAAAGCAACCGATGGAAGTGGTAAGAAAGCAACCATAAAAATCAAGATCAAAAAATAAGTCAAAGAGACTGCGGTATGAAAAATGCCGCAGTTTTTCTTTTGAAAAAATATCTATGATTTGTCGGGAAAAATACTGTAAAATATAGTGTAGACAGTTATACTTTTATTCATTAACATAAATGAATAAGCAATGTTTTTTGCAGGCTGCCAGAGAATAAAGCCTGACATTAAAACCGGTATAAGTATGGAGGATGGACATATGGAACTGAATCATAATAAAGAAAAACTTGACAATTATAGAAAACGTGCGGCAGAATTGGTCGGTAAAATGACACTGGAAGAAAAAGTGGCACAGACCCTGTATCAGGCACCGGCGGTGGAACGGTTAAATATAAAGGCATATAACTGGTGGAACGAGGCACTGCATGGTGTGGCAAGAGCCGGCACAGCAACTGTATTTCCGCAGGCGATCGGTCTGGCTGCAACTTTTGACGAAGATCTGTTAGAACAGGTCGGGGATGCGGTGTCAACGGAGGCAAGAGCCAAATTTAATATGCAGCAGGAAGGAAAAGATACAGATATTTATAAAGGCCTGACTTTCTGGGCACCGAATGTCAATATTTTCCGCGATCCAAGATGGGGCAGGGGACATGAGACTTTTGGGGAAGATCCGTATCTGACCAGCCGTCTTGGAGTACGGTATATTGAAGGCTTACAGGGACATGATGAAAATTATTTAAAAGCGGCTGCATGTGCGAAACATTTTGCAGTTCACAGCGGACCGGAGGTGGTGCGTCATGAATTTGATGCCAAGGTGACGGAACAGGATTTAAGGGAAACATATCTGCCGGCATTTGAAGCATGTGTAAAAGAAGGAAAAGTAGAAGCAGTAATGGGGGCGTATAACCGGACAAATGGAGTTCCATGCTGTGGAAACAAACGTCTGCTGAACGATATTCTGCGAAAAGAATGGGGATTTTTGGGACATGTGACATCTGACTGCTGGGCAATCAGGGATTTTCATGAAGGACATCATGTTACAAGCACCGCAATCGAATCGGTTGCGATGGCAATGAATAATGGCTGTGACTTAAACTGCGGTACATTGTTTGGCTTTCTGGTTCAGGCGGTAAGACAGGGACTGGTCAAAGAAGAACGTTTAGATGAGGCTGTCACAAATCTTTTTACGGCAAGAATGAAACTGGGTGTGTTCGATAAAAAAGAAGAAAACCCATATGATAAAATTCCTTATCTTGCCGCAGACAGCAAAGAAATGAGAACTTTCAATGAAGCAGTAGCAAAACGCACGATTGTCCTGTTAAAAAATAAGGAGCATATATTACCGCTTGATAAAAATAAAATAAAAACGATCGGTGTGATCGGACCGAATGCAGACAGCAGACGTGCGTTAGTTGGCAATTATGAGGGAACTGCGTCACGTTACATTACTGTGTTAGAGGGAATTGAAGATTATGTCGGCGATGATGTGAGGGTGCTCTATTCAGAGGGATGTCATCTTTATAAGGATCGTACCAGCAATCTGGCACAGGAGAATGACCGCATGTCGGAAGTGCTTGGTGTATGTAAAGAGAGTGATGTGGTTATTGCAGTACTTGGGCTCGATGCAGGTATTGAGGGAGAAGAAGGAGATGCAGGCAATGAGTATGGCAGTGGTGACAAACCGGATCTGAATCTTCCGGGACTACAGGAGGAAATTTTAGAAGCAGCAGTATCCTGTGGCAAACCTGTTGTTTTAGTCCTGTTATCAGGAAGTGCGCTTGCGGTAAGCTGGGCGGATGAACATGTGGATGCGATCATACAGGGATGGTATCCGGGCGCAAGAGGCGGAGCGGCGATTGCAGATATTTTGTTTGGAGAAGCAAATCCGGAAGGAAAACTGCCGGTCACATTTTACCGTACCACGGAAGAACTGCCGGAGTTTGAAAACTATTCCATGAAGGGAAGAACTTACCGTTATATGAAACAGGAGGCATTATATCCGTTTGGCTATGGACTTTCCTATACGGAGTATACGTATCAGAATATCAGGTTTTTAGAGCAGAGACCAAAGACCTCTGATGGGGTAACAATCGGTGTGTCCGTAAAAAATACCGGAAAAATGGATGGTATCGAGACGGTACAGGTTTACGTGAAGGCAGAACATTCTGATATGCCATATGGACAGTTGAAAAAGATCGTAAAACTTCCACTTCACGCAGGAGAAGAAAAAGAAATTCACATCCGCTTAGAACCGGAGGCGTTTATGCTGTATGATGAGAAAGGAAAGAAGATCCTGCCGTCTGGAAACTTCCGGATATTTGTCGGAGGTATGCAGCCGGATATGCGCAGCGAGAGGCTTGCCGGAAAAACGGTAAAAAGTCTGATACTGGAATAAAAATAGGAAAAAAATAGGATTGATTTTTGCCCCTGGTTGTACAATAATAAACTTAGTTGCGCAACTAAGCGCAAAAAAGCGAGGGATAAGAGTTTATGGATAAGGGGTCAGAAAAAAATATTACGATTGCGGATGTGGCAGAGGCACTTGGGGTATCAAAGACAACCATATCGCGTGCGATTTCCGGCAAAGGACGGATCGGTAAGGAAACGAGAGAACGTGTTTTAGCATATATAGAGGAGCATGACTATAAGCCAAATGTGATTGCGAAAGGGCTTGCACAGTCTAAGACTTATAATATCTGTGTTGCCATGCCGGGAGAGTATGATGTTGTGGATCTTACTTTCTTTCAGGAATGTCTGTTTGGCATACAGGAGATTGCTGGAAGCATGGAATACGACATCCTGCTTTCTATCTGCAGGACGAATGACATATCTTCTTTAGAACGTATCATTGCAAATCATAAAGTGGACGGCGTGATACTGATGCGTACTTTTGTGGAAGATGAACAGATTGATTTTTTGCAGACAAAAAATGTACCGTTTGTCACGATCGGAAGTACCAGTACCAATTATAAAGGTGTGATCCAGGTAGACCACAATCACAAGAGCGCATGCAAAGAACTTACATCGATCATATTGATGAAACAAATGGAAAAAATTGCGCTGATCGGCGGCAATGAGGAACATGTGGTCACACAGAGCCGTCTGCGGGGATTTCGCGAAGCATATGCAAAGATGGGAAAAGAGTTAGATGAGGACCTGATGTTTTTAAGCCAGGATAATCAGGTTTTGGTGGAAAAAGCAGTCAAGGAAGCGTTGAACCGGCAGGCAGACTGTATTCTATGTATGGATGATGCTGTCTGCAGCCGTGTTTTAAAAACACTCCGCCAGCAGCATGTCAAAGTACCGGAAGATGTCCGTGTGGCATCGTTTTATAACAGCATGGTACTTGAAAATAACGTACCGTCGATCACATCGCTGTCATTTGATGCGAAAGAACTTGGAATGGTAGCATGCAGAACACTGCTTGATCTGACGGAGGGACTTGAAGTAAAAGAACGCACATTACTTCCATATGAAGTGGTACTCAAAGAATCGACAAAGTAAATACAGACAGGAAAATCTATGGATAGATTGAAGTTATGAATTTGAAATGGGCGAAGCACAGGAAAATGAATGTGTTTCGCTTTTTTTTTACAGAAAACTGTTTTGCTGGGCAGATATACCCAGTTTATATCTTTTGAAAACGTTACCAAATCTGCCCCCAAAATCACTGGTTCAAAAATTGCAAAAAAAGAGCTAAAACATCCATAAAAAGCATGTTACATAATTGAAAATGCACGAAAAATCGATGGTTAACGGTTGCGCAAAAGTCGAATATGAAAAAAATAAAAGAAAGAGAAGAAAATAATATTGTGCAAAATTGCTAAAAAATGGTCGGATTTATTATAAATAGTGGACATTGACACAAGTATGTAACAGAGATATACTCTAACCATAGAACAACCGATTGCGCATAGCGCAACACGAAAAAGCGTTCTAAAAGAACATTTTTTTCTATCAAGGAAAAGGGAGGATTTTCAAATGAAGAAAAAAGTCATCAGCACAGTATTATGTGCAGCAATGGTAGCTTCCATGTTCGCAGGATGTGGAAACAAAGCAGCAAACAACAGCACAGCTGACAACAGCGCAGCAGACAATGCAGCAGAGAGCAGTGATGCAGCTGCAACAACAGAAGCAGGCGATGCAGCTGCAGAGACAGAGGCAGCATCAGCTTCCGATGATGCAATCGCAAATCTGATCGCATCTACAGATGGAACCGTAGATATCCAGTTATGGTGCTCAGAACTTGAAGCTTATCAGAATGTTATGAAAGAGCTGACAGACAAATTCAAAGAGCAGTACTCAGATGTAGATTTCAACATCACAATCGGTGCTGTATCTGAGGCAGATGCCAAAGATAAGATTCTTGAGGATATTGATGCGGCAGCAGATGTATTTGTATTTGCAGATGATCAGGTAAATGATCTTGTAAATGCAGGTGCGCTTCAGGAAGTGGCAGCTACATATACATATGATCCGAAAGAAACAAACTCAGAGGCAACTGTAGCAGCAGCTACCAAAGACGGAAAACTTTACGCTTATCCGTTAACAGCATCAAACGGTTATTTCTTATACTATGATTCAAACATCTTCTCTGAAGAGGATGTGGCTTCCTGGGAAAATCTTACAGCAAAAGCGGAAGAAGCAGGAACAAAAGTTGGCATGAATGTAGCAGATGGATGGTATCTGTATGGATTCTTCTCTGGTGCAGGCTGTGAACTTTCCATGAATGAAGATAACTCAAATAATTGTGACTGGAACTCTGAGACCGGTCTTGCAGTAGCACAGAGCATTGAGAATATCACTTCTTCTCCGGCGTTTGTAAGCGTACAAGATCAGGATGCAATTACCATGTTAAATGACGGTACACTTAGCGCATATGTTTCCGGTACATGGAACACCGGATCTTTTGAAGCGAAATACGGTGATGGATATGCAGCATGTAAATTACCTACTTTCGATGTAAATGGAACAGCTACACAGATGGGATCTTATGCAGGATACAAATTTGTAGGTGTGAACTCCCATGCTAAAAATGTTGGCTGGTCAATGCTCCTTGCTGAGTATCTCACAAATGAGGAGAGTCAGTTAGCAATTGGTAACGCTACATCAGAGGGACCGGCTAACACAGTAGCAGCAGCTCAGATTGATTCCCCGGCACTTGCAGCACTTGCAGCGCAGTCAGAGTTTGCAGATCAGCAGGTTGTAGGCAATAATTACTGGGATCCGGCAAAGGCACTTGGACAGAATCTGGTTGACGGTGCAACAGATCTTCAGGCTGTACTTGATGATGCAGTAGCTGGTATTACACAGCCGGTAGCTGAATAATCAAAATATCTGTAAAACTCATATTTCCACATGACCTGACAGACAGGTCATGTGGGGATTTTTAAAAAGAGAAAAGTTTTTGTTACCGAAACAAAAATTCTCATTCACGCGCATAGGGAGTGAATCTATGAAAACATTTTTAAACGCAATCAAAAAATACTTTGTCGATTTCGGAACAGCAGTGGCAAAGGGAGATATCTGGTGCAAGCTTTCACTGCTTGTTATGGGTGCAGGATACTGGGGACGGAAACAGATCGTCAAAGGTGTCTTAATAACAGCCCTTGAAGTGGTAGTGATCCTGTTTACAGGAATGTTCTCTATCAATTATATTAAGGATTTAAATACACTTGGTACCGTTCAGTATGAGTCCGTATTTGATCCGCTGACCTTGAAAAATACTGTTAATGATTACGATAACTCATTGCTGATCCTGCTATATGGTATTATTGGTGTTCTCGTAATCGTAGCATTCATATTTTTATATATAAGCAATATGAAAGCTGTTTACCGGCTTCAGCTTATGAAAGAAGAGGGAGAACATGTCAATACATTTGCAGAAGATATAAAATCTCTTTTCAATGGTAAGTTTTATATCACATTACTTACCCTGCCGAGTATCGGTGTTATTATGATGAACATTATACCGATCATTTTTATGTCCTGTGTGGCATTTACCAATTATGATATGGATCATATGCCGCCAAACTACCTGTTTACATGGGTTGGACTTAGAAACTTTAAGAATATGTTTACAGGCGGCACCACGATCACATTCTCCTATGCATTCGTAAGAATTCTTGCATGGACAATGATCTGGGCAGTATCGGCAACATTTACAACTTTCATCGGTGGTATTCTTTTGGCAAAGTTGATCAACCATGAAGATACACATTTTAAAAAAATGTGGAGATCACTTTTTGTTGTGACAATCGCGATTCCACAGTTCGTAACATTGCTTCTTGTAAGCAAAATGTTCAGCGACCACGGTATTGTAAATACATTATGTTCCAACATCGGTCTGACAGGCTGGTTACAAAGCATCGGACTTGTTTCAGGAAACTATATTCCATTTCTCTCTAAACCGGGCTGGTCTCATGCAATGATCATTCTTATTAATATCTGGGTCGGTGTTCCATATCAGATGCTTTCCGCTACCGGTATTCTGATGAATATTCCGACAGATCAGTTGGAGAGCGCACGTATCGATGGTGCAAATAAATGGCAGATCTTCTGGAAGATCACAATGCCGTATGTATTATTTATCTGTGGACCATCCCTGATTCAGAGCATCATTGCAAACATCAATAACTTTAACGTTATTTATCTGCTGACAAGTTCCAATGCAACAGCAAACATGGCATTTGCAAACTCTAATGCAAAAGAGACAGACCTTCTCATTACATGGCTGTTTACATTGACCAACGATAACTCAAACTATAAGATGGCATCGGTAATTGGTATTATTTCATTTGCTATCTGTGCGCTTCTTACATTGCTTAGCTATACAAGAATGATCAGTGGCGATAAAGAGGAGGTGTACCAATAATGAAAAAGAAAACATGGAAAATCATTGTAAGACATTTAGTACTTGCTCTTTTGGCAATCATCTGGCTGATTCCGATTGTATGGCTGGTTGTAACATCCCTTTCCACTACAAAGGGTGTAAGTTATCAGCACTTTTTCCCGGAACACTGGACACTGGCAAACTATCATCAACTGTTCTTCAAGACAGATACAGCAGCAAACTTCCCTGCATGGTTTAAAAATACTTTTATCGTAGCATTTTTTACCTGTATCGTTTCATCCGCTTTTGTACTGATGGTCTCTTATGCATTCAGTTGTATGAGATTTAAGGCGAGAAAACCTCTGATGAGCTTTTCTATCATTCTTGGAATGTTCCCAGGTGTACTTTCCATGATCGCTGTTTATTTTGTTTTAAAAATGATCGGACTTACCGATTCACTTGCAGGTCTGGTTATCGTATATTCTGCAGGTTCGGGACTTGGGTTTTTAGTATTGAAAGGTTTCTTTGATACCATCCCGGTTTCACTGAGAGAGGCTGCCCGCTTAGAGGGTGCTTCCGAGGCAACAATTTTTGGAAAAATCATTATTCCGCTATCAAAACCGATGATAGTATATACGATTATCAACTCTTTCCTGAATCCATGGATGGATTTTGTTCTGGCACGGATCATGATCAAGTCGAAAGATTCGGCAGACTGGACAGTTGCGATCGGTCTTTATAACCTGTTACAGAAGACTCTGATCGGAGATTACTTCGCAATCTTCTGTGCCGGCGGTGTAATGATCGCAATCCCGATTTCAATTCTCTTCGTAGTAATGCAGAAATTCTATGTTGAGGGTGTTACCGGCGGAGCTGTTAAAGGCTAAATTGCGGGAAGTAACACTAAGTAGACATTGCAGCAGAGGCTGCAATGCCTAAGTGTTACTAACCCGCGTTGGAAGAACGCAGGAGCAGCGTTCTTCTGAGAAAGTGTAGTTTTGAGAAGAGTATTAACTCTTTTAGATAAAATTTTAGAGGAGAAAGAAAAAAATGGATAAATTTGTACTGAATCTTATTCATCGTCCGGAGCTGGTTCCAGAGTATTCTGCGACAGTGACAGGACAGGGAAAAGAAGAGGATATCGGAGATAAAGCACTTTTAACAGAGTCTTTGGATATCTTTAAGACACAGCAGAGATTAGCTCACGAGAATGGATTAAAAGTAACCATTCAGATGACATATGCTTCACTCTTCAATGATGAAGCAGTAGAGATCGCAAAACATGACCATGAAGTATATGGTGATGAGATCGCATTATCTTTATTAGGACTTCCTTGTGAGGAGTTCCGCGAAAAATATAAGACAAAAGACTTCTGTATCTGGATGTTCTCCATGGAAGATAAGAAAGCCATCGTAAATGATGTATTCGAGAAATTCCATGACAGATTCGGTTTTTATCCGGAGTCAACAGGATCTTATTATATGGATGCTGATCTGACAAACTATATCAAAGCAACTTATCCGACTGTAAAATGTGCAGTTGCTACCTGCTGGGAGGAAGGCCCGAAGGCATATCACACCTGCAACAACTCCTGGTATACATTATTTGATGGCGGCCCATGGGCACCATGGATTCCATCGAAACAGAACACACATGCACCGGCTGCAAATAAAGAGGAAGACAGCGGTATCGTAGCAATCCCTCATCTTTCCCGTGACCTGATCGCATGTTACGATGGAAATGGTTCGAACTTCGGAACACATCCGCAGAATGTACTCCGTGGTATGATTTATGATACAAAGACATGGGAATATCCATATCTTTATAACTTAATCGACCAGTACCGTTCCTTAGAGAAGTATAACAACGGATATTCCTACAACATGATGTTCGTTGGACCGGGCTGGATGAACAAGATGGGACGCTGGGAGCAGCCATATGAACTCCTTTACAAATCTTACAGCGATGGCTGTGCTTACTACGGCAAGCTGAAAAAAGAAGGTCAGTTAGTAGATATGACCATGTCAGAGTTCGCTGATTACTACCGTGAGAAGAAAGGTGTCAACCAGAACAATTACAACGAGCCGGAATGTGCTCTCTGGAGAGATATCTTATATGGTTCAGACAAACAGTTATTCTGGTACTGCGATCCGTACATGAGAGCATGTGTTAATATGGATCAGGGCGGTGCGATCGTTGATCTTCGTCCTTATGCAGCAAAATTAGAGTGGCCGGTCGGCATTGGAACAAAACATGTTCAGGATGCATCCTACCCATTCTTAATCCAGGAGAAATACCGTGCAGGTTACTTTACACATTACGCAGGAGAGGGAACTGTAAGAAGTGCAAAACTTTCTTACAAAGGAGAGGAAGTTGATCTCTGCCTCTGCCCGACACATGCACACTTCTCCCAGGAAGGCAAGACAAGAATCCTTACATTAGACCCTGTTACGATCGAGTTTAAGGATCTGACTGTAAAACTTCAGACAAAAGAATACTTTGAGGAAGGATCTTCCAACATCAGGATCGAGCGTCACATCTTAGAGATGAGTGATCCGACTGCAGAAGTAACATTAAATGAATACATGGTTGCATGCTATGGTACAACTGAGTATTCCGAGGATATGAGTCATATCACATTAAAGATCGACGGACCGGAAGAGAAGACGATCAACTATGAATACAAATGCCGTGAAGAGGGCGTCGTAGGAGCTACAGAGGTTTCTGCAGTCGTTCCTGAAATCGAGACAAGAGTATCCATGACAGCATCCGATGCAAAGGCAGAAGGATATGTAAAAGAAGGATATGCATTCTCACCAATGTTCACATTGGGATACAGAAAAACAATCTCAGATAAGGAGGTATTTGCAACATGGCTCAACTTGGCAAAGGCAAATTAAATTATAGATGCCCATCCTGTTTTTTAAGAGATCTTGACATCGATATGTTCTACAATAAAGAAACTGGTATTTATAGCTGTATCCGCTGTCAGTACCGTGGAACGGAAGAGGATGTATTAGAGAAAAACGAAATGATCCGTTTCCGTTATAAAGCAATGCATGATAGAATTACAAAATTTGATTTTGATTAAATTCTGATATCAGAAACAAAATGGCTGCCGTACTGAAATAATGTACGGCAGTTTTAAAAAGAGGTAATAACCATGGGGAAAAAGAAAAAAGACACGATGGAACTAAGATTTTATGAAGTTCCGCAGGGTGAATATGTTCTGGCACTTTTAGGAGACAGCTGGATTCGTGATTACGGACATGATGAAAGCAATCTTCATTTTCATAATCTCATGGAAATCGGATATTGTAAAAACGGTACCGGCAGGCTGATCTTAAATGAACAGACAAAAAGCTACGAACCGGCAATGGTCAGTATTATTCCGCAGAATTACCCGCATGTGACGATCAGTGATATAGCGGAGGGACCAAGCTATTGGGAATATCTATTTTTTGATCCGATGGTCATGATCCAGGAATTGTATCCGGATAATGCTGTCATGCAAAAAAAAGTATTACAGATGGTCAATCGAAAGGCTTTGTTTTTCCATGAATGGGAAAATCGCGGGATTTCCGTTCTTGTGAAGATGCTCATGGATGAGATGAGACAGAAAAAAAGCCATTTTAATGATTGTGTCAGAGGTCTTTTGATCGCATTTTTTACAGAATTGCTCCGTATGTGTGAAAGTGATGTATCGGAGGATGAAGTAAAGAAAAAGACAGGTGTTTCCCAGATTACGGCAGCACTTGATTATGTCAGATTAGAGTATGCGAATAATATTCGTGTGGAAGAACTTGCAAAGGCAAGTCATATGAGTGAGACGCATTTCAGAAGAGTGTTTGAATCTTATATGAATATGTCACCGATGGATTATATCAATCTGATGCGTGTGCAAAAAGCATGTGATATCATGAAAAAGACAAATGATCCGATGGATGTGGTCGCACAGAAAGTGGGATTTACCACGACATCTACATTTAACCGGAACTTCAAAAAATATCTGAATACATCTCCGTATCAGTGGAAGATCAGTCCGGAAAATTATGAGAGAAAACTGTTAAATTATAATATTTCCGCTTTGAAAGGCTGGTAAAACTTATGATTGAAAATGCGTGTTTTGTGTTGAAATACAGATGCAAAATGCGCATTTTTTCGTTAAAATGGAGATAAGAAAAAGATAAAAGGAGAACATTACATGTCATTCGAAATAAAAAAGATCCATGATCTGAAGTTTTTTAAGGAAAACTGTATGTCAGCGCACTCTGATCATATTTCATATGCAGATGAGAAAGAGGCAGAGGAGAAAAAAAGCAGCTTCCGGTTACCGTTAGATGGAATCTGGAAATTTCATTATGCAAAAAATTATGCACAGGCTGTTACCGGATTTGAGGCAGAGGATTTTGACTGCAAATGCTGGGATGATATCCGTGTGCCGGCGCATATCCAGATGGAAGGTTATGATATTCCACAGTATGTGAACATCCAGTACCCGTGGGACGGCAGGGAAGATGTATGGCGCGATACGGTGCCGAGTGAATTTAACCCGGTAGCAAGTTATGTAAAATATTTTACACTGCCGGAAGGGTTTATGAAAAATGGTCTTTATATTTCCTTTCAGGGCGTTGAGAGTGGTTTTGCACTGTGGTTAAACGGTCAGTATGTCGGTTACAGCGAAGACAGTTTTACACCGTCCGAATTTGACCTGACTCCGTATGTAAAAGAAGGTGAAAACAAGCTGGCAGTACAGGTGTTTAAGTGGACATCATCAAGCTGGTGTGAGGATCAGGATTTTTACCGGTTTTCCGGTATTTTCCGCTCGGTTTATCTGTATACAATGCCAAAGGTGCATGTATATGATCTGAAAGTGCAGCCGGTTTTAGACGAGACACTTATAAATGCAGATCTTCTTGTTACAATGCAGATGCGCGGCATTGGAAGGGCAAGATTTACATTGACAGGAAGTAAAGATTATTCTGTTTTGGAAGAAAAAGAGCAGCAGCTTATTTTCTTTGAGGAGTTACCGGTTTCTGAGGGAGAAGTTCATTTTGAAAAACAGGTGAATAAACCGGAGCTGTGGAGTGCAGAGATCCCCAATTTATATACGCTTACGATAGAATGTTTTGATACAGATGGAGAAAGAAGTGAAGTTATCTGCCAGAAAATCGGATTCCGCCGTTTTGAAATGAAAGACAGTATTATGACATTAAATGGAAAACGTATCGTATTTAAGGGTGTCAACCGTCACGAATTCAGTTCCATATCAGGACGTGCGATCACAAAAGAGGAAGTTTTAAAGGATATTGTAACAATGAAACAGAACAATATCAATGCGATCCGTACCTGCCATTATCCGGATGCATCCATTATATATGATCTCTGTGATGAATACGGACTCTATATGATCGCAGAAAACAATCTCGAATCACACGGTTCGTGGGATGCTGCGATGCATGGATCTGTGCCGAAAGACACGATCGTTCCGGGGGACAACATGGACTGGGAACCTATGATGCTTGACCGTGTCAATTCCTGTTATCAGAGAGATAAAAACCATCCGGCTGTTTTAATCTGGTCAGTCGGAAATGAATCTTACGGCGGAAAAGTAATTTTTGACATGTCCGAAAAATTCCGTGCCTTAGATCCATACCGTCTGGTTCATTATGAGGGAATTTTTCATGACCGCAGATATGAGGCAACCAGTGACATGGAAAGCCAGATGTATACGAGTGTGGAAAATGTGAAAAAATTCCTTGCCGAGCATAAGGAAAAGCCGTTTATCATGTGCGAATATACACATGCGATGGGAAATTCCTGCGGTGCCATGCATAAGTACACCGATCTGTCAGATACAGAGCCGAGATATCAGGGCGGTTTTATCTGGGATTACATTGACCAGTCCATTTTGAAAAAAGACCGCTATGGAAAAGAGTGTCAGGCATATGGTGGTGATTTCTTAGAGCGGCCGACGGATTATAATTTCAGTGGAAATGGAATCTGTTATGGCGGTGACAGAGATCCATCCCCGAAAATGCAGGAAGTAAAATTCAATTATCAGAATATCAGTGTCCTGTTTGAAAAGGATGGAAAATTCACGGTAGTGAATAAGAATCTGTTTGCGGGTACAGACCAGTTCCGCTGTGTGGCAGTTTTACAGAAAAATGGAGTTGTGATAAAAAAACAGGAGATCAAAACAGCAGTACCACCGCTTAGTTCTTCCGATTATGAGATACCATTTGCAGTTTTGCGGGCAGATGGTCAGGATCAGAAAAAAGAAGAACCGGACGTAGAATATGCACTTACGGTTTCATTCCTTTTAAAAGAGGACAGAAGCTGGGCAGATGCAGGTCATGAAGTTGCATTTGGACAGAAGATTTATAAAAAGAGTACCGTTTTCCATGCATCCCAAAAACCAATCCGTGTGGTTCACGGAAAGGTAAATATCGGTGTGAAGGGTGAAGATTTTGACTGTCTGTTCTCCATGTTGAATGGTGGACTTGTTTCTTACCGTTATGCGGGAAAAGAGATGATCGAAAAGATCCCGATGCCGAATTTCTGGAGGGCACCGGTTGACAATGATAACGGAAGTATGGCACCGGCGCGCTATGCGCAGTGGAAGATCGCCAGCATGTATATCAGCCACAGAAATGGAGGAATGTTTGACAATGTTCCAACGAAAGTGGAAGAAAAAGATAATACCGTAAAGATCACCTATACTTATTTTATGCCGACAACACCGGCAAGTAAATGTCAGGTTGCCTACACGGTTTTCGGTGATGGAACAATCGAGACGAAATTGATGTATGATCCGGTCGAGGGACTTCCGGATATGCCGGAGTTTGGCATGATGTTCTGGTTTAATGCAGATTATGACAATCTTACCTGGTATGGCATGGGACCGGATGAGACCTATGCAGACCGGAGACATGGAGCAAAGCTTGGAATCTACAGCAATAAAGTGGCGGATAATATGGCAAAATACTTAGTCCCACAGGAATGTGGTAATAAAGTTGGTGTGCGGTATGCACGTCTTGTAGATGCAAAAGGCAGAGGGATTCTGTTTGAGGGAGATGAATTAAGTTTTTCAGCACTTCCGTATACACCGCATGAACTGGAAAATGCAGCCCATGCTTATGAATTACCGCAGGTACATCACACGATCGTCCGTGTGGCATTCGCACAGATGGGAGTCGGCGGCGATGATAGCTGGGGCTCATGGGTGCATCCGGAATATCATATTGATGTGACAAAACCGCTGGAATTTACGTTCCGCTTTAAAGGAATATAGTATAAGTAATAAAGTATAAGAAATAAGCCCGGCTGCCTGATTTATTTATGTTTTGGCACAAATATTACAGCTTATGAAAAGGAAGGGAATGACTATGAATTTTGTAAAAGGAATGGATTTATCTACACTTGTAGAGTTGAAGAAGTGTGGTGCAAAATATTATGACAACGGAGAAGAAAAGGATATTTTGGAGATCATGAAATCTTATGATGTGGATACGATCCGTATCCGTGTCTGGAATGATCCGTGGTCAGAAACAGGAGAATCTTACGGTGCAGGAGAAAATGATCCAAAGACATCTCTTGAGATCGCCAAAAAGGTGACAAAAGCAGGTTTTGGTGTACTTTTAAATCTGCATTACAGTGATTTCTGGGCAGATCCGGGAAAACAGTTTAAACCGAAGGCATGGGAAAATTATGGTGTCAAAGAGTTAGAGCAGGCAGTTTATGATTTCACGTTAGAGATGATGCATCTTTATTTGGAAAACGGTGTCAATATCACGATGGTACAGGTCGGAAATGAACTTTCAAATGGTCTGCTCTGGCCGGAAGGCAAGGTGCCGAACTATGATAACATCGCAACATTTGTCAATGCCGGTATCCGTGCTGTCCGCAAAGCAGATGAAGAGCGTCTCGCAGGCTCTATCAAAGGTGTATGCCCGCAGATGAAGGAACTGTCAAAGATTCCGGTTATGATCCATCTTGACAATGGCGGCAACAATGCACTTTACCGTGAATGGTTTGATAATTTTACAAAACGCGGTGAGGATTTTGAACTGATCGGATTGTCCTATTATCCATTCTGGCATGGATCTCTTCAGATGTTAAATGACAACATGAATGATATTGCTAAGCGTTATGGCAAAGATCTGATCGTGGCAGAGGTTTCCATGGGATATACGATGGAAGATTACAAAGACTACGAGAAACTCTCTGATGAAGATCGCAAAGGCTATGCAACAAAACCGGCGCTGGTTGAGAAGATCGAATATCCGATGACAGTACAGGGACAGTATGATTTTATGGAAGATTTCTTAAACAGAATCAGCCATATCGATGGTGGAAAAGGCAAGGGCTTTTTCTACTGGGAGCCGGCATGGATCCCGGTTCCGGGTTCCGGCTGGGCAACACCTGCATCTTTAAAATATATTCAGGATCCGGGACCATGTGGCAACGAGTGGGCAAATCAGGCATTGTTTGATTATAAGGGAAATACGCTGCCAACATTGAAACTGATCCGCGATTTTGAAGCATAAAATAATTGATGATAAAAAAAGGTTTTAAAATCCTGCAACATTTATGTAAAAATGTTGCAGGATTTTCTGCACTTTGTTGCAGTTTGCATTTCAGCCATTGCAAAGGGAGTTGGATGCAGTATAATAGGATTATCAAAGAAAACAAAACAAATGTATCCTGTTTTCCAAGGATAAAAAAACGAACAGGATGATGTGTGGCAAAATAAGAACAAATGATGTATTAGAAGAAATTAAAGGAGGATTCAAGATGGTTTGGGAGAACGTACTGGCAAAGTTTAAAGAGTTATTTGGAGATGAAGGTGAGATTGGTGTTTATTTTGCACCGGGACGTGTGAACATGATCGGAGAGCATACCGATTACAATGGCGGTCATGTATTTCCTTGTGCACTGACGATCGGTACTTATGGTGTGGCAAGAAAAAGAAATGATAAGAAGCTGCGTTTTTATTCCATGAACTTTGAGCAGCTTGGCGTGTTAGAGTCATCGGTAGAGAATTTAAAACCGGAGAAAGAAGCTGACTGGACAAATTACCCGAAGGGTGTAATGTGGGCATTCGGAGAAAAAGGCATGAAAGTAGAGCAGGGTATGGATCTTGTATTATTCGGAAATATCCCGAATGGTTCCGGACTTTCTTCTTCTGCATCTGTAGAGGTTTTAACAGGATTTATCTTACGCGATATGTTCGGATTTGACGTGACAAATCAGGATCTTGCACTGATCGGACAGTATTCTGAGAATAAATTTAACGGTGTAAATTGTGGTATCATGGATCAGTTTGCTATCGCAATGGGCAAAGCAGGACACGCAATCTTCCTTGACACGGCAACTTTAAAATATGAGTATGCACCGATCAAACTGGAAAATGCAAAGATCGTGATTTCCTGCAGCAATAAAAAACGTGGACTTGGCGATTCCAAATACAATGAGCGCCGCAGTGAATGTGAGAAGGCATTAGCAGAGTTACAGAAAGTTGTTTCCATTGAAGCACTCGGAGATCTGACAGAGGCACAGTTTGAGGAACACAAAGATGCCATTAAAGAGGAAGTGTGTGTAAGACGTGCAAAACATGCAGTCTATGAGAATCAGAGAACGATCAAAGCAGTAGAGGCGCTGAAAAATAATGATGTTGCTTTATTTGGAAAACTGATGAATGAATCACATGTTTCTCTCCGTGATGATTATGAGGTAACCGGTATCGAGCTTGATACTTTGGTCGAAGAAGCATGGAAGATCGATGGTGTGATCGGATCAAGAATGACTGGTGCAGGTTTTGGCGGATGTACGGTCAGTATCGTAAAAGATGAAGCTGTGGAAACTTTTATCAAAGAAGTTGGAGCCGCTTATGAGAAGAAGATCGGATACGCAGCAGATTTCTATGTTGTTGAGATCGGTGACGGCCCGGTGAAATTAGCATAAAAAGAGAAGTGTTTCATTGTCAGAAATGACATAGACAGCATAATTGTGTATGCGCGACAGAATATAGTCCGGATACGTAGAATAGCATAGAGGTGAAGAAGAAAATGATACAGGAAAAGATTTTAGAGTTAACAGAATATGGTCTGGTAACAGGACTGGTTGCACCGGAAGATAAGAGATTTACCATCAATCGTCTGTTAGAGCTTTTTAAATTAGATGAGTTAGAAGAGAACATTGTTACAGCTTATGAAAAAAGAGAGCCAATGACACAGAAATCTGCAGAGAAAGCATTAGAGGGTATTCTTACAGAGATGCTTGACTATGCAGCAGAGCAGGGACTGATGCCGGAAGATACGATCACCTACCGCGATCTGTTTGATACAAAGATCATGAGCATGCTTATGCCAAGACCAAGCGAAGTCATTACAAAATTCCGTGGACTTTATAATCATCAGTCTGCCCAGGCAGCAACCGATTATTTTTATAAATTAAGCTGTGATTCAAACTATATCCGCAGATACCGTATCAAGAAAGATTTGAAATGGACTGCAGATACTGAGTTTGGTACATTAGATATCACGATCAATTTATCCAAACCGGAAAAAGATCCAAAAGCGATCGCAGCAGCGAAACTTGCAAAACAGAGCGGTTATCCGAAATGTTTACTCTGCAAGGAAAATGAGGGATATGCAGGCCGTGTGAACCATCCGGCAAGACAGAACCACAGGATCATTCCGGTAACGATCAATGGCAGTGACTGGTTTTTCCAGTATTCTCCTTATGTTTATTATAATGAGCACTGTATCATCTTTAACGGACAGCATACACCGATGAAGATCGAGCGTGCTACTTTTGGTAAACTGCTTGATTTCGTAGAGCAGTTCCCGCATTATTTTGTTGGTTCAAATGCAGATCTTCCGATCGTTGGCGGCTCTATTTTGAGCCATGATCATTTCCAGGGCGGTCATTATGAATTTGCCATGGCAAAAGCTCCGGTGGAAAAAGAGATATCATTCAAGGGATTTGAGGATGTCAAAGCAGGTATCGTAAAATGGCCGATGTCCGTTATCCGTATCAGCGCAGAGAAAAAAGACCGCCTGATCGAGCTGGCAGATAAGATTTTACTGGCATGGAGAGGTTACACAGACGAGGCTGCATTTGTTTTTGCCGAGACAGACGGAGAGCCACATAACACGATCACTCCGATCGCAAGAAGACGCGGCGATTTATACGAACTGGATCTGGTATTGCGTAATAATATCACAACAGAAGAACATCCGCTTGGTGTTTACCATCCGCATGCAAAACTGCACCATATCAAGAAAGAGAATATCGGTCTGATTGAGGTTATGGGACTTGCAGTGCTTCCGGCACGTCTGAAAAAAGAGATGGCAGATTTAGAGCAGGCATTGCTTGATGGAACATCTATCCGTGAGGATGAAGTCCTTGAAAAACATGCAGACTGGGTAGAAGAGTTCCTTCCGAAATACGGATTTACATTCGGTACCGGTTTAGAGGGCGAAGTTACTCCGGAAAGACTGCATGAGATCGTGCAGACAGAGATTGGTCTGGTATTTATGGAAGTATTAAAAGATGCCGGTGTTTACAAATGCACGGAAGAAGGAAGAAGTGCTTTCATGCGTTTTGTAGACAAAGTGAATGAATAGTCATATTAACTTTTTTCTATTTGTATATTATCCTAACACATAGAGATATTTCTATGTGAGGTGATTGATTTGGAAAAAATCTATACAGAGACAGCCAAAATCCTCAAAGCGTTGTCTGATCCTAAGAGACTGCGGATCATCTGAAAGGAGGTTTTCATGCGTAAGAAAAAGGTAGCATTTATATGTGTACATTATCGCTATTTCCATGGGATGTGATGTCGGATGTCCGTATATCGGCAGGGAGTTTGATGATAACTGGGGATTGCCTGATCCGACAGGATGTGATGATAAGGTATTTATGGAAGTGATAGCAGAGATTGAAAAGAATATTTTAAGATTAAAGGAAATGTTTCGCTGATAACCTTGACATTATGACAGACTTTAGTATTATGGTTCTTGAGTAAAGGAGGAAGCTGAAAATGCGTACATTGATTGCTTATTTTTCAAGAGCGGGAGAAAATTATTTTGGCGGTTCCATAAAAAATATAACGGTTGGAAACACAGAGATCTGTGCCGGACTCATAAAAGAATTTTTAGACGCAGATCTTTTTAAAATTGAGATGAAACAGCCGTATTCGGATCAGTACCGGGAGTGTGTTGAACAGGCAAAAGTCGATTTTGCGGAAAATAACAGACCGGAACTCATAAATTATCCGGAAAATATGGGAGATTATGACACCATTATTCTCGGATATCCGAATTATTGCGGGACGATACCGATGGCAGTAGCAACGTTTTTGGAATTCTTTGATACTTCCGGAAAGAAAATCCTTCCGTTTTGCACGAATGAGGGAAGCGGTATGGGCAAAAGTGAGGAAACGATAAAAGCACTGTGCCCGGATGCGGATGTCAGAAAAGGTAAATCCATTATGGGCGGTCAGGCAAAGAGTTCAAAGACAGAACTTGAAGCATGGGTAAAGCAGAATATCTGATCTGCAAAAATTTCCGTTTGACTTTTAAAAATAAAATAATTATAATTCAAAAAAGAACGAGTAGCAAATCTGCGTAAATCCAGTTTTTGCTGCTCGTTTTTTCATAAAAAATTACATCTTATGAATGATTGCCATAAAAAAGTGTGTAGCTTATCAGCGTAAGTCCAGCTTATATGATAGGTGCACACTTTTTTTGTGCAGAAAACAAGATGCAAAACAAGGAGGATTTAAAATGGCAGAGAGTAACAAAATGAAGGAGATGCCGGTAGGTAAGCTCATGGTTCAGATGGGGATACCGATGATCTTATCGATGGCATTACAGGCGGTCTATAATATCGTGGACAGTGCCTTTGTCGGAAACATGAAGGTGGAAAGCGAGGCGGCATTAAATGCACTTACGCTGGTATTCCCCGTGCAGATGCTTATGGTCGCAGTCGGGATCGGAACAGGAGTAGGAACGAATGCGCTGCTTGCAAGGACGCTCGGGCAGGGAAACAGCAAAAAGGCGGCGAAAGTTGCAGGAAACAGCCTGTTTTTAGGTGTGATCATTTATGCAGTATGTCTGTTATTTGGAATTTTCGGGGTAAAAGCATATATTTCTTCGCAGACAGTGGATGCAGAAGTTCTTTCCATGGGAACGGATTATTTGAGAATCTGCTGTGTGATTTCTTTTGGAATCATTTTCTTTTCACTGTTTGAAAAATTATTACAGGCAACAGGACGTTCACTTTATTCTACGATCGGTCAGGTTACAGGAGCAGTGATCAATATCATTCTTGATCCAATCATGATCTATGGTATCGGACCGGTCCCGGAAATGGGGGTAAAGGGTGCTGCCTATGCAACGGTGATCGGACAGGTGGCATCGGCGTTACTGTTATTTGTTTTTCATATCAGATTAAATAAAGAATTTGACCACGGAATAAAGTATATGAAACCGGATACAGGCATTATAAAGGAAATATATGCGATCGGACTTCCGGCGATCATTGCACAGGCATTAATGTCTGTTATGGTATACGTAATGAACCTTATCTTAAAATTTGCTCCGGCAGCGCAGACTGCATATGGGCTGTTTTACAAAGTGCAGCAGTTTGTATTGTTTCTTGCTTTTGGACTGAGGGATGCGATCACCCCGATCATAGCTTTTGCATATGGCATGCGCAGTAAAAAGAGAATCCAGGATGGAATCAGATATGGCCTTTTATATACCGTTGCACTGATGATCTTTGGCATTATCATTACAGAAATTTTCCCTGGAGCATTTGCAACTTTGTTTAATGCCGGACAGTCGAGAGAATATTTTATCGGTGCAATGCGGATCATTTCCATCAGCTTTCTTTTTGCAGGGATCAATGTGGCATATCAGGGAATTTATCAGGCACTAGATGGTGGAATCGAATCACTTGTGATCTCACTTTTAAGACAGCTTGTGATCATATTGCCGTTAGCAGGAATATTTTCTGTGTTTGTAAGAAATGGTCAGGCAGGGGTTTCACTGATTTGGTGGGCATTTCCGGTCACAGAGTTTATAGCATGTCTGGTAGGATATGTATTTTTAAAGAAAATCAGAAAAACAAAAGTTGACAGTTTAGATTAGGGAGGGATGAACTATGGCAAAAAGAATTATCACGATCAGCAGGGAATTTGGAAGCGGAGGACGTTTTATCGGCGAAAAAGTGGCAAAAGAGCTTGGAATTGCATATTATGACAAAGATATTATCAGCCAGATCGCAGAGAAGTCAGGACTTTCACCGGAATATATCAGGGAAAAAGCAGAATTATCCACAAAAAAAGGGTTGTTTGCGTATGCATTTACAGGAAGGGATATCACGGGAAAATCCGTGGAAGATATCGTATATGAAACGCAGAGCAAAGTGATCATGGAAATAGCACAGAAAGAGGACTGTGTGATCATTGGAAGGAACGCCGATTTTATTTTAAAGGACAGGGATGATGTGCTGAATGTTTTTATACATGGGGATATGCCACAAAAAGTGGAGCGTATCTGCAGGTTATATCATGTGACGGAAGCTGATGCAAAGAAAATGATAATGGATATAGACAAACGTCGCAGCACAAACTATAATTTCTATACGGAACAGAAGTGGGGGCTGGCAGCGAATTATACGTTAGCGTTAAATAGTTCACAACTTGGATATGACAGATGCAGACAGATTATACTGGATTGTGCAAAATAAAACAATATTAGTGATGCAGTACACCGGCGAAAGATAGAATCATTGGAAAGAGGAAGTACATATCCGGATGAAAACGGCAAATGAGAAAACAAAAGAAATGGATATGTTAAATGGAGGGGCGGTGCGTACAGCATGCTTGTTTCATTTACAATCCTGATCGCCGCAAATATCAAGGAACGGAAGGAAAGGGCATGGACGCCGGTATATGTTTTCTTTCAGGTGCTTTTAATCGTTATCATGATCTGGAAATTTGCCGGGATATCTTCCATACTGGTATTTCTGACATCATCGATCTCACTACTTTCGATCTGGTGGTTAAAACCACAGAAGATGCGGATTGCTGGAATGGCAACAAGTATTACGTCCCTGTTTTATCAGATCAGTATAAAAAACTGGGCAGGGCTGCTTGAAATCGTTGTGATCTGCAGTAATATCCTGTCTTTTGCAAAATATAAGAAAGAAACAAAATAAGTGACAGATATCTGTCAGCCTAAAAAAAAGATACCTTACAGAAAAAAGGTATCTTTTTTTGTGCCCTTTTTTTTCTTTACAATGATGTCAGAACATGAAAAGGAAAAAGGAGTAGTCAGTATGCAGGATACATATCAGTTTATCGGAGAGGATGCCACATTTAACTTAAAAAATGCGGAAAATTACAGTTATCTGTATTTCCCTGTGGCAGGAGAAGCAGGAATCAAAAGTGCAGTGACACCGAATCTTTCAGGTGACTGTAAGATAGATCAGAATACTTTTTTACTTGAGCCGGTCAGTGCAGAAAATCTGCATGAAAACCGCAGCAGCAGGAACTTCTGGTGCCATGTCGCAAATGCTGGTAACTGGTCGGCAACAGGCATTTCTGCGGAAGAAGAGTCGAAGAAGTTTACCGGATTGTCAGATAAAAATGAAGTGACAGCAGGACTGATGTGGCATACCGTGACGAGAACTTCAGATAAATATCAGTTATCTGCAGAAATCACATCGTTCGTTCCGGTGGATGAGAACGCAGAGATCATGTATGTGGAGATCACAAATATCGGGAAGATGCAGGTGCGGTTCACACCAACAGCGGCAATCCCTTTATATGGAAGAAGTGCAGATAATATCAGGGATCACCGACATGTGACATCTTTACTGCACCGGATCAAAACGGTGGAAAACGGTGTGCTTGTGACACCGACACTTTCATTTGACGAGCGTGGGCACCGTAAAAATGATGTGACCTACTTTGTCTGTGGTTTTGATGGAAACGGCGAGCCACCAAAAGATTTTTATCCGGTCGTGGAAGATTATATTGGAGAAGGCGGCAATTTCGAGAGACCGGAGGCAGTTGTAAAAAATCTTGAAGGTGTGAAGGCAGGATGCAGCTTTGCAGGATGCGAGGCGGTCGGAGGACTCCATTTTAAAGAGGTGGTGTTAGAGGCAGGTGAAACTGTGTCCTACACAGTCCTGATCGGAGCGTTAAAGCAGCAGGAAGCTGCAGAAGAAAAGACAGATTATAAGAATACAGGCAGTGATACAGTGACAGATTGGAAAAATGCTGACGTAGAACATGGTATCGCAGAACTTACCGCAAAATATAAAACAGCGGACAAAGTAAAAAACGAATTTGCCCGTGTGAAAGCCTATTGGGAAGAAAAAGTAAATGTTTCTTATCATACAGGAGATCTGGTGTTTGACAAATACATGCACTGGGTAAGTTTTCAGCCGATCTTACGACGGATCTACGGCTGTTCTTTCCTGCCACACCATGATTACGGAAAAGGCGGAAGGGGCTGGAGAGATCTCTGGCAGGATTGTCTGGCACTTCTGATCATGAATCCTGATGGTGTCCGGGAAATGCTTTTGTCAAATTTTGCCGGTGTGCGTATGGATGGAACGAATGCAACAATTATCGGAGAAAGACAGGGCGAATTTATCGCAGACCGCAATAACATTACACGCGTATGGATGGATCATGGTGTGTGGCCGTTTTTTACGACAAAACTTTATATCGATGAGACCGGGGACATAGAGATCTTAGATGAGCAGGCTGCCTATTTTAAGGACAGACAGGTTGTAAGAGGAACCAAAAAGGATGATGCGTGGGACGAAGCATATGGCTGCTGGCAGAAAACAGAGACACAGGAAATCTATAAAGGAAGTGTATTAGAACATCTTCTGCTGCAGAATCTGACCGCTTTTTATGAGGTTGGGGAACATGGACATATCTTACTTCGCGGGGCAGACTGGAATGATGCACTGGATATGGCACCGGAACGCGGGGAGAGCGTTGCATTTACGAATGCCTATGCCGGAAATTTAAAGGATATTGCGGAACTTTTAAAGACATATCAGGAAAAAACAGGAAAAAGTACCGTTTTCCTTGCAAAAGAGATCAGCGTGCTGTTAGGCGGAGACGGGAAATTATATGACTCCGTCGAAAAGAAGAAAGAGCTGCTTTTATCTTATGCAGAGAGCTGTGTACATAACGTCAGCGGAGAAAAAACAGAAGTACCGGTAAAAGAATTGATCGAAAGCCTGTCGGACAAAGCAGAATGGATGATGGATCATATCCGCAGCACCGAATGGGTGACAGATTCAGAGGGAAATGGCTGGTTTAACGGCTATTACGATAATCACGGCAGGCGTGTGGAGGGTGAATTTGAACAGGGCATCCGTATGATGCTTACCAGTCAGGTGTTCGCTGTGATGGCAGGAACTGCAAAAGAAGAACAGGTAAAAGAGATCATAAAGAGTGCAGACCGCTATCTGTATAAGGAAGAGGTCGGCGGTTACCGCCTGAATACGGATTTTGATGAGGTAAAGATGGATCTTGGCAGGATGTTTGGCTTTGCATATGGCGAGAAGGAAAACGGAGCTGTATTTTCCCACATGGCGGTGATGTATGCAAATGCACTGTACCGGAGAGGATTTGCGGCGGAAGGATATAAGGCACTATCCGCCCTTTACCGTCAGTCGGTCAATTTCCCGGTCAGCAGGATCTATCCTGGAATCCCGGAATATTTTAACGGGCGCGGAAGAGGCATGTACCATTATCTGACCGGTGCTGCAAGCTGGTATATGCTGACAGTGATCACAGAAATGTTCGGGGTCAAAGGAAAATGCGGTGATCTTTTACTGATGCCAAAGCTGATGCCGGAGCAGTTTGATAAGAATGGTCTGGCAAAACTGTCACTTTTCTTTGCGGGCGTAAATTGTCAGGTTATTTATGAAAATAAAGAAAAAAAAGCATTCGATATATATCAGATCGAAGAAGTACGGTTTGACGGCAGAAAATTAGAGCAGGAGGAATGGAAAGCAGATGAAGCAGAAAAATCTGCGATCATTCCAAGAACGAAGTTAGAAGAAGCAGGAAAAATGTTACATGAGGTGTATGTTGTACTGAAATAGAGGAGATTTGTTTATGATGAGACAGAAGGAGAATTTTATACTTGAAAACTACGGAAAAAAGTCGACCTTTGCAAGTTTTCTGCCTGGGATCGCCGGCATCCGCGGTATTCCGATCTGGTGTTATTATGTCAATCGCGGACAGTGCGTGGTAAGTTTTGGTGTGGATAATAAAGATCATGCCATTATGGAATTTTATCCGGCACATCAGGCATATCAGAATGTAAAGACAACAGGATTCCGTACTTTCATCAAAAAAGACGGGATTGTCTGGGAGCCTTTTTCAGATGAGACGGTAGAACACAGTATGCAGATCGCAATGAACGGTCTGGAAATTGAGGAGAAGAATCAGGAAAGCGGTCTTAGAACCAATGTATATTATTATACACTGCCGGAGGAAAATCTTGGGGCGCTGATCCGTATGGTCACCGTGGAAAATATCAGTGAGAAACCTGTAAAGATCGAAATTTTAGATGGAATGCCGGCGGTGATACCATATGGTGTGTCCATGGAAAATACAAAAAATATGTGCCAGACAGCCAAGGCATGGATGCAGGTGGAGGATGTCGCAGAGTGTATACCTTATTTCAGGGTGCGTGCAAGTATGGCAGACACGGCATCTGTCCAGAAAATTGAAGGTGGTAATTTTTCTGCGGGATGTTTAAAAGATGGTGAATTGCTTGCACCGATCGTGGATACTTCTGTTATTTTTTCATATGATGCTTCCCTGCAGAATCCGGTCGGATTCAGGGAACACAGTTTAAAAGAACTCTATGGGATGGAGCAGATGACACAGAATCAGTTTCCGTGCAGTTTTTATGGAACAGTAAAATGCCTTGTACCGGGAGAGGAGTTTACTTTATATGAAGTGATCGGTCAGGTGGAAAATAAGCATATCCTGTCTGATTTCTTTGCAGATAAGAAAGACGATTCCTATTTTTATGCAAAGCGTAGAGAAGCAAAAGAACTGGCAGAGAATCTGACGAATGGAATTGATACGAAGACCGCTTCAAAAACATTTGATGCGTACTGCCGGTATACCTATATGGATAATGTTCTGCGTGGAGGTTATCCGATGCGTCTTGGAAACAATAAGATTTTTTATGTGTATTCCAGAAAGCACGGGGATCTTGAGCGTGATTATAATTATTTTTCCATGCTGCCTGAATTTTACTCACAGGGAAATGGAAACTTCCGTGATGTAAACCAGAACCGCAGATGTGATACTTTTTTTGCTCCGTTTGTGGGACGGGAAAATATTCATGAATTTTACAGTCTGATCCAGTTAGATGGATACAATCCATTAAATGTTGAAAAACTGACCTACCGTGTTCCTTTGGAAAAAGCGAAAAAAATTCTCTCACGTCTGCCGGAAGAACAGGGGGAAATGCTGATCGGATTTGTGACAGAACCATTTACACCGGGAGCACTTTACCGGAAATTAGACGAGGTTTTAAAAGATAACTGGGATGAATCACTGTTTATCCAGATCATTGATTTTGCTGAGGGAATGGTAAATGGAAACTTTGGAGAAGGTTACTGGTGTGACCACTGGACTTACAATCTGGATCTGATATTTGATTATCTTGAGGTATTTCCTGAGAAAGAACAGGAAATGCTCTATGAAAATGTGTATACGACTTTTTTGTCACAGATCAATATCAACCGTCGGTTTAAGCGTTACGAAGAAACAAAAAACGGACTGCGTCAGTATCATGCCCTGGATGAATCTTCAAGACGGAAAGATTCCGGAGAGAAACTGGTACGCACAAAGTATGGCAATGGCGATGTGTTAAAAATGACGCTGATGGAAAAGCTGCTGCTTTTATGTGTAACAAAATTTGCAGCATTAGATGCCTATGGAATGGGAATCGAGATGGAGGGCGGAAAACCCGGCTGGTATGATGCCTTAAACGGAATGCCTGGAATGTTTGGATCATCAATGGCAGAAACTTATGAGCTTGCAAGAATGCTTTCCTATACCACCGATGCCCTAAAACGGTATCCGGGACAGGTCGAAGTGATCGAAGAACTTGCTTGTTTTATGGAAGAACTCAATTTGATCAACAGGATTGAGCAGGACAGCCTGTACCGGGACGGTCAGGTATTATCATTCTGGAACCGGATCAATGATGCAAAAGAAATTTACCGTGACAAAACGTATTCCGGTATCTCAGGAAATAAGATCGTGTACCGCACAGAGAATCTGGCAGAGATGTTAGAGGGATTCCGGGGAACGATCTGCCTTGGCATCAAAAAAGCGTGCAGGCTTTCCGGAGGAATCTGTCCGACCTACTTCACTTATGAGGTGACAGAATATGAGAAATTAAAAGACGGCGGAATCCGCCCGCTGGCGTTTCAGGTAAATACAGTGCCTTACTTCTTAGAAGGACCGGTGAGATATTTAAAACTGCAAAAGAGCAGGGAAGAAAAAAGGAAGCTGTATCAGAATATCAAAGAGAGTGATCTTTACGACAGAAAGTTATCCATGTACAAGGTCAACGCATCTTTGCAGGAGGCGTCTTTTGAACTCGGACGTGCACGTGCGTTTACACCGGGATGGCTGGAGAATGAGTCGATCTGGCTGCATATGGAATATAAATATCTGTTAGAACTGCTGAGAAGCGGGCTGTATCAGGAATTTTTCGAAGATTTTCACAAAGCGGCAGTGCCGTTTTTAGATCCACAGGTGTATGGAAGAAGTACCTATGAAAATTCTTCCTTTATTGCAAGCAGTAAAAATCCGAACAAATCCTGCCATGGAAAAGGTTTTGTGGCAAGATTAAGCGGTTCTACGATCGAGTTTATCAGCATGTGGAAATTAATGATGTTCGGTTCACACCCGTTTTCTGTGGAAAATGAAGAACTTGCATTTACACCATGCCCTGCAGTGCCGTCTTACCTGATCAGGGAAAATGGGGAAGTCAGTGCCACACTGCTTGGAAATATAAAAGTAACATATTGTTTTGCGGAGAAAGCTGATTTCATTCCGGAAAATTATCAGATTAAGAATATGACGTTTACTTATGCAAATGGAAGCGATATTTATGTGGAAAAAGATCATGTGGCAGGAAAAATTGCAGAAGATATCAGATCCGGTAAAGTAGTTGAGATTTATATGGAAGCAGAGAAAATACCGGATACTGAAAAATGACACCTTTGAGAAACGGCTTACTTACTATTATATCGGGCAGTTCAGCCGCTATATCAAAAAAGGTGCAGTCCGTATTGGAACGACACGTTACACAGACCGCATCGAAGTAACAGGATTTTTGAATCCGGATGGAGGGCGTGTGATCGTACTTTTGAATAAGACGGATGCTCCTGCAGAATACAGCCTGCGCGAAAATGGCGAGGGCTGCATGGGAACACTTGCACCTCATTCCATCCAGACGATCTGCTACTAAAAAAATGATACCTTTTTAAAATAAGGTGCATTTTTTATAGAAACGGTGGCTGTTATAATTCAATCATCAACAGAGAACAGACATGTTGAAAGGGAAAAAACAATAATCAAGATGAAAAAGGGAGGATTTTTTATGAATCTGAAAAAGTTAGTATCCGTAATGCTGGTCAGTGCAATGGCATTATCCATGGGGGCATGTGGTAACTCCGGAAACAGTGCAGCAAATACTTCTTCCAATGGAAACAGCGGAAGCAATGAAAGTGCTTCCTCTACAGAGAGTGGAGCTGCTTCCACAAACAGTGATGACAAATTAGTTGTCTGGACACTTTCAAACGACCTGATCGATTATGGCAAGAGATTTGAAGAGCAGACAGGCGTTGCAGTTGATACCGTTGTTATCGAACCTGCAAACTACCCGACAAAAGTACAGACCGCATTACTTGGTGGTGAGACAGAGCCGGATATCATCGTTGGTGAGCCAAAGATGTTAGAGGATTTCTATGATGCAGGTTTCTTCGAAGATTTAAATCAGGCACCATATAATGCACAGGATTATGCAGACCAGATCGTTGATTATGTATGGAAAGTCGGACAGGATTCTGAAGGCATCCAGAGAGCAATCTCCTATCAGATCACACCGGCAGGTATCTATTACAGAAGAGATATCGCAAAAGAAGTATTCGGAACAGATAATCCGGACGAGGTTGGCAAGTTATTTAAGGATTATGCAACCATTCTTGATACAGCAGAGAAATTAAAAGATGCAGGATACAGAATCTTCTCCTCAGATGCCGAGATGAACGTATTCTCCGGAGACTCCGCATGGGTTGTAGATGGTGTGTTAAATGTAGATCAGGCAAGACTTGATTACATGGATCTTTGTACAGA
The DNA here is from genome assembly GCF_003470905.1 of Roseburia sp. AM23-20. Taxonomy (NCBI): domain Bacteria; kingdom Bacillati; phylum Bacillota; class Clostridia; order Lachnospirales; family Lachnospiraceae; genus Roseburia; species Roseburia sp. AM23-20. The sequence continues at coordinate 36,389 of NZ_QRHS01000020.1, forward strand.
CTTATATCAGAACGACTTAACAGCATACGCAAACCAGTGGTCAACTCCATGGTATCAGGCTATGTCAGGAGAGGTTCCGATCTTAAGTGCTGATATCCAGAACTACGCAGATGATTCCGTTAACGTATGGGATGCTACAGAGTTTGCAGAAGCAACCGAGGGCATGGAGAAAACAACAGTATTTGCATATGGTCTTCCTTCCTGGGGTGTTCTTACCATGAGAGATAACGTAGGTGAGACATCCGGATTATGGGGCGTATGTGCAGGACCTGCAGCAGGGTTTGACGGCGGTACATATATCGGTATTTCTTCCCAGTCGGAAAGAAAAGATACTGCATGGGAATTTGTAAAATTCTGTACCTTAAACGAAGATACCTCTGACTGGTGGATCGATTATTCACAGGGTGATACAGTTTCCTTAAAATCTGCATTAGAGAAACACAAAGACGATGAGAACCAGATTTACGGCGGTGAGAAACTGTATCAGTTCTGGTTAGATCAGGCAAAGAACATTGATACTTCCAAAGTAACAAGATATGATCAGGCAATCGGTGATGCATGGGGCAATGCGATCTCTGCAGTTAAGACAGGTCAGATGTCAAAAGAGGATGCGATTAATGAGTTCTATGACACGATTGAGTCTACTTATCCGGAAATTACAGTAAACAGATAATGACTGATAAACAGTAAATGGATTGTGTGTTCCTTTAGAAGCTGTGTGGTTCTGGCGGATGAAAGACACCAGGATCACACAGAAAAGGGACGGACAGCCGGATTCTTGGCAGAGGGAAAACAATATGGCGAAAACAACTCAAAAAAAGAAGACATCAAATCTCACAAAATATAACAGAGCCGGATATTTCTTTGTCGCTCCGTTTGTGATCGTATTTTTGATTTTCAGTGTTTATCCGGTACTTCGGACCTTACTTTTAAGTTTTACGAATTGTAAATTAGCCGGAACACCTTACAAATTTACAGGTATAGAAAATTATGCCCGTGTATTTACAGACAAATTTTTCTGGAGAGCACTCTGGAACACGGTAAGAATCTGGGGAGTTAACATTGTATTACAGCTCGGACTTGCATTTTTACTGACGATCGTATTCAGTGATATCAAATACAAGTTTAAAGGACTCCCGGTATTTCGAGCACTCTATTATCTGCCAAACTTAATTGCTGCAACTTCGGTAGCATTCTTATTCAAAACATTATTAGACTGGCGTTATGGATCATTCAACCAGATTTTAAATTCTATCCATCAGTTTTTCGGTGTGAATAAGACACCGGTTGACTGGCTCGGTTCCCCGGCAACAGCAGGAAACACGATTGCGATCATCAGTGCATGGATGTGGTTTGGTAACTCGTTTATCATGCTGATGGCAGGTGTACAGGGAATCAACAAAGATTACTTTGAAGCGGCAGCCATTGATGGTGCCGGAAGATGGACAACTTTTGGAAAAATTACATTACCACTGTTAAAACCGATCCTGTTATATGTGGCGATCACATCCCTGATCGGAGGTTTACAGATGTTTGACCTGCCGTTCCTTATGGCAGAAAAGGCTTCCGCATCTTACAATTCCGTAGAAACGGTTGTAATGTATTTGTATAAATTCGGATTTGCAACAGGCACGACACAGACAGGATATGCATCCGCAATCGCATATGCATTATTCCTTATCATACTTATTGTTTCTGTTTTACAGCTTAAATTAGTGAATAAGGAGGATTAGTCATGACAGCAGGTGATAAGATAAAAAAGACAATTATATACATACTGTTGACTCTGCTTGCAGCAGCATGCATGTTTCCGTTTCTCCTTATGATGGTAAATGCAACCAGAGACGGTGTGGAGATCACACGTTCCTTTACCCTGATTCCAAGTACACATATTAAGGAAAACTGGGAGACCGTATTCAGCTTCTTCAATCTGTTTAAAGGTATGTGGAACAGTTTAAAGGTAGCAGTACCGGCAACACTTCTGACAGCATATTTTTCAGCAATGACAGCATACGGACTTGCAATGTACAAGTTCCGTGGAAATAAACTGATCTTTACCGCAATCCTCGTATTTATGATGATTCCGGGACAGTTAAGCTTAATCGGTTTTTATAACTTATGCACCAAATTAAAACTGGTAAATTCCTATATCCCGCTGATCATACCGGCGATAGCGGCGCCGGGAACCGTATTCTTCTTAAGACAGTATATTTTATCTGTTATGTCTCCATCCTTAGTGGAGGCAGCAAGGATCGACGGAGCAAGCGAACTTTATTCGTTCCACAGGATCGCACTTCCGATCATGTCTCCGGGTATTGCAACAATGTCTATCATGGCATTTATCGGAAACTGGAATAACTATCTGCTTCCGATGATCATATTAAACAAAAATGAGAAGTTTACACTTCCGGTTATGATGGCAACATTAAAAGCATCGACCGACATCCAGAGAAATCAGGGAGCGATTTATTTAGCAGTAGCAATCTCAGTCATCCCGATCCTGATCGTATTCTGCTTCTGCTCAAAATACATTATCAGCAGTATTTCTGCTGGAAGTGTAAAAGAATAAAGGCAATAAGTTCTTATTTGAATTTTCATACTTTTCCTCAGGAGAGAGGCACTTTTCGGAAACGGAAAGGGTCTCTTTTGGCATCAACAGAGATTTGCCCGGAGGCATATAATATGGTAAAATTAAAAGAAAAACCGTGGCGGTATCGGATAGAAAAGTTACGGAAATCCATAGCGTAGAACTGACAGGAGAAGTTATTGTATGGGAAGAAAACATGGAAAACAAAAAAGGGTAATGTCTGCCTGTATGGTACTGGGGATGCTTGCCGGTCTGTGTGCCTGCGCAGGGGAAGGGCAGACAGCCGGAACAGATATAGGGAAGACGACAGAGATAAAGGAAGCTGAGGAGCTGCCGGCATGGCAGCAGTATGCAAAAGAAGATCCGGTTACTTTGGACTGGTATATTAATTTTTCATGGTTTGCAACACCATGGGGGGAAAATCTCGTATCCAAAACGATCACGAAAGAAACCGGTGTGAATATCAATTTTATTACGCCGATCGGAACGGAGACAGAGAAACTGAATGCTCTGATCGCAGCAGATTCGCTGCCGGATCTGATCACTCTTGGCTGGTGGGAACCGCAGGTTACGGAGATGATCTCAAAAGACATGGTATATGCATTAAATGAACTTGCAGATGAATATGATCCGTATTTCTGGAAAGTGACAGATGAAACGGCAGTGAACTGGTTTACCATGGATGATGGGAATATTTATGAGTATCCGAATTCTTCGATCACGCCAAAAGATGTTGCGGAAAATGAAAATATCCGCAGTAATCAGGAGTTTCTTGTACGCAAAGATATCTATGAGGCGATCGGAAACCCGGATATGACAACACCGGAAGGTTTTTATGATGCAGTAAAGAAAGCAGCAGAAATGTTTCCGGAGATAGATGGGGAACCGTTGATCCCGGTCGGTGCACATGTATTTGATGACAAGGGAAATGTTTCTTTTGATAAATATTTGATGAACTCACTGGCTGTTCCATGGGAGAAAAACGGGCAGTATTATGACAGATATACAGATCCGGAATATATCAGATGGCTGAAAGTATTTCGGCAGTTAGGGGAGGAAGGTTATCTTGCAAATGATATTTTTGTGGACAGCCGGACCCAGATGGAGGAAAAACTGGCACAGGGCAGATATTTTTGCATGATGTATCAGTACTCGGACATGCTTTCCCAGCAGAATATTTTATATGAAAATGATCCGGACAGTATTTATATAGCAGTAGAGGGACCGAAAAATGCGGCTGGTGACGATCCTTTGCGTCCTACCACAACAGTCAATGGGTGGACGGTGACGCTGATCTCGAAAAACTGCAGAAACCCGGAGCGTGCGATCGCATTTATGGATTATCTTATGAGTGAACACGGTCAGAAGGTAACATTCCTTGGCGTGGAAGGGGAGACTTATGAGATGCAGGATGGGAAACCGGTGTTGAAGGACAATGTAAAACAACTATTGGATTCGGATCGGGAAACGTATGACAGATTATATGGAGCAGATGACGCCTACTGGATGCTTCAGGATAATGTCATGCAGCTTCAGTGGGAACAGGAACCATCGCCTGCCACAGCACAGCTTTTAGACTGGGCAAAAAAATATATTGTTTATAATGGCCAGTATGATGTGGTATTTCCGGCAGGGTCAAAAGATGCGGAAACAGACGACCGTATTACAAAATTGTGGAGTGAGACACTCCCGGCACTTTTGCTTGCGGGTTCCGATGAGGAATTTGATAAGATTTTAGAATCTTTCAGACAAAAGCGCGATGAAATGGGATTTGCTGATCTGATGGAAAAGAAAACAGCGCATATACAGGAGTCAAAGAAAAAATTAGGAATCGAATAAACAGAATGGAGTTTTTAAATGAATTGGATGAGACAGTTTGGCAGCCTGAAACTGAATATCAAATTTACGTTGGTGATCATCCTGTTTATGGTAATACCGATCGGTGTTTTAGCAAGTGTATTATTTTATAATATGGAACAGAACGTGATCGATGAAAATGTAAATTATATGCAGTATACCATGGAGCGCAATAAGGATGCACTTTCCACCAAGATGGATTCCATTAATATGTCAACGCAGTTGTTTTTAAGTGACAGTGCATTGCTTGATATTTTGAAAAATACGCAGGAGGGGAAAAAATATTCTGCAGAGGAATGGTACGCATTAAAAAGCGGCGATATTACATCTTTAGAGCGGCTTGTAAACAATAACCCGCTGCTATATGGTGTCCGTGTTTATGCCACAAATGACAATATACAGGAAGTGATGCCGGTCTTATATAATTCCTCGCGTATGAAAAAACAGGTGTGGGCGAAAGCAGATGATCCGTCCGGCTGGCATTTTAATTATACGGATAATCTGTTCAGCTCCTATACGATGGATCAGAATCGAAAGATTGTGTCACTTGTAACACAGATTGATGACAGAAATTATGAAACCATTGGTACGATCGAGGCTGCGATGACGATGGAAAATATGTTTCCAAGTCTGTACGAAGTGATCGAAAATGAATGGAGCTGCTTTGCGGATGCAGATGGCAGTTATTATTTTGGAGATGAAACGCAGGAAAAACCGGAGCTGTTAGAAGATGTGATGCATATTGTGGATCAGGATGATAACATACAGACTTCCTATGTAAAAATAAAAGGGAAAAATCTGGTGGTTTCCTCATTTTATGTCAGGGAACTTGACGGAATGTTAGTCTGCGTCAGGGATATTACGAAAAATGTCCATGGTGTTTACTATCAGAGAAATATGTTTGTATTTATCATGGTGGTTTTCCTTATTGTTTTAGCATTCTTTATCAATGCGATCGTAAAGCACATGTTAAAGAAACTCTATGAGATATTAAGGGGGATCAGACGTGTGCAGGGTGGTGATCTTGATGTGGTGATCGAAGATTGCGGAAATGATGAGATGGGCGAACTCGGAACACAGATCAATAAGATGCTTTCAAGGATCAAAGAGCTGATGGAAGACAACTTAAGCCGCGAGATGCTTGCAAAAAATTCAGAGATCCGTGCATTGCAGAATCAGATCAACGCACATTTTATTTATAATGTGTTAGAGTCCATCAAAATGATGGCGGAAATTGATGAGGAATATGAGATCTCAGATGCGGTGACTGCACTTGGAAAGCTGCTTCGCTACAGTATGAAATGGGTATCCGGCAATGTCTTAGTGGAACAGGAATTAGATTACATCAAAAATTATATGGCACTTATCAATCTGCGGTTTGACTATGAGATATTCCTTTCTTTGAATATTCCTGATATTATATTAAAACAGGAGATACCGAAAATGTCCTTACAGCCAATCGTGGAAAATGCGATCTGCCATGGGATAGAACAGATGGCTGAGGATACCAATATCTATGTGAAAGGAATCGTGGAAGAAAACGATTGTGTGATCGAGATCACAGATGCCGGACGGGGTATGACGGAGGAAGAGGTGGAACGCCTCAAATTAAAGATTGCAGGAAAGATCGATTCGGGCGGAGGCTCCGGAAATGGCATCGGACTTAAGAATGTGCAGGATCGTATCCACATTGCATTTGGGGAAAAGTATGGCATTGAGGTGGCATCAAAGATCGGATGTTATACGAAAGTGATCGTGCGGATACCGATGACTCATATGGAGAAAGAAAAACAACTGGAAATGGAGAATGGACGATGAAAACAGTTTTGGTTGTAGAAGATGAAAAATTAATACGGCAGGGAATCAAAACCATGATCAGACGGAGCGGGGTTCCGGTGGAGATGATCATTGAATGTAATAACGGTGAAGCAGCACTTGAGGTAATAAAAGAACAGCAGATCGATGTAATGTTTACGGATATCCGTATGCCGAAGATGGATGGAATCGAGCTGGTCCGGAAAATGCAGACCTGCGAACACGTGCCGCTCACAGTGGCGATCAGTGGTTATGACGATTTTTCCTATGCAGTTGATATGATGCGAAATGGTGTCCGGGAATATCTTTTAAAACCGGTTGAACGTGATAAAATTACAGAAATCCTAAAAAAGTTAAATGAGGAGATTGAGAGTGCAAGGGAACAGGAAAAGACAAAACAGAAATTTGGCTATCAGCAGATCAAACATCTGATGCTGTTTCCTGGAACAACAGAAGAAGAAATTGCCATGATAGAATCCCAGTATGCAGATCAGTTTGTATGGGAGTTAGGCGGAGAAAATTATGTAGTCTGCTGCCAGAATCACAAAGAGGACAGAATGATTCCGGAAGAGAATTATACGTTTTTGAGTGATATCGAAGGCAATGATATTTTTATTATCGAAGAGGGAAAAACAGACACATTATTAAGAAATGAATTTAGTCAGGGATATGTGGGAATAAGCAGTCCACATCAGGGAATCAGGGAACTTAGGACTGCATATTTAGAGTCTGTGCAGATGCGGAAAAAGGCTTTTTGCCGCAATCTTGCATGGGTCAGATCTGGTGAAGAGACAGAACATATCCCGGAAAAACTGATGGAGGAAGCAAAAAAGCTGACCGGAGAAGAGGCACGGATGCAGCGTGTACAGGTGCTTGGAACTGAGCGGAAGGAAGAAACACAAAAAATCTGGAAACAGTTTTTCTTTGAAGTGGAGAAAGGACGCATCAGTGAGGATACCTATGAGGAATGTATGAAGGATTTTTTCACAGAAGAAAAAAAGATATACCGCAGCATTCTTGAAAGTGGGGAAAAGATCTGGGAGGAGATGGAAAATATCTTTGCAGATGACTGCATCGGGATATATGAGGAGAAAATGCTGCATTATCTGGGTGAAGTACAGGAGAGTATTATCGGGCAGTTTGATGCAAACAAGAACAGTCACAAGATGCAGCAGGCGGTTGCGTACATAGCAAAAAATTATGCAAGTGACTTAAATATGGCAGTTGTATCGAATTACTTATCCATGAATTATTCGTTGTTTTCCTATTCATTTAAACAGTACACAGGAAGCAATTTTGTCAATTATCTGAAAGATATCCGCATGAAAGAGGCAAAACGCCTGTTGGGGGGAACGGATATGCGGATCGTGGATATCAGCAGGGCAGTCGGATATGAGAATGAAAAGCATTTTATGAAGACTTTTAAAAATTCCTGCGGTGTATCTCCAAGTGAGTACCGGAAAAACATGAATTGCGAATAAAAGGAATGATAATTTTTGATTCCAGGTAAACAAAAAATACTTGCACGACCTATCACACAATGCTATACTGTATGACAGTTAGATAACGTTAACTTGTATTTTGAAGGCAAAGTGAGGAGTATGACATGTTTAAAATTAATGACAATTATCAGAAACTTCCGGGAAGTTATTTATTTTCTACCATTGCAAAGAAAGTAAGCGCATATTCTGCAGCAAATCCGGACAAACAGATCATCCGTCTTGGTATCGGTGATGTGACACAGCCGATCGCGCCGGCTATTATCGATGCAATGCACAAAGCAGTTGATGAGATGGGACATGCAGAAACATTCCACGGTTATGCACCGGATCTTGGATATGACTTTTTAAGAAATGCCATTGTGGCAAATGATTACAAAGCAAGAGGATGCGATATCTCTGCTGACGAAGTTTTTGTATCTGACGGAGCAAAGAGTGATTCCGGAAATATCCAGGAAATTTTTGCACAGGATAATAAGATTGCTGTCTGTGATCCTGTATATCCGGTTTATGTAGATTCTAATGTTATGGCTGGAAGAACCGGTACATATGATGCAGATACACAGATGTGGAGTGATGTGATCTATATGCCTTGTACCAGTGATAATAATTTTGTACCGGAGCTTCCGAAAGAGACACCGGATGTTATTTATCTGTGTCTGCCGAATAACCCGACCGGAACAACGATCACGAAATCACAGTTACAGGAATGGGTAGATTATGCAAACAAAGTCGGTGCAGTGATCATCTACGATGCAGCTTATGAGGCATATATCAGTGAGGATGATGTGGCACATTCCATCTATGAGTGTGAGGGAGCAAAGACCTGTGCCATCGAGCTTCGCAGTTTTTCTAAAAATGCAGGATTTACCGGAGTACGTCTTGGATTTACGGTTGTTCCAAAAGAATTAAAATGCGGGGATGTCTCCTTAAACGCAATGTGGGCAAGACGCCATGGAACAAAGTTCAACGGCGCTCCATATATCGTACAGCGTGCCGGCGAGGCAGTATATTCCGATGCCGGAAAAGCGCAGTTAAAAGAACAGGTTGGCTATTACATGAAAAATGCAAAAGCAATCAAGGAAGGACTTACCAAAGCCGGTTACACCGTATTTGGAGGTGTAAATGCACCATATATCTGGTTAAAGACGCCGGATCAGATGTCTTCCTGGGATTTCTTTGATTATCTGCTTGAAAATGCCAATGTGGTTGGTACACCGGGATCCGGATTCGGACCGAGCGGTGAGGGATATTTCAGACTGACAGCATTTGGAACTTATGAGAATACACTTGCAGCTATGGAGAGAATACAGAAATTATAAGATTTAATAAGACTGCCGGGTGAACCTCGTGTAGATTACGATCATGAATAAAACGGACAGAACCGGTTTGGGGTTTCTGTCTGTTTTAGCATATTGACAGCAGAGGTATGAGAAAATTTGTAACTAAAAGGGGGTTTTTGCGGAAAATGGATCGGTCAGTTTTCAGGATCAAAAGAACAAAGACCCTGCATCAGGAGTGGAAATATAAAAAGACTGCTGAATTAGAGCAGCAGAGGCAGGATTTTTTAGAAGAAAAGAGAAAATTAGAAGAAGAACGACGCAGGTTTGAACGTGAGAAAAAAGAGTTTTCTGCACGTGCCCAGCTTGAAAAAGACAGCATGAAGCGGGAAAAACAGCTGTTTGAAACAAAGTGGAAAATATTAGAGGAGGAACTTTCACAGCTTGCGGATGAAAAGATCAAGATGAAGAAACAGCGCGATTTTTATAAGTATGTCAGAGAACAGGAGGCACGTGATATGCTGACTGTGGGTACAGAAAATGTGGTTCGCGGGGAATTGTTTTTTATCGGTGTGGAAAGTAAGACGGCTCTGAAGAAAAGATATAAACAACTGTTAAAAATTTATCATCCGGATAATCTCTGCGGGGATACGGAGACACTTCAGGAAATAAATCATGAGTATGACAGACTGTTAAAGCAGTATGAGCAGAAGAAAGAGTAAGTTTAAAGAGTCAGTTGAAAAATCGTATAATAAAATATGGCAGTTGTGAATGTCAAAAATGAAAACTGGAATTGAAACAAACGGAATAGTATGATAGTATAACGAGGTAAAGTGTTACAAAACGAAAGCGGGAGCGAAAGAATAAAAAATCAGGATTTGCATTTACAAAGACCTGATATGCGTAATGGGGCGCAGGAAAGGAGTTTTATGTATATTACATGTTTGGATGTTGAGGGAGTATTAGTACCGGAGATCTGGATCGCATTTGCAGAGGCAAGCGGTATCCCGGAGTTAAAGAAAACAACCCGCGATGAGCCGGATTATGATAAACTGATGAAATGGAGACTTGGTGTTTTAAAAGAGCACGGACTTGGATTAAAAGAGATTCAGGATGTGATCGAAACGATCGATCCGCTGCCGGGTGCAAAGGAGTTTTTAGATGAACTCCGTTCTTTTACACAGGTGATCCTGATTAGTGATACATTTACACAGTTTGCATCACCTCTGATGAAAAAATTAGGCTGGCCGACATTATTCTGTAATTCCCTGGAAGTTGCAGAAAACGGCGAGATCACAGGATTTAAGATGCGTGTGGAACAGTCAAAATTAACAACGGTAAAGGCATTGCAGTCAATCGGATTTGATACGATCGCAAGTGGGGATTCCTACAACGATCTTGGAATGATCCAGGCAAGCAAGGCAGGATTTTTATTCCGCTCCACCGACAAGATCAAGGCAGATTATCCGGATATTCCGGCATATGAGACATATGAGGAACTGCTTGGCGCGATCAAAAAAGCGATGGCGGACTAGCGGAGAGATCAAAAAAGCGTCGGAATGGAGGAACAGTATGAAAAGAATAATTCATGTGGAACCGGTCGCACCACAGTATTCTGTAATCACAAACATCACATTTGCACAGACAGATGCGTGGTTCGGACATACCACGCAGGATCTTCGGATGGATTTGATTTATCCGGAAGATACGGCGCACGATTATCCCTGTATTGTCTGGATCTGTGGCGGTGCATGGCAGAGCATTGACAAGTCTGCCCATCTGGTATATCTGAGTAAACTTGCGAGAGCAGGTTTTGTAGTGGCATCCGTACAGTACCGGACCAGCAATGAAGCAAAATTTCCGGCACAGCTCTGTGATGTAAAAGCGGCGATCCGCTATCTGCGTGCGCACGCTGCAAGGTATCACATCGACGAAGCACATATTGGTGTGATGGGAGAATCAGCGGGGGGATATTTAACCTGTATGGCGGCATTATGCGATGATCCGGCATATGAGGTGGGAGAATATCTTTCTTATTCCAGCAAAGTGCAGGCAGCGTGCCCATGGTATCCTCCGACAGACTTCAGAGGTTTTCTATACGAAAACAGGGAACAGTGTGCAGCATCCCCAGAGTCATTGCTGATGGGAAAAAATGTGATGCGCAATCCCAAGGAGGCGCTTGCATGCTGCCCGGTCAGCTTTGTGACCAAAGATGCTCCGCCATTTTTTATTATCCATGGAAAATGTGATAAGACGGTACCATTTACACAGGGAGTGGAACTACATGATGAGCTTGAAAAAGAGGGCTGTGATGTCACACTCTTAGAGATTGAGAATGCGGATCATGCGGATATCCGTTTCTTTCAGGAAGAAATCTGGCAGGAGATCATAACATTTTTTAAAACAAAATTATAGACAGAAAAATAGCAGTAAATTCTTCAAAAATAAAAAATGGAGAAGTTTACTGCTTTTTTTTTACATTTCATTATCTGGCATAGCAGAGCCGGCTTTCAAATAATTTAAGCCGGATAAACAAGGTGTGCATCATCAATGTTATACAGTGTATTTTCTAAATAACGGTTAGCAAGATAATTTGCCATGCCAAGATTCATATCCAGGTAGTTACCGCAGTCTTTTGGAGAAGCACCCGGTACTTCATCATGAAAATCGCGGATAAATTCAAACATTTCTGTGATCAGTCCAACAATATCTCTTGAGGTATAATTGCCTGCAAGCAGCAGATAAAATCCGGTGCGGCATCCCATTGGTCCGAAATAAATCGTTTTATCCTTATAAAGAGGATGATTTCTTAAAAAGGTAGCACCGAGATGTTCGATCGTGTGTACTTCTGCAGTGTTCATGACAGGCTCATCATTCGGGGAAGTCATGCGCAGGTCAAATGTGGTAATAACTTCAGAACCTACGTTGTCTTTTCTTGAGACATAGATACCCGGCTCTAATTTGATATGATCAATCGTAAAACTTGCTATTTTTTCCATAAGATTCCTCCATAGCTATTGCATTTTAACCTTGGGACAATGTATTATTATTCGTAACAATAGCTTTGCCCGCAGAGTGTGTAATCTACTGTATAACGATAAAACAGATATCACAGTTCGTCAAGAAAAATGATTGAAAAAGGAGAAATAAATAAGATGGATAATTATGATTTTACGAAACAGCCGTCACTTCTGATACAGGGAGCCATGGATACAGAAACGGCATATCTGATAGAACATTTAGAGGAGCATGCGTGTATAACGATTGGAAACTGGAAGTTCCATACGGGATTTCTTGGCACGAAAAGAGAGCCTGTCATCATTTCAAAGACATTCCAGGGGATTGTCAATGCAGCAGCAGCGACGAGCCTTGCGCTCGCATATTTTAAACCGTGGGCAGTGATCAACCAGGGAATCGGAGGAGGTCATGATAAAAAGTTCCACAGAGGGGATATTGTGCTTGGAGAAAAAATTGTGCCTATGGGAGCAGTCGCATATGCATTTTCAAAAGAGGGAGCGGGAATCGATGCAAAAGGTTTTTCGCCGCTTCCGGTGGAAATCTTTTGCAGGGAAACAGGGAAAACCAAAAAGGTAACAGAGTATCCGTGTGACATACGGCTGCTTCAGGTGGCAGAGCAGGTAGAGACAAAATATCATACCGGCCGCGGCGTGATCGGTTCCGGGGATGAATGGAACAGCCAGATTGACAGGATCGCACTTCTAAGAGAGCGATATCATACAGCAGTCGAAGATATGGAATCTGCCGCAACGGCACAGCTTTGCCTTTCCTATGGAGTTCCTTTCCTTGGCGTAAGAATCCTGTCTAATTCTATTGTAAATGCGGAGAAATTTGATGAAGCAGTCGGAATTGACGGACAGAAATTTATATTATCATTGGTGGAGCAGATGAGAGAATATATGTAGATATATTGTAAAAATACAGCAGTACTATCTTTTGATAAAAAAATGTGTTATACTGCCTATTTGGAAAAATGAATATTTATACACAAAATTGAGGAGAAAACAATGAAGAGAACAGGGAAACGTTTCATTGCAGCTTTGCTGTTATTCTGTACAGTACTGATCGGTGCAGCAGGATACGAAGTGCTGGCTGCTGATGAGACACAAAGTACGGAAAACACATCAGGTACTGTAAATTCAGCAGATGATCTGCCGGGAAAGAGAATCGGTGTGCAGCTTGGAACAACAGGCGATATTTATGTCAGTGACTATGAGAGTGATGGCTCAGGTACCGTTGTGGAACGTTATAATAAGGGCGCAGATGCGATCCAGGCATTAAAACAGGGGAAGATTGACTGTGTTGTTATTGATGAACAGCCTGCACTGAAATTTGTAGAGCAGAATACAGGAATCCGCATTTTAGATGAAGAATTTACCCTTGAAGAGTATGCATTTGTTATTGCAAAGGATAATACGGAGCTTTTAGACAAGGTCAACAGTGCATTAGAAAAACTGGAAACAGACGGTACGATCGCAGATATTCAGAAAAATTATATTGGCACAGAGGACGAGATTGGAAAATTTCCGTATGAAGTCAAAGATATCAGCCGTGAAAATGGAACACTGACAGTTGGAACCAATGCAGAGTTTCCGCCATATGAGAGCTATGAAGAAGGACAGATCGTGGGAATCGATATGGATATCATGCGCGCTGTCAGTGATGAACTTGGCATGGAATTAAAGATCGAGGATATGGCATTTGATTCGATCATTCCGGCAATCTCAACAGGCAAAGTTGATATCGGAGCTGCCGGCTTTACCGTGACAGAAGAGCGGAAAAAGAATGTTAATTTTACGGATACTTATACGACATCAAAACAGGTTATCATTGTAAAAGATGATACGGTTTCGGCAGAAAAAGCAGGACTGAGTGAGAAATTTTATGATAACTTCGTAAAGGACAGCCGCTATGTGTATTTGTTAAAAGGTCTTGGAAATACACTGCTTATCACGGTGCTTGCATTATTGGTCGGAGTTGTATTTGGTTTCCTGATCGCGATCGTGCGTACCAATCATGACAGAAACGGTGGACTGACAATTTTAAACGCATTGTGTAAACTTTATCTTACCATTGTGCGTGGAACACCTGTAATGATCCAGTTACTGATTATCTATTATGTTATTTTCCAGAGTATTGATACCGGAAAAGTTGTTGTGGCAGTCATTGCATTCGGTTTAAACTCTGCGGCATACGTTGCTGAGATCGTCCGTTCCGGAATCATGGCAGTAGATATCGGACAGTTTGAAGCAGGACGAAGCCTTGGACTTAATTACAAGCAGACAATGATGTCGATCATTCTGCCGCAGGCGGTAAAAAATATACTTCCGGCACTGTGTAATGAGTTTATCAGCCTCTTAAAAGAGACATCTATCAGTGGTTATATCGGACTTATGGATCTGACGAAAGGCGGAGATATCATACGAAGTGTAACTTATGAGGCATTTATGCCGCTGATCGCAGTTGCCCTGATCTACCTTATTATGGTAATGGGACTTAGCAAAGTGGTAAATCTGTTAGAAAGGAAGTTAAGAAGCAATGAGCGATAATACAGTGATTCTTGAAGTAAATGATCTGCACAAATCCTATGGAGATCACGAAGTATTAAAAGGTATCTCTACAACTATAAAAAAAGGAGATGTACTGGCATTGATAGGCCCGTCTGGCTGTGGAAAATCAACATTCCTTCGTTCCTTAAATTTACTTGAAGTTCCAACCAGCGGACACGTACTGTTTGAGGGCACAGACATGACAGATGCATCTGTGGATATCAATCATGTCCGTGAAAAAATCGGAATGGTTTTTCAACAGTTTAATCTGTTCCCGAATATGACCATCCGTGAAAACATCATGTTAGCACCGGTCAAACTGGGAAAAATGTCAAAAGAGGAAGCTGCGAAAAAGGCAGAGGAACTGTTGACACGTATCGGACTTGCTGATAAGGCAGATGCCTATCCAACGCAGCTTTCCGGTGGACAGAAACAGCGTATTGCGATCGTGCGTTCCCTTGCCATGAACCCGGATATCATCTTATTTGATGAGCCGACATCTGCACTCGATCCGGAAATGGTCGGTGAGGTACTCAGTGTTATGAAAGAACTTGCAGCAGATGGAATGACTATGGTAGTCGTTACACATGAGATGGGATTTGCGCGCGAAGTTGCAAACCGCGTTATGTTCATTAATGATGGCATCATTCAGGAGGAGAACACGCCACAGGAGATCTTCTCAAATCCGAAGAGTCCACGACTGCGGGAATTTTTATCAAAAGTATTGTAAGTAGTATAGACCGGCTGGGGTATTCCAGCCGGTTGTTTTATTTTTACAGGGTATTAGCGGAGTCTGCATTCTATGATCTGAGCGATATCGTCATTTGATTTTGCAGCCTGAGCCTGCTTTATTACATCTTCTTTTTCTATGTCCGTCATACCGGAAAAACATTTCATTGCATTTACATCCTGTCCTAACATCATTCCAAATCCCGGTGGGATATCATCTTTTTCGAAGTGCATTGCAAATTTCCTCCTTTTTTTTGCCAACAACCAACAGTATCCCCACCTCCAAAAGAAAAAATACGTTTATTTTGCCAAATTTCCGAATATGTGTTATCATACCAAATAGCTATGTGTAAATGTAAACGGAAGAGCGATACAGAAATGGAGAATTTGTATGAAGTGGAATAAATATACAATAGAAACGACAACTGCAGCGGAAGATTACATGAGTGCCATGTTAGCGGATCTTGGAATCGAGGGAGTCGAGATCGAGGACAATATCCCTCTCTCTAAGGAAGATCAGGCAGACATGTTTATTGATTTTCTGCCGGAACTTCCACCGGATGATGGCGTGAGCCATGTCAGCTTTTATTTAGAGGATAATGGAAGCGATTATACGGAATTATTAAAACAGGTAAAGATCGCACTCGAAGATCTCCGTAAGACCGTGGATGTTGGAAGTGGTGTCATTACTTCCGACCAGACAGAGGATCTTGACTGGATCAATAACTGGAAAAAGTTTTTCAGCTCATTTTATATTGAGGATATTTTAATAA
Source organism: Roseburia sp. AM23-20 (assembly GCF_003470905.1). Classification (NCBI taxonomy): domain Bacteria; kingdom Bacillati; phylum Bacillota; class Clostridia; order Lachnospirales; family Lachnospiraceae; genus Roseburia; species Roseburia sp. AM23-20. The sequence goes on from NZ_QRHS01000020.1 coordinate 52,496, forward strand.
AACCAACCTGGGAAGAATTAAAAGAAGAGGATAAAGACAAATTTTTGATCGAGATCGATCCTGGTGTTTCCTTTGGAACCGGAAAGCATGAGACAACGCAGCTTTGTATCCGTCAGCTATTAAAATATATCCGTGGCAATGCAGAGTATACACCGGAAAATAAAGCACCGAAAGTGCTGGATGTTGGCTGCGGAAGTGGAATCCTTTCCATCGTAGCATTAAAACTTGGTGCATCTGAAGTGGTTGGAACGGACCTTGATCCGGATTGTATGACATCAACGCATGAGAATTTTGAGGTCAATCATTTAGATGGCAGACTTGGAACATTTTATGTAGGTAACCTGATCGATGATGAACAACTGCAGGAAAAAGTAGGAACAGAAGAATATGATATTGTGGTTGCAAATATCCTTGCAGATGTTATCATTCCGATGGCTCCGGTCATTCCGGCACGCCTCAAAAAAGGTGGATATTTCATCACTTCCGGTATTATTGATTTTAAGGAAGAACAGGTAAAAGAAGCGATCGAGAAAGCTGGTCTTACGGTGGTTGAGATCAATCATCAGGGTGAATGGGTCAATATCACTGCGCAGAAGAGATAAGCAGAAAGGCATTAGAAAAATGTATCAGTTTTTTGTGGAGAGCGGACAGATCGGGAAAGATTCTGTGATGGTCGAGGGCAGTGATGTCAATCATATCAAAAATGTACTGCGCATGAAGCCGGGAGAAAAGATCCGCATCAGCGGACCGGCAGGGGAAAATTATTTCTGTGAAATTGCAGAAATCGAGGATTCCTTTGTACGTGCGGCAATCTTAGAAAAAGATGAGGCGGGGACAGAGCTGCCGAACCGGATCTATCTGTTTCAGGGACTGCCGAAAAATGACAAGATGGAACTGATCATTCAAAAGGCAGTAGAACTTGGTGTGTATGAGATTATTCCGGTTGCAATGAAAAATTGTGTGGTAAAACTGGATGCCAAAAAAGCTGCGGCAAAGACGGTCCGCTGGCAGGGAATTGCAGAAAGTGCAGCGAAACAGTCAAAGCGCAGCCTGATCCCAAAAGTTACAGAGCCGATGAGCTATAAAGAAGCAGTAGCATATGCAATGAAACTAGACCAAAAGCTGGTTCCTTATGAAAATGAGCGTGGTATGGCAGCGACGAAAGAGGCGGTAGAGGCGGTCAGACCGGGAGAGTCCATCGGTATTTTTATCGGACCGGAGGGCGGCTTTGCACCGGAAGAGATCGCGATGGTAAAAGATGAGATGAAGCTGATCTCACTTGGCAGCCGCATTTTACGCACTGAGACGGCAGGATTTGCCACATTAGCGATTTTGATGTATCATATCGAAACGTCGTGCACTGAAAAATCAAATTAGCCGGACTGTGATTTGGCGGGCGGATGAATTTGTTTCAAAATTGATGGGCGCGGACATACACAGAATGAAAACAGTGCGATGAGATGGCGCAGAAATGAAGATTAAAATGCAATATATATAAAGTTTTGTGCACACAGATGAAAATGTGCGGAACAGGAGTAACAAAAATGCAGGCATATCTGGATAATTCAGCAACAACACGCTGCAGTGAACGTGCGAAAGATCTGATGGTAAAAGTTTTGATGGAGGATTATGGCAATCCTTCTTCCCTTCATACGATGGGAGTTGTTGCAGAACGTTATATTAAAGAGGCAAAAGAACGGATCGCAAAAACACTGAAGGCAGATGAAAAAGAGATCCTTTTTACATCAGGAGGTACAGAGTCAAATAATATGGCTCTGATCGGAACAGCACTTGCAAATAAACGTGCGGGAAATCACATTATCACGACATCGATCGAGCATGCGTCAGTACTTTCACCCCTTGCATATCTGGAGGAACAGGGTTTTCGTGTGACCTATTTACCGGTAGATGAAAACGGTCAGATTTCACTGGATGAACTTCGTGATGCGGTCTGTGAGGATACGATCCTTGTTTCCATGATGATGGTCAATAACGAAATTGGTGCCGTTGAGCCGATCGCAGAGGCAGCAAAGATTATAAAAGAAAAAAATCCAAATACGATCATTCATGTAGATGCGATCCAGGCATACGGAAAATACCGTATCTGCCCGAAAAAACTTGGAATTGACCTGCTCTCTGTCAGCGGTCACAAGATTCATGCTCCAAAGGGAACCGGATTTTTATTTATCAAAGACAAGACAAAGATCAAGCCGATCATTTACGGCGGCGGTCAGCAGAAAGGCATGCGTTCCGGTACGGAAAATGTTCCGGGAGTGGCTGCGCTTGGCGAGGCAGCAATGGAGATCTATGAGGATTTTGATACAAAAATTGCCCATATGTATGCGCTCAAAAAGCATTTTATCGAGGAAGTAACCAAAATTGAAGGTGTTACCATCAATGGAAAGACGGGAGAGGATTCCGCACCGCAGATCGTCAGCGTCACGATCCAGGGAGTAAGAAGTGAAGTTATGCTGCACTCTCTTGAGGAAAAAGAGATTTACGTCTCCGCGGGAAGTGCCTGTTCGTCAAATAAACCGGCACCGAGTAAGACATTGCAGGGAATCGGACTTAACAAAGCAGATTTAGAGGGAACGATCCGTTTCAGCTTCTGTGTCAATACGACAGAAGAAGAAATTGATTACGCAGTAGAACAGTTAAAAGAGATCATTCCGTTCCGCAGAAAATTTACCAGACACTGACCGCTCAGAAAAGACAAAAAGAAAGGGCGGAAATACAACTAATAAAGTAATTAAGAAACGATTGTAAAAAGATAGAAAGGAAAAAATATGTACAAAGCATTTTTGATAAAATATGCAGAGATCGCTATCAAAGGAAAAAACCGTTATCTGTTTGAGGATGCGTTAGTCAGCCAGATGAACCATGCCTTAAAAAAAGTAGATGGAACTTTCCGCATCCGCAAGGAGCAGGGAAGAATCTACATTGAAATGGATGGCGAATATGATTATGATGAGGCAGTAGAAGCATTAAAATGTGTATTCGGTATCGTTGGAATCTGTCCGGTTGTCATCTTAGAGGATGAGGGATTTGACAAATTAGCAGAAGAAGTCATCCATCACATTGATGAGGCTTATCCGGACAAGCATTTTACATTTAAGGTAAATGCGAGAAGAGCGCGCAAAAACTATCCGCTTGAGTCCATGGAGATCAATGCACAGCTTGGAGAACGTATCTTAGCTGCATTCCCGGAGACTCGCGTGGATGTGCATAAACCGGAAGTTGTGATCAATGTGGAGATCCGTAACCAGATCAACGTTTATTCCACGGTCATTCCGGGACCGGGCGGTATGCCGGTTGGCACAAACGGAAAAGCAATGCTGCTTCTCTCCGGTGGTATCGACAGTCCGGTTGCAGGTTATATGATCGCAAAACGTGGTGTAACGATCGATGCAACTTATTTCCATGCGCCGCCTTATACATCGGAGCGTGCAAAACAAAAAGTTGTGGATCTTGCAAAGATCGTTGCAAAATATTCCGGACCGATCAACTTACATGTTGTTAATTTTACGGATATCCAGCTCTATATTTATGAGCAGTGTCCGCATGAGGAATTAACGATCATCATGCGTCGTTATATGATGAAATTAGCAGAGCATTTTGCCAAAGAAAATAAATGTTTAGGGCTGATCACGGGAGAAAGCATCGGACAGGTGGCAAGTCAGACTATGCAGTCGCTTGCAGCTACAAATGAGGTCTGCACGATGCCGGTTTATCGTCCGCTTATCGGTTTTGACAAGCAGGAGATCGTTGAGATCTCTGAGAAGATCGATGCATATGAGACATCCATTCTTCCGTTTGAGGACTGCTGTACCATTTTCGTTGCAAAACATCCGGTCACAAAGCCGAGCTTAAATGTTATTCATAATGATGAGAAGAAACTTTCAGAAAAGATTGATGAGCTGATGCAGAAAGCGATTGATACAGTCGAAGTGATTCACATTGAAGCATAGAAGTGTCATTTAAAACAAGAGGTCTAGTGTACTGGCTGCTGATTACACAACATAGATAATCAGCAGCGGATATGCAAAAAAATGTAAAAAGTCTGGATGCAGCAAAAAACCACAGGTACATGACCTGTGGTTTATGTTCCATCTATGTGACACCGCAAACGGTATGACATCTGATCTGTGATTAGATTAAGTATGGTTTTAATGTTTCCATAATCTCATCAACATTAGCTTCAGCATGGATTGCTAAATCGATCGGTTTGGATAAGTCTAAGCTGAAGATACCCATGATGGATTTTGCGTCGATAACATATCTACCGGAGATTAAATCGAAATCATACTCATACTGTGTAATCGCATTGACAAATGATTTCACTTTGTCGATAGAATTTAAAGAAATCTGTACTGTTTTCATGATGAAAAACCTCCTTAAAATTAGCTGTTAAAGTTATCTTTATAGTAATGGTTTTTCATGGAAAAGTCAACAAGTAAATAGATATTATGGAGGTAAAAAATGAAAAAAGCAGCACTGCACAATCTGGGGTGTAAAGTTAATGCATATGAGACAGAAGCTATGCAGCAGATCCTTGAAAATGCAGGATATGAGATCGTTCCCTTTACAGAAATTGCAGATGTATATGTGATAAATACCTGTTCCGTGACAAACATGGCAGACCGCAAGTCAAGACAGATGTTTCACCGTGCAAAAAAGATGAACCCGGATGCCATTGTAGTCGGAGCCGGCTGTTATGTGCAGACAAAAGAGGCACAGGCCATACTGGATGAAAGTATTGATATCGTGATCGGAAATAACCAGAAACACGAGCTGGTAACATTATTAAATGAGTATGAAAAAGAACATGCAAAACAGGCACAGATCGTTGATATCAACCATGAAAAGCAGGAGTATGAAGAACTGCATTTAAAGAAAACGGCAGAGCATACACGCGCATTTATCAAGGTGCAGGACGGCTGTAACCAGTTCTGCAGTTACTGTATCATTCCGTTTGCAAGAGGACGTGTGAGAAGCCGTAAAATGGAAGATGTGTTAAATGAGATAGCAGGACTTGCAGAAAGCGGTTATAAGGAAGTGGTGCTGACCGGAATCCATCTAAGTTCCTACGGAGTCGATACCGGGGAGACATTACTTTCACTGATCGAGCATGTACATGAGATCGAGGGGATCGAGCGTATCCGTCTTGGAAGTTTAGAACCGCGTATCGTGACAGAAGATTTTGCAAAAAGGTTATCAGAACTTACAAAGATCTGTCCACATTTTCACCTGTCCCTGCAGAGTGGCTGTGACAGCGTCTTAAAGCGGATGAACCGCAGATATGACACGGCAGAATATGAGATGGGCTGTGATCTGCTGCGGAAATATTTTGATCATCCTGCGATCACAACGGATGTGATCGTCGGTTTCCCCGGAGAGACTGAGGATGAGTTTAAAATTACAGAAGAGTACCTGAAAAAGATACATTTTTACGAGATGCACATTTTTAAGTATTCGGTGCGTGAAGGTACAAAGGCAGCAGTGATGCCGGATCAGGTGCCGGAGCAGATAAAGACAGAGAGAAGCAATATCCTTCTTGCTTTAGAAAAGAAAATGTCTGAAGAATTCCGGGAATATTATGTCGGGAAAGAAAAGACTGCACTGTTAGAGGAAAAACTTGTGGTGGATGGGAAAACATATTTTACCGGATACACAAAAGAGTATGTCAAAGTGGCATTTGAAACAGAAAAAAACAGGACAAATCAGTTTGTGACCGGAAAGATAAAAGGAAAATTAAAAGACGATATTTATCTTTTGGTTGAATTTTAGGACAAACTATATTAAAATAAAAACTAGCAATGCTTTTTATAGCAGGTATAAGGGCGTGAAAAATATGCAGAATATCAATAATACACAATATTTCAGAGTGGAGAAAGAGCCGGAGCTTAAAGTTGGCGATGTGCTCACGATCGTATATCGTGCATTGAGCGAGAAAGGCTATAATCCTGTGAATCAGATTGTTGGATATATTATGTCTGGAGATCCCACATACATTACCAGTCATAATAATGCAAGAAGCCTGATCATGAAAGTGGAACGTGACGAACTGGTCGAAGAAATTTTAAAGGCTTATATCAAAAATAATCATTGGGAATAGGAAGTTTATGCGGATTTTAGGTTTGGATTTTGGCTCAAAAACTGTCGGTGTGGCAGTCAGTGATGAGCTTTTATTAACTGCGCAGGGACTGGAGATCATAAGACGCCAGTCCCCTAATAAACTGCGCCAGACTTTGGCGAGGATCGAAGCGATTATCGCAGAATATCAGGTGGAGTGTATTGTTCTGGGTTATCCGAAAAATATGAATAACACAGAAGGAGAGCGTTGCGAGAAGACAAAAGAGTTTAAAGAGATGTTAGAGAGACGGACAGGTTTAGAGGTCATATTGTGGGATGAGAGACTGACGACTGTTTCCGCAGATAAACACATGATGGAATCTGGTATCCGCAGGGAAGACCGCAAGAAGTATGTCGATGAGATCGCGGCAGTCTTTATTTTGCAGGGATATCTGGATTATCGGAGTATGCACGCAGAGAAGTAAAAAGGTAATGACAAAAGCCGCAGGTTACAGAATGCGGTTTTTGTGTTATGCATGGAGGATGCACATGGAAAAAGTAACATTTGTGGACCCGCAGACAAAAGAGAGCATTGATTTCTTTGTTGTGGAGGAGACACAGGTAAATGGTACGCGTTATTTTTTTGTCACGGAAGAGGAAGATGGCGACTGTGATGCGTACATTTTAAAAGAAGTAGCCACAGAGGACGATGACGTTGTGTGCGAGATGGTGGATGACGACATGGAACTTGCGGCAGTAGGTAAAATATTTTCAGAATTGATAGAGGATGCGGACATTGAATATGAAAGAGAATAAGGAGGCAGGAATCAGCCAGAATGATTCAAGAAGAGCAGAGAGAACGGAACGAAAAAAGAGAACCAGCGTAAAAGAGACAAAGAAAGAAAAAACTTCAAAACTTAAGATCATTCCGCTTGGAGGCTTAGAGCAGATCGGAATGAACATTACAGCATTTGAGTACGAGGACAGTATCATTGTAGTAGACTGTGGGCTTTCTTTCCCGGAAGATGATATGTATGGAATCGATCTTGTCATTCCTGATGTGACTTATCTGAAAGATAATATTGATAAAGTCAAAGGATTTTTCATTACGCATGGACATGAAGATCATATCGGAGCGATCCCTTATGTATTAAAAGACATTAATGTGCCGATTTATGCGACAAAGCTTACCATTGGTATCATTGAGCATAAATTAAAAGAGCACAATATGCTGACTAAGGTAAAACGCAAGGTCGTAAAATACGGACAGCACATCAATTTAGGATGTTTCCGTGTGGAGTTCATCCGTACGAACCACAGTATCCAGGATGCAGCAGCGCTTGCTATTTATTCACCGGCAGGTATCGTGGTGCACACCGGTGACTTTAAGGTAGACTATACACCGGTATTTGGTGATGCCATCGACTTACAGCGTTTTGGTGAGATCGGTAAAAAAGGTGTACTTGCACTGTTATGCGACAGTACCAATGCGGAACGCAAGGGATTTACAATGTCTGAAAAGACAGTCGGTAAGACCTTTGATGAGATCTTTGCAGATCACAAAAATACGAGGATTATTATTGCAACATTTGCGTCTAACGTAGACCGTGTGCAGCAGATCATTAATACAGCGTATAAATACGGCAGAAAAGTAGTTGTGGAAGGACGCAGTATGGTAAATATCATCGGTATTGCGTCAGAACTTGGCTATATTAACATCCCGGATAATACACTGATCGATATTGAAGAACTGAAAAATTATCCGGACGAAAAAACAGTACTGATCACGACCGGAAGCCAGGGAGAATCCATGGCGGCATTATCCCGTATGGCAAGCGGTATGCATAAAAAAGTTACGATCAAACCAAATGATACGATCGTATTAAGCTCCAACCCGATCCCTGGAAATGAAAAAGCAGTTTCCGGAATCATCAATGAGCTTTCCATGAAGGGTGCGAATGTTATTTTCCAGGATGTGCACGTATCCGGTCATGCCTGTCAGGAAGAGATCAAACTGATCTATTCTCTGGTAAAACCGAAATATGCTGTTCCGGTTCATGGAGAGTACCGTCATCTTTTAGCACAGGCGAGAGTAGCTGAGGAACTTGGAATCAACAAAGATAATATCTTTATTCTGATGTCCGGTGACGTGCTTGAGTTAGATGATGAAAAAGCGGAGGTTACAGGAAGAGTCCACGTCGGCGACATCATGGTCGACGGACTTGGTGTCGGTGATGTCGGAAATATCGTACTTCGCGACAGACAGCATCTTGCAGAGGATGGAATCATCATTGTCGTGCTGACATTAGAGAGCGGTTCCGGACAGGTACTTGCAGGACCGGATATCGTATCCCGCGGTTTTGTTTATGTCAGGGGTGCAGAGAGTCTGATGGAGGATGCAAAGCATCTGCTTGAGGATAAGATGCAGTATTGTATGGACAGAGGAATTACCGACTGGGGCAAGATCAAAAATGAGATCAAGGATTCCTTAGGTGATTTTGTATGGAAAGAGACAAAGCGCAGACCTATGATCATGCCGATTATTATGGAAGTGTAGGAAGGACAGATGTATCATGAGCAGAATGGATGAAGCCATGCAGGAATTAGTCGAGGCAGTCAAATTCAGCGAGGAATATATCAGATATCAGGATATCAAAAACAGAGTGCACAATCAGCCGCAGTTAGAGGAGCAGATCCATGCATTCCGTCAGAAAAATTATCTGCTGCAGAACAGTGATGGCAATGTGGATCTTTATGATGCAACGGATAAGATGGAACAGGAATACCGTGAGTTCCGGAAAAATCCGCTTGTTGCAGAATACCTTGCGGCAGAAAATGCCATTTGCCGTGTAGTACAGAAGATTAACTGGACGCTGATAGAAGAATTGGATTTTGAGGTTGGATTTGAGGAATAGTCTGGAGGATTTCATATGAAGCTGAATAAACTGGTATTAAAATTTGTCAGTATCAGTTTTTCTATTCTGGTCATGCTGCTTGTCGTGATCGGTCTGATAAAACTTGGAAGTTTTTGTTATGATTTCGGTTATCGTGTCTTTACGGAAGGACCGGTGGAAGAAGAACCCGGTACAGATGTGTCCGTAGATGTAACGGATGATCTGTCAGAATATCAGATTGGAAAGCTGTTAAAAAAAGAGGGGCTGATCCGCGATGCAAATCTGTTTTATGTACAGCTTCGTATGTCAGCATATCACGGTAAGTTAAAGGCAGGAACCTATACATTAAATACATCCATGACGGCAAAAGATATGATGGCAGTCATGGCGGCAGAGGCTGAGGAGAGCACTGAGAGTACAGAAAATACAGAGTATGAAACAGATTCTGGTTCAGCTGGACAGTCATCTTCGGATGGAACTAAGACAGATGGTGCCGGTGAAGAAAGCCAGAACACAGATGAAAATGAACAGGCAGGAGCAGACGAGTGATAGTAGATGAACGTCTGGTCACTTATATCAATTCACTTGATACAGGGAATACCAGTATTTTAGATCAGATAGAAAAGGAAGCACTGGATAGTTATGTGCCGATCATACGGAAAGAGATGCAGCAGTTTTTAAAACTGCTGCTTGCAATGAAATGTCCGATGCGGATTCTTGAAGTGGGAACTGCAGTCGGATTTTCTTCCATCTTGATGGCAGAATATGATCCGGTGCCATGTGAGATCACAACGATCGAGAATTATGAAAAGAGAATCCCGATCGCAAAAGAGAACTTTATCCGTGCGGGAAAAGAAAAACAGATTACACTGCTGGAGGGAGATGCTGCGCAGATTCTTCCGACATTGACGGAAACCTACGATTTTATTTTTATGGATGCTGCTAAGGGTCAGTATATTCATTTTATGCCGGATATTTTAAGACTGCTTGGCTCCGAAGGAACATTGGTTTCGGATAATGTACTGCAGGATGGTGATATCATAGAATCACGTTTTGCAGTCACGAGGAGAAACCGCACGATCCATAAGAGAATGCGTGAATATCTGTATGAACTGACGCATGATGAACGCCTTGTCACGGCAGTGTTGCCGATCGGTGATGGAGTGACTGTGAGCACATGGAAGAAATAGAAAGGGTGCATCGAAAAGATGCGAAAGGACAGGTAAGTTATGAGAAGACCGGAGCTTTTGATACCGGCAAGCAGCCTTGAGGTGTTAAAAATTGCAGTAATCTATGGTGCGGATGCCGTGTACATCGGTGGCGAGTCTTTTGGACTCCGTGCAAAAGCCAAGAATTTTTCCATGGAGGAAATGAGAGAGGGAATCCGTTTTGCACATGAACATGAGGTAAAAGTATATGTGACTGCAAATATTCTTGCACATAATGATGATTTAGAGGGTGTAAGGGAGTATTTCAAAGAACTGGCTTCTTTTCCAAAAGAGGAAAAACCGGACGCACTTATCATCGCAGATCCCGGCATATTTATGATCGCAAAGGAAGTATGCCCGGATATTGAACGTCATGTCAGTACGCAGGCGAACAATACCAACTATGAAACATACCGTTTCTGGTATAGACTCGGTGCAAAACGTGTGGTATCGGCGCGTGAACTTTCGTTAAATGAAATAAAAGAACTTCGTGCAAATATACCGGACGATCTTGAAATCGAGACATTTATTCACGGTGCGATGTGCATTTCCTATTCCGGAAGATGTCTTTTATCCAATTATTTTACCGGACGTGATGCCAATCAGGGGGCATGCACACATCCATGCCGCTGGAAATATTCCATCGTTGAGGAGACAAGACCGAATGAATATATGCCGGTTTATGAGAATGAACGTGGCACTTATATATTTAACTCAAAGGATCTCTGCATGATCGAACACATACCGGAATTAATGGAAGCGGGTATTGACAGTTTTAAAATTGAGGGTAGAATGAAAACAGCACTATATGTTGCGACTGTGGCAAGAACCTACCGCAAGGCAATCGATGATTACAAAGAGTCACCGGAGCTTTACAAAAAGAATCTGCCATGGTATTTAGATCAGATATCCAACTGTACTTACCGCCAGTTTACGACCGGATTTTTCTTTGGAAAGCCTTCCGACGAGGCGCAGATCTACGACAATAACACTTATTTAAAAGAATACACATATTTAGGAATTGTTGGGGAGCAGAACGAAGATGGGCTTTACCGGATCGAACAGCGCAATAAGTTTTCGGTCGGTGAAGAGATCGAGATTATGAAGCCGGATGGTGAAAATCTGACGGTGACAGTGAAACGGATCATGGATGAGGATGGAGCGGACATGGAATCAGCACCGCATCCAAAACAGGTTTTGTATATTGATCTGGGACATCCGCTCGAGAAGTATGATATTTTACGAAGAAAAGAGTAGGGAGGAAAAGCGTGCCCGGCTTGCTGGGCATTGCTCCTGCAAAAGGCATAAGGAGGATAAATGTATGGAAAAATATGTGGCATATGTGGGAACCTATACGCATGAAAACAGTGTCGGAATCCATATTTATGATGTGGATGTGGCAAATGGCAGCATGAAAGAACGTAAAGTAGTGCCGATCAATAACCCGTCGGATCTTGTTGTATCAAAGGACAGAAAGTTCCTTTATTCGATCGCAGATGAAGGTGTAGAGGCATTTAAAGTGCTTCCGGATGGAGATCTTGAGGCTGTAAACAAGCAGTGGATCGGCGGTATGAGAGGATGCTATGTGGAAGTAGATGATGAAAAACGTTATCTGTTTGTAGGCGGACATCATGACGGACGTGTGACAATGATGCATCTGGAGAAAGATGGCAGCATTGGAACGATTGCAGATGGTATTTTCCATAAAGGAATGGCACGCGGAAGCGACAGACGTACCAACACACCACATGTTGACTGTGTAAAACTGACACCGGATCAGAAGTTTTTATGTGCAGTTGATAACGGGTTAGATCAGGTTAAGATCTATCGTGTGGATTATACTTATGGTAAATTAAAACTGGTGGATATCATTCGTGGACCGCTTGAGTCTGCGCCGAGAATGATCCGTTTTTCCAGAGATGGAAAATATGCTTATATCTTGTATGAGCTGACACATGAGATCGAAGTGTACAAATACTCCGTTGAAAATGAACAGCCACAGTTTGATAAGATCCAGACGATCACAACACAGGGAAAGAAAGAGGAAGATATCTGTGCCGCATCCGGTATGGAGATCACTAAGAGCGGAAAATATCTCTTTGTTTCCAATGCCGGTGTGAACACAGTGGTTGCATATGAGATCGATCCTGCAACAGGTATGCTGACACAGGCATTCCGCACTAAAGTAGACAGTGATTATCCGAAAATGCTTGCAATTTATCCGGATGAGAAACATTATCTTACTGTAAATAATACATCCAATGATATCGTATCTTATACGATCAATTATGAGAAAGGTTTCTCTCTGCAGAACGGTGCGCCGGTCAAGGTTGATAAGCCAAACTGTATCTATATTTTAAAATTAGAAGAATAAAAAGAGTTCCATATGGCATGCCATATGGGCTACCATATGGCATGAATAGCACAGCAAAAGATAGCAAAATACCCACAGAATACCATAAATGGTGTGCTGTGGGTATTTTTTACACGAAACTTCTAAAAAAATGAAGAATATAAAATGTTTTCGGAAAAGAAGTTTTTAGTTTGATTTTAGGGGGAAAAAATTTGAAGAAGAATGTTGTTGGTTTAATAGGTATCTTAATTGTTATGTCATTAACTGCTTGTGGTAATAAAACAGAAATTTCAGAGGAGACAACGCAGAATGATGTACAGACAGATATGGTATATAACGCTTATAAAAACAAAATGACCGCAGAAGAACTATTGGATGCATTTATCGATGGTTCAGTAGACGCAGTTGATACCGCAGATCCGTCATCTGCATGGAATATTTCTGATCTAAATAAGGATTCACAGGGAGAGGAGTTGTATTCGATAGGGGAGAGAGTCGATCTTGATAATGACGGAGAAAATGAACTGGTTATCTGTGGTCCTTATGGCGGAATATATTTAGATTGCCGTGATGATAAGGTATACGAATTTGCCAGAGGAGACGGCAGTGCGATTGTACTTTCCTATACTTATTACAATGGAGATGTATGGATTATGTACAGCAATGACATGAATGCAGGATATGAAACCTATCATATGGAAAAGTATGAAGGAGCGGATAACCTGGCTGCAGAAATGAACTTTGGTGAAGAACTCATAGATGAAAATGATCCGGATTCTGGAATGAAATATTTCTGGAATGGAAAAGAAGTTTCGAATGACGAATATGACGCATTCTGCAGTAAGATTTTTGCGGCACAGGAAAATACAAATTAAAAGTACACATGGCATAGATCCCATCCAAAACGGATATAGTAATAAAAGATCAATAAGGCAGCAGTAAAGGAAAAGGGTGGGCGATGAACAGGGAAGAACGGTTGAGACGTCAGAAGGAATTTCTGATCAGCTTTGCATTTGGAGCAGTGTGGCTTGTGATCTTATGGGTAGTATTAAAAGCGGCGGGATCTGTGCTTTTCCCGTTTCTGGCAGCCTTTGCAGTGGCGGCGCTATTGGCTGGAGCAGTAAAGTTCATTACGGAGAGAACACATATCAAAAGAGGAATCGTGGCGGTTACAACGGTTCTTTTCTTTTATATACTTCTGGCAGCCGTCCTTTATTTTGCAGGCAGTTATCTGGTGAGGCTGATCTATGATCTGACGCGGGAGCTGTCTGTCTTTTTTTCGGATACAGTTGTGCCTGTTATGCAGCGTTTTTATCAGTGGGTGGAACGTTTGTCAGTTGTGTTTTATCCGGTAGGGCAGACTGAAAAAACGCAAGGATTGCAGGATGTTGGTGCGGAGTCAGCACAGACGATAAAGAATGCAGGCAAGCTGATGTCGGGCATCTCAGATGGTGTGATCGACGGGGTGTCCGGGATGGCAGCAGGAATACCGGGATTTTTTATGAAACTTCTGATCACAGTGATCGCAACGGTATTTATGGAACTGGAATTTCCACAGATCAGGGCATTTTTAAAGCGGCAGATTCCGGCGGAATACCAGCGTGCGTTCCGGGATGGAAAAAATTATGTGACAGGGACGATGGGAAAATGCATTATCTCTTATTGTCTGATCTTCGGGATCACGTTTGCGGAACTTGTGGCAGGTCTGTTTTTGCTTGGAATCAAAAATGCATTTGCCATTGCATTTATTATTGCGGTACTTGATATCCTTCCGGTGCTTGGAACCGGTACAGTGCTGATCCCGTGGGCGGTACTCGCCTTCGCATCGGGAAGGATCTCTACCGGAGTCGGTGTGTTCGCGCTTTACCTTGTAATAACAGTCGTGCGGAATCTGATCGAGCCGAAACTGGTGGGAAAACAGATGGGGTTATCGCCGGTGATCATGCTGCCATGTATGCTGATCGGTTTAAAATTTTTTGGAATCATCGGTCTGTTTGTAGTACCGCTTCTGGTTTCATTTCTGAAACAGTTGAATGACAGAGGGATTATAAAAATGTTTCGTTAAGCTGGGAACCATAAGTTTGTGGAATGATAAAAATAACCTCCGCTTATAAATGAAAAAATTTTGCGTTAAAAATTGAATTTTCCGGGAAATACGACGAAAATTGCATTGACGGAAAAAATTCTCTATGCTAAATTTACTCATGTATTTCTATTAAGTAGTGATACAGGAGGATGAAAAAAATGAAAAAAGCATTAAGCGTATTATTGACCATGGGACTTACCGTTTCCATGCTGGCAGGATGTGGCTCAAATGGAACTGCTGACAACACATCAGCAGACAATGCATCAGATAATAATGCAGCAGACAGTACTGTAGCTGCAACAGAGAGTGGAGCAGCGGCTGGCGAGGCAAAATCGGCATCGGATATCAAGGTAGGTGTCATGTACATTGGTGATGAGAACGAAGGATATACAGCAGCACATATGGCTGGTATCGATCAGATGATGAGCAATCTTGGATTATCTGAGGATCAGGTCGTAGAAAAAACTCTGATCCCGGAAGATGAATCTGCTTATGATGCAGCAGTTGATTTAGCAGATCAGGGATGCAACATTATTTTCGGTACAAGTTTCGGACATGAGAGCTACCTGCTTCAGGCAGCAGCAGAGTACCCGGATGTTCAGTTCTGTCATGCAACCGGATATCAGGCAGCGTCTTCCGGACTTTCAAACATGCACAACTATTTTGATTCTATCTATGAGGCACGTTATGTTTCCGGTGTTGTTGCAGGTATGAAATTAAATGAGATGATCGCAGACGGAACAATCACAGAAGATACAGCAAAGATCGGTTATGTTGGTGCATTCCCATATGCGGAGGTTATTTCCGGATTTACTTCTTTCTATTTAGGAGCAAAGAGCCAGTGCCCATCCGTAACCATGGAAGTACAGTATACAAACAGTTGGGCAGACATGTCCGGTGAAGCAGAAGTTGCAGCAAAACTGATCGATGACGGATGCGTTTTAATCAGCCAGCATGCAGATACGACAGGAGCTCCAAGCACCTGTGAGGATAAGAAAGTACCATGTGTTGGTTACAACGTTGACATGACAACTGTTGCTCCGGATGCAGCACTTACTTCTCCGACAAATAACTGGGGCGTTTATTATACACATGCAGTACAGTGTGTATTAGACGGTACACCGATCGAAACTGACTGGTGCCAGGGATTTTCAGAGGGCGCAGTTGATATCACACCGATCAATGAGGCAGTTGCAGCAGAAGGAACCGATGCAAAAGTAACAGAAGTTGAAAATGCAATTAAAGATGGTTCTATCCATGTATTTGATACATCCGCATTTACTGTAAATGGTTCTTCTTTAGAAGATCTGATCGCAGAGGGCGGTGATTATGCAAAATATGCAGATTATGTATCTGACGGATACTATCATGAGTCAGAGCTTGCATCTGCTCCATCTTTTGATATTATTATTGATGGTATCACTTCTGTGACCAACTAAGAGCATCTGCGGTGCAGAATGAATGATTAAGATTTTTAGCAGAATATAATTCTGCCATAATGCAAAAGAGCATGTCTGAATGAATGCTTTTTGTATCATAAATAAGCGGAACTGTGAAAGGACAGACCTTTTATCACAGTTCCGCAGTTTACGTTAAAGGAGGACTGTTTGTGGAACCGGTAAATGCGATTGAACTTTTGGGAGTCACCAAACGTTTTGGAGAGGTTGTCGCAAATGACAATGTAAATCTGACAGTGAGAAAGGGAGAGATCCTTTCTATATTAGGAGAGAATGGTAGTGGAAAGACTACGCTGATGAACATGCTCTCCGGTATTTATTTCCCGGATGAGGGAGAAATCCGTGTGAATGGGAAAACCGTGACGATCCGGTCCCCGAAAGATTCCTTCGAACTTGGAATTGGAATGATTCATCAGCATTTCAAGCTGATCAATATCCTGACAGCCGCCGAGAATATTATTTTAGGTCTGACGGGAAAAGAACGCCTGAATTTAAAACAGGTGGAAAAAGAAGTCAAAGAACTGACAGACCGCTATGGTTTTGACTTAAATCCATCCCAGAAAATTTATGATATGTCCGTTTCCCAGAAACAGACCGTTGAGATCGTAAAGGTTTTATACCGTGGCGCGGATATTCTGATCTTAGATGAGCCGACTGCCGTTTTAACACCGCAGGAGACTGAAAAATTATTTGCGGTATTGCGCAACATGCGTGCCGCAGGAAAATCCATCATCATCATCACACACAAGTTAAACGAAGTATTAGAGCTTTCTGACCGTGTGGCAGTGCTTCGAAAAGGAAAGTACATAGATACGGTGGAGACAAAAGGTGCAACGGTAGAGTCTCTAACTGAGATGATGGTCGGTGAAAAAGTAACGCTTGATATCAACCGTACCGAACCGGAAAATGCAAAAAAACGAATTGAGATGCGCGGTGTGACATGCCGGAACAAGGAAGGTTTAAAAGTATTAAAAGAGACTTCCTTTACCGCATACAGCGGCGAAATTCTCGGTATTGCAGGAATTTCCGGAAGCGGGCAGAAAGAACTCTTAGAGTCTGTGGCTGGTTTGCAGCCGATCGAGAGTGGTGAGATCCTTTATGAGTCACCGGAGGGAAAAGTCGAAAAAATCTCCGATATGAAGGCGGAGGATATCAAAAAACTTGGTATCGCCTTATCCTTTGTCCCGGAGGACCGTCTCGGAATGGGATTAGTCGGTTCCATGGATCTGACTGATAACATGATGATCCGCAGTTACAAGGAAGGAAAACATTTCTTTGCAGACCGTAAGGCACCGAAGAAACTGGCACAGGAGATCGTTGACAAACTTGAAGTCGTAACGCCGGGTGTTGAAACTCCGGTCAGCCGTCTTTCCGGTGGAAATGTCCAGAAAATTCTGGTAGGACGGGAGATCGCAAGCAATCCGAATGTGCTGATGGTAGCATATCCGGTGCGCGGACTTGATATCAATTCTTCCTATACGATCTATAATCTCTTAAATGACCAGAAGAAAAAGGGAGTTGCTGTCATCTGTGTCGGCGAGGACTTAGATGTGCTCTTAGAGCTGTGCGACAGGATACTTGTGTTAAATGGCGGAAGAGTTTCCGGTATTGTGGATGCGAGAAGTACCACAAAAGAAAAACTCGGACTTTTGATGACAGGTTCGGGAGAGGAGAAACAGGCAAATGAGTAAAGAAGTAAAAGAACCGGCAGTTCGTATGATAAAACGGGATACGATAAGCACTGCTAAAGCATGGGGAATCCGTCTTATAGCTGTTGTATTATCGCTGATCGTTGCAGGACTTGTGATCGTTTTGATCACAAAACAGAATCCGCTTCAGGTATATCTTGGTATCGTAGATGGTGCGGTTGGAAGCAGCCGTCGTGTGTGGGTGACGATCCGCGAGACATTAGTACTTTTATGTATTGCGATCGGACTGACGCCTGCATTTAAAATGAAGTTCTGGAATATCGGAGCTGAGGGACAGATCTTAATGGGAGGTATGGCAACCGCCGCACTGATGATCTATGCGGGGGATGCAATGCCAAACTGGCTTCTTCTGATCCTGATCTTTATTGCAAGTGCCACAGCAGGTCTGATCTGGGGATTGATCCCGGCAGTGTTTAAGGCATATTTTAACACAAATGAGACATTGTTTACGCTGATGCTTAATTATGTGGCAATGCAGCTTGTAACATTTGCCATTGTATTCTGGGAGAATCCATCTGGTTCGAATACGGTCGGTATTATCAATGCAGCAGGACAGAAAGGATGGTTCCCATCTGTGTTTGGAAATATGTATGGACTGAATGTGATCGTGGTTCTTGTCATCACACTCGGTATGTATGTATACATGAAATACAGTAAACAGGGATATGAGATCGCTGTTGTCGGAGAAAGCCAGAATACCGCGCGTTATGCCGGCATCAATGTAAAAAAAGTAATCATCCGTACCATGATGATTTCCGGTGCAATCTGTGGTCTTTCCGGCTGTCTGATCGTCAGCGGTGCAAGCCATACGATTTCTACAAGTACAGCAGGCGGACGTGGATTTACCGCGATCATCGTAGCATGGATGTCTAAATTTAATCCATTTGCCATGATCTTAGTATCTGCATTTTTAGTATTTATGCAGCAGGGATCGATCCAAATCGCTTCCCAGTTTGGTTTAAATGAGAATGCATCAGATATCATTACAGGTATTTTGCTGTTTTTCCTGATCGGATGTGAGTTTTTTATTAATTACAGACTGGAATGGAAAAAGAACCATAAGGAGGGAAAATAAATGAATCTGCTTATGACATTTATACAAAAAGCAATCGGACAGGGCGTTGCGATATTATTCGGTGCGACCGGAGAGATCGTGACAGAAAAGTCCGGTAACTTAAATCTTGGAATACCGGGTATCATGTACATGGGTGGTATTGCCGGTCTGATGGGTGCTTTTTTCTATGAGAATGGCAATGAAAATCCAAATGGATTTATTGGTCTTTTGATCGCCTTTTTTGCAACACTGATCGTAGCTGCGTTAGGCGGACTGATCTATAGTTTTTTAACGATCACACTGCGTGCAAACCAGAATGTTGTCGGTCTTGCGCTTACAACATTTGGTGTAGGTTTTGGTAACTTCTTTGGTGGATCTATCTCAAAACTTGCAGGAGGTGTCGGACAGATTTCCGTACAGACAACAGCGGCTGCGTTTCGTGCAAAGATTCCGGGACTTTCCGCGATTCCTTTTGTCGGAGATTTATTATTTTCCTATGGATTTCTGACCTATTTGTCCGTGATCCTTGCGGTATGCATGACTTATTTTCTGAAAAAGACCAGACGCGGATTAAACTTACGTGCAGTCGGAGAGAGCCCGGCAACCGCAGATGCTGCAGGTATCAATGTATCGAAATATAAATATATTGCAACCGTGACAGGGGCAGCAATAGCAGGTCTTGGCGGACTTTATTTTGTCATGGAATATCTAGGAGGAACCTGGTCAAACAACGGTTTCGGTGACCGCGGATGGTTAGCGATCGCACTTGTTATCTTAGCACTCTGGAATCCGGATCATGCGATCTGGGGATCATTTCTTTTTGGCGGACTTTATATTTTATATATTTATCTGCCGGGACTGACACGTGCAACACAGGAACTTTGCAAAATGCTTCCTTATGTAGTAACGATCATTGTGCTTGTTATCACAAGTAAACGGAATAAACTGGAAAACCAGCCGCCGGCAAGCCTTGGAGAGGCATATTTCAGGGAAGACCGGTAATAGTTCCGGGAGAGGTGCGGGATATACGTTCTGCATAAAATCAGACAGAAAGAAAAGAAATCACTTTGCGGACAGCAGCACTTATCTGGGTGCTGCTGTTTGTGACTAAACATATTTCACGTTCCGGGATAGGCTCCACAAGGCGGATCGCGTAGGCATTGCCGCGTGCGATCGCTTCCGCAGCGAGCTCTTCCGGATAAAAACCGATACCGAGGTTGTGTGTGATCATCGGCAGGATCTGGTCGGTGGTAGCAGCCTCCATATCCGGTGCGAACATCAGACCGTGACTTAAAAAATAACGGTGATACAATTCTCTGGTCCCGGTGCCGTCGGCAAGCCCTATAACCGGTATTCCGGAAAGATCATTTAAGCTTCGGATCTGTGAAGCCAGTTCTTTATATTTTGTTCCCCCAATCAGAATCTCACGGTAGGAGGCAAGGTGCGTTTTGTGCAGTGGCTTTTGGATGGCGAGCGGTGAGGTGACGGCTGCAAAATCGACAACTTTGCTCTCTAATGCTAAAATTGCCTGTGGTGTGGAGTGATTGAAAATACGGATGCGTACATGAGGATATTGTTCATGAAAACGTTCTAACACCGGAAGCAGCCGCAGGCGTAACGCATTTTCGCTGGCTCCGATGGAAACCAGTCCATTTTCGAGTTCCATGTTCTGACGGATCTCATCTTCCCCAAGCGAAAGCTGCTCATAGGCGATCGCAACATGTTCATATAATCTTTTCCCTTCGGGAGTCAGTGTGATACCCTTGTTGGAACGTAAAAAAAGTGTACAGTGTAATTCTGCCTCCAGGTTATTCATGCACCTTGTGATATTTGGCTGGTTATTGTGCAGTGCCTCGGCAGCTCTGGTAAAACTTTTATATTGTACAACATAGTAGAAAATACGGTAATAGTCGTAAGTGATCATGCGGTGTTTGTCTCCTGTGATTTTTATTTTTCCATATAAAAATTATATGACAGATATATCAATAATACTTTTTGCATCTGATAACAGGGATACTATAATACAGACGATGTGAGAAATCAATGCGAAAAAAGGAATAAGAGGTGAGAACATTGGCTTTGAATCAAAATGAGCCAAGGAGTACCAAAGTGCAGATGTCGGAGGCGTTTATCACGAGTGTGTTTCTGGCACTGTCCGGTGGATTTCAGGATGCGTACACATATTTTACGAGAGATGGCGTGTTCTCGAATGCACAGACCGGAAACGTGGTACTCATGAGTCAGCATTTTATGATGGGAGAGTGGAGTGAGGGATTGCGTTATCTTCTTCCATTGCTCGCATTTGCAGTCGGTGTGTTCGTGGCAGAGCGGATACAGGGAAGTTTTAAGTATGCGAGAAAACTGCACTGGAGACAGTCAGTATTACTCTGCGAAATTGCGATTCTGATGCTGGTCGGATTTCTGCCGGAAAAACTGGATATGGCAGCAACCGTCCTGGTTTCGTTTTCCTGTGCCATGCAGGTACAGACATTCCGGAAAGTCGGCGGATATTCCTATGCGAGCACAATGTGTATCGGAAATCTGCGGAGCGGGACAGCAGCATTTTCACTGTACCTCAGGGAAAAACGTCCCGAGCAGATCAGACAGGCACTTTACTATTTTGGAATCATTTTATTCTTTGCAGTCGGTGCGGGAATTGGAGGTAATCTGTCTGTGCGGTACGGGTTCCATGTGATCTGGATATCTGGTGGACTTCTGTTGATCAGTTTTCTGCTGATGTTCTTAGAAAAGATTAGATAATGGAGGGAAAAGGATGGAGACAATATTTCCAAGAGAAGAAAAAGCAGATCTGTTGTTTGATAAAATTTTGAAAGATCCGGAAGCCTGTGAGCGTCTGATGCAGACTTTTTATGGAGAAATTGATTCGGATCTTGAACTGGTGGGGGGATATCTTCCGCCGGAACAGTTTGCAAAGGCATTGTTTGATGCCTATAAAAACCGGGATCTGACAGCATTTTTGATGGCAGTCTGCAAAAACAGCATGTTTGACTTACTGCGCAACTCATTTTTAGCACCGTTCCGCTTTAATGCGGACGGACAGATCAATCCGTATCTGCTCACAGACGAGGATGGAAATCTGATCCAGACAAAGGAGATCCATGTGAGTGAAAAAGATTATAACCGGTTTAAAAAGGTATTCCGGAAAGAGAAAGGTGTAAAGATGTATCTTGCATACGGATACCGCAAGCGTCACAGTTATAATGCAGATACGATGGATGTGATGGAATATAAGATGGGTGAGCACATCGGTCTTTTGCTTGTCTATGAATTGCCGGATACGGTAAAACAGCAGAGGACGGAAGCACAGGCATATGCGGCAGTGTGGGATATCATGATGAAACTGCAGAAAGACCTGCCGCGTTCTTTTGTTTATTACGGACAGGATTCGTTGGAAGATGAGGGACAGCGGTTTGATGAACTGGGTGTATTTCTGCCGATCCACCGTTTCTCGGATCGGCTGGAAAAGAGTATTGACCGTGCAGAAAAAATCGTTCATGGAGAAATATAAAGGAGAGTGAGTATTATGTTAACAGCAGTAACAGGTATCAACTGGGGAGACGAAGGAAAAGGACGTATTGTAGATTTACTGAGTGAACACGCGGACTATGTAGTCCGTTATCAGGGAGGCAACAATGCAGGACATACCGTAGTGACAGATAAAGGAAAATTTGTATTGAATCTGCTGCCGTCCGGTATCCTGCACCCGGAGGTCGTCTGTGTGCTTGGCAACGGAATGGTCATTGATCCGGATCACTTAAGACATGAGATCGAGATGATGCGTTACATGAATGTAAAAATCAGTCCGGAAAATTTAAAGATATCGGAAAAGGCGACCGTCTGCATGCCATTCCACGTCAGACAGGACGTTTTAGAGGAGGAGAGACTCTCTAAGACCGGTGAGGCATTTGGTTCCACAAAAAGAGGAATCGCCTATGCCTATGGCGATAAATATATGAAGAAAACGCTTCGGATGGGTGATCTTTTATATCTGGATTCGGAAGTGATCAAAAAACGAATCGCAATGATCGTGGAGAGTAAAAACCTGATCCTTGAAAAGGTATATGGTCAGAAAACGCTCTCGGTAGAAGAAGTCATGGACTGGTGCCGGGGACAGGCAGAATTTTTAAAACCATATATTATCGATACGGGGGCACTTTTGGAAAAGGCAGCTGCAGAAGGAAAAGACATCCTCTTCGAGGCACAGCTTGGCGCATTGCGTGACATTGATTACGGAATTTATCCATACACATCCAGCTCCAGTACTATCGCAGCCTATGCGACGATTGGTGCAGGCATTCCAAAGAGACAGCCGGATCGGGTTGTGGGAGTCATGAAAGCATACTCAACCTGTGTCGGTGAAGGTCCGTTTGTGGCAGAAAAGGCAGCAGGCGAAGAATGGAATGAAAAATTAAGAAAAGCAGGAAATGAATTTGGGGCAGCAACCGGACGTCCGAGAAGGGTCGGACCATTTGATGCAGTTGCGAGCCGATATGGATTACAATGCCAGAATGCAGGGGACATTGCCCTGACAAAACTGGATGTATTAAGCAGCTTTGAAAAGATCCCTGTTATCACTGGATACCGTGTAAATGGAAAACTTATCACGGATTTTCCAACCAATATCCTGCTTGATGATGCAATGCCGGAGATTGAGATGTTAGACGGATGGAATTGTGACATTTCATCCTGCCAGAACTGGAATGATCTTCCGGAAAATGCAAAGAAGTATATTGAAAGGATCGAAGAGCTGATCGGACATTCCATTTATCTTGTTTCCACCGGGGCAAAAAGAGATGCATATTTACTGAAAGAGTAAAAAAGAAAAGGCTGACAGAAAGGATTCGGTAGGTGAATTTGCATCTGTCAGTCTTTTTTCTATAGAATATGTTATTCGCCAAATACTGGTTTGCGGGTGACATGAGTTTCCTCGTGTAGGGTGGTTCCGGGGGTTTTCGATTGG
>NZ_QRHS01000021.1:0-74761 GCF_003470905.1 Roseburia sp. AM23-20
GCAATCCTGTATCCTCTTTCTTCTTTGATTTCCACCTTTTCCGGATATCCGCTGAACAAAGCTCCCGCAGTATTCCCCTGCCCCAAAAGCTGTATGGGTGCATTCATGCCGTTTATGCCTGTCTCATTTTCTGACAACAGAAGTCGAAAGTTTCCTCTGGCATGTTCCCCTGGCACCTCCCATGTCTGAAAATCAAGGATCTTTTCCATGGCAAAGGAACTGATAAATTTTAAATCGGAATATTCAATTCTCCTTTGTAATCCTTCTGCCATAAGCCTCTCCTATTCTTCTTCCTGACCTGACGAAATAGGTTCTATCAACCCGCCATAGGCGCAGACAAGAAATGCCCTCTGTGTCAATGCAGACAATTTATCTCCCTCACTTGTTCCGTCTGCATTATTTCTAAGAATTTTTTCTGAATCATATACGTCTTTCCATGTTCCAACAATACAGGGTGTACACGGATATCCTTTTACATTCTGCCCATCTTCTGTCTGCAGAATAATTTTATCCGCGTCCTCATCTTCCTCCTCTCCTGCGAAAAAATTTTTTATTTTTTCTGCAGTCTTAGCAAGCCATGATTTGTTTACCGGATTCTCTTCGCTTTGGCAAATTCCAAAAGATGGAATATTTTTGTCATCCCCAACCTCACAATCTTCTTCGTGCATCATAGGCTGCCCGTTTGTATACACCCCATGGCATATTGGCAAATTTAATCTCCTTTTATGCGTCCCGCAATTACAGTAAAGCTCCGCTCCCCGAACCAGATACGGGAACTGCACCTCTTCGCCCTCCTCCAATTCTAATTGGTCAAATAATGCCTGCAGCTCCATCTCATGCTGTTCCTGTGCACTTTCTGATATACCATTTAACTCTTCTGACGATTTTTTCGCATTTCCTGCCCGTGTCACCAATGCGCCATTCGCAAAATTATCTCCTTTTGACATTCAGCTCCTCCTATTCCACCTTAAGCTCTGCTAGTTTGATTCCTTTTGCACCTCTTCGCACAATACTTTCTATAAAATCCAACCGACAGATGAGATAGTCTTTTTCTACTTCTGCCACTTCAAAAACCGGAGGTACATATTTTATCTTCTCTTTATCCAATATCAATTTTTGAATCACAGAATAATCATTATTAAAAACGGTTTCTTCTGAAAGACAACGATATCGTGGATACACCGGCATATAATAAATTTCTGCAAAACCGTTCACGCCATCAAGCAAAACCATTTCTTTTCCTCTGACCGGCACTTCATACATTTTTGACACATCCCAAAACATTTTTGACACCAGAAAAAACGGTTTTTCTATCACATCAGAAAATAGTGTATCCTGATTTTCTTCCAAAAAAAGAATGGTTCGCTCCGGTAACTTCGCCAATTCTCTTTTTTGAACTGCCTGATAATCCAGTCTCTCCATCCAGTTTCGGATCCTCGGCACCGGATTTCCCTTTTCCTCCCAGTTTAACAGATAATACTTCATTCCTCTGTCTCCCCCACTATGATCATTCCTTTTCCCATGTATTCTCCAAAAATCACATGCATACCGTCATCCATGACCTCCCGGAAGGCAGGTCTGACTTTACAGAGGATTTGCGGCATGATCTGCTCCAGAAACTGTGCCAGTAAATACAAGTAGTTGATGATATAGCCATCCATAAATTCCTGTATCTCATATGTCCTTATCTGCGGCACTTTGCCATGTATGTTATATTTAAAATATTTTATATCCTTTTGTATGTATTCTGTAATAAACGCTGGTTTCCAGTATGTACAGCATTCTGCACTATCTAAATAAAACTCTTTATCGTATAAATCAATTCTCAGATCATAACTTCCTGTCAATACACTACTTTGCAGATAGCTGACACCCATTGTGCAAATCTTCCCTTTTCTATCCACTTTCTGCATCTGCTGTGCTTTTTGAAATACTTCCTGTAGTTTTTCTTGCAGTCCTGCTATTATTTCTGTTTCCTCAGCCTTATAGTTTTTCATCAATTCGGGAAGTTGCCCCATAAATCTGGGTTCCATCATCCCTTTCCCTATTTCCATGATCTGCTGCTGTCTTTCCGTCATATCCTCTTCCTTTTAATGTTCTCATACAAAGTTTTGCTATTTTTACCCAAACCTCGTGCTTGTTATAAGGACAATTCATACTCCCCACAAGTGTCTGCTCTGTTGCTGCATAAAATAAGAAATTATATAGTTTTCCGCCTGCTGCATTATTAGAATATTCCATCCAATGAACTCTGATACCGTTAATATCCTCCTCCCCTTCCTCATAAAAAATCATTTCCGGTAAAATTCTTCTCCATGCCCGCTTGCAGCCCTGACAAATTTCTCCAAGCTGTCCCGGTTCCACTGATACATCAAGCAGTGAAAACGTAAAATTAACATTTCCATTTTGTGTACTTTTAATAATTTGTGGCTTTGGCTCAAACTCATATTTTTGTTCCGCCAATTTCTCCGGTAAATCATTCATAAAAGCAGGAATCTTTATACTGGTCGCTTTATCTGACATTACTACCGTTTGAAGATATTGCTCCGGCAAATCTCTTTCCAAATCAATCTGCTCATCAAGAACTTTCTCTTTCCTCTTTTTACGCTCACTTAATATCAGTTCATCAAGAAATTTTTCCATTATCGTTCCTCTGTATTACTGCATATTTACACGTCCACCCTGCACATTGATATCATCCGCAAGCTCTAACATGGTGTTGCCCTGCTGAAATGCAATCTTTTCCGGCGCAGACATCTCCACTCCCTGCTCCATGCTGATAATTCCTATATTTTCTTTTGCCCTGATTGTGATACTCTTATCACTTTCTATTATGATTCCTTCATCGTCTATGATCTTGACCGACATCCCATTGTTATTTGTGAGAATCAGCCGGTCCGGCTGAAACAAAACTTCTTTTCCCTGCTTATTTTTTATGGACTTCTCATCCGGATTGCTGCGCGCCGAACTGTTTGATGACTGTTCATTCACAGAACTATTCACATATGCCTCTGCTTCATTCTCATTCGGAAAATATAAACGGACACTATCCCCTTTTTCCGGCATACAATACCAGCCGGTGCCATCCGGTGAAGAATAAATTGTAGAATAAGCAAACCACTTCTGCCCTGCCCATCCTCCTGTTTCATCCTCCATCAATACAACTTTTACTGTATCCTTCTTTACAGATGTCACGTTTCCCTTCAAGGATGCACCAATAATCTTCTTGTTGCCATACGGCATCTGCCGTAATTCTCCCTTGGTTTCCAGCAGATAGTAGTTATATATTTCGTTTCCTTCCCATTTCCGCTCCACTTCTCCAACAACATAATTTTTTCCAAGGAAGCATACGGCATCTCCCAGATAAAATATTTCCCGAGTCTTTACTTTATACGCCACAGCATCACTTTCCGTCATGCCGCAATTCTTCTTTATCTGATATTCCCCAATCAGATTTACGATGGAATACGATTCATAGGATAACAATTCACGCCCCGCTTCTTCTATAATTCCAAAAGTATATTTCACACCGGCGCTCTTCTCATTTGCCATTAATACAGTATTTTTTTGAGCTGCCAGACGCTTTGCAAATTCCCAGTCTGTCTCCTTATACTGGACAACCATCTTTCCTATGTTTCCTGCTTCCGTTCCCATAAGGAGCTTTCCATCTGTGTATCCCTGTACTATGGTTTCAAGTATTTTCTGGTAGGAGGTGGATGCATTTTGATACACTCCAATACGCTCTCCCATATCCATCTTACCTGTCCCCGTTTTTAAAAGTGCCGTCAACAAAAATGTGTCCGCCTCCGCA
Source organism: Roseburia sp. AM23-20 (assembly GCF_003470905.1). Classification (NCBI taxonomy): domain Bacteria; kingdom Bacillati; phylum Bacillota; class Clostridia; order Lachnospirales; family Lachnospiraceae; genus Roseburia; species Roseburia sp. AM23-20. The sequence goes on from NZ_QRHS01000021.1 coordinate 3,812, forward strand.
TGGATTCTCAAATCCTCGATATAGCCGCAAAATAAAATATTTTTCCCTTCGGTTTCATCATAAAACCAGATATGCGCCCATGTTTCTTCCGATATCATAGCCATTATCCGATTTTTTTCTTCCGCAGATATATAACCGGATATCTTAGCGCAGCCATGCTGATTCTTTTTTAATATGCTTTCAAATTCCACCAATGATAGAATCTGAAACGGAGATGTCTCAATACGAACTGCTCTCATTGCTGCTCCTCCTCTACCTTCGTAATCGTCCTGATACAGTACATTGCGATTTCTTCCCACTCATCCTGCATTCCCAAAATGCAGTTAAATGAACCATACAGCAGTTTTCCTTCTAATGGAGTAATAAACATGATATTAAAAATATCTGCATCAATCGCCATTGTTTCATATGCAAGCCATGCTATTTTACCGCCATCATTCCGTTCACCATATTGTAATTCCTGAAATTTTGCATTTACATACACCTGCTTCATACTTTTCACAAATCCCTCTGCCGCCTTTTTTAACTGTCCCTCTGCAAGCGCCATATCCATGAGATGAAATGTAAAATTAACCATATTATTCTTATCCATCAATATGACCGGTGGTCTGTGCTTTGATGGATATTTCTTTTTGGCAACATAATCCGGCATATCCTTAAATCCTTCCGGAATTAAAATTTCCATCTGTTTTCTAAACAGTTTTATCTTCTCATATACCATTTCCATCGTCTCCACCTCACTCTACATAAATCATCTTTCTATCATAGCCCTTTCCATGTCCAGTACCTCTGTGCCTTAATATTCGTTCCATCTCTGCATAAATCATATTGTTATCCCATTCAGATAAAATTTTTTCGCTTTCCTTCCTGCCTTTATCCTGCAAATACCTTATAATAGACTGACGCTCTATCTTTCCCTTGCTACTTGCAATCATATAAGAAAAAGCAAAATCAGAAGTCTCCTTCTCTTTCGCATTCCAAATTTCTTCTCCAAACTGCTTAACCACCACCGGGTGCAGCGTTTTTTCCCCAACCCCTGCCACCGTAGCACAGATCAGATTTACCGTATCGTACTCGGTTGACATATCCGCAAAATTCTTATAACTGTCACGCAGTGTCGAACCTTCCCGCAGATAGAAGCGGCACATTTCCATCTGGTTCTCGCCCAGCTCCAGCTCCTCATCCAGAAAAAATCTGACACGGTAAGCCTTGTAGTCTAAATTTGTATCATCCTCCAAAAATTCGGCTTTCAAAACCTGCCACCTGTTCTTGGGCTGATAAGCTACCTCTTCCTCTTCCATCAGCAAATAGATAAAATCGTGAAATTTCAACATCCCTTTCCCGATGACAAGCCGACCATCTTCTGTATGTATCTCACAGCCCTTTAACAAGCCATCCGTATGATCCGCATAATACAACTGCCATCCTGCATAGGTGTAATCCCTGATATCCCACAAACTTTCTTTTTTCAAAATACGCCTGCCCGCAAACACCGGAACCCTGATTTCCATGAAACTTCACACTCCTATTTCTTCCCGTCAAAAAAACTGTTCACCCAGTTATCACTCTCGAAACTGAAAAATTCTGCTTTTCCCAGATAAAGCTCATCCATTTCACAGTAAACCGGAACAATCTGAAATCCCCATTCCTCCTGTTCTGCCCATACGAAGAACTTCACATCTCCATTCTCAATACTGTCCGTCTCTTTCTGTAGAATATGGGAACCATAAACCGCCTCAATCTCCTCATAGCTTTTCTGTGAAAAATCTTCTTGCCTGCATACATACTGAAAACGGCAATGTTCCTCCCCGTCCTTATTTTTCAAATACAGCGGAAGAATCAAATCCTCCATATTCCTCGAAATAGTTCCCGCCGTATCCCAGTCTTTAAAACCATCCACCAGTACCACTTCTTTTCCATTATGGGTATAAGCGGTAATCCGATAGGGGAGCACAGCTTTTCCATTGTTCAGGTGAATATCTGCCAGCCCATATTTCCGGTCACGCAGATATTTCAGCGCCCCGTCCACACAGGTCATCTTTAATTCAAAATCTGCCGCATCAATATTCGCCCTTTTCCGAAACTGTATCATTCTCCCCGGAACGAACTCTTTTAACGCATCCTTGAACAAATCAATCTTGCAGGACTGCCCCGTCAGCTTAATAAAGGAAAAATCCTGTATTCTTCCGCTGTGGTATAATTCCTCCATAAATTTCTGTACAATGCCGTATATCTCGCCGGATAACAGCAGCTCTATCTCAAAATAGTTCATCATCACTTCCGGTATCATCTTTTCCACTGTAAGGCTGTTCCCTTTCCAGAAAGACAGCTTCCACTTATCCAATAAAACAGTATTTTCCCGCTGTCCTTTTTGTTCCGAAGTTACCGTGACCTCCAACGCTCCGACTTTCCCATAAAATATTTTTTTTATCTGTTCCGCTGTATTAAATAAGGTATAAAAATTATTTTTCACCTTGTAATACTCGCTGCGGTTATATCTTTCAAAATCGGCAAAACGCGTGGGAAGTGTCTCTTCCGCTTTCTGATATTCCTGCTCTAAATACTGATAAAACGCCTTTACTCCATGAGAATCAATAAAACGGTAAATATCCGTATCCATATATTCTAAGATTTCTTTCACACTGCTTACATTCTGATTTCCTTTGGCACGCACCAGTGCGATTTTCAATATCTGCATAATGCGGTATGTCAGGTTATTTCCGCCAAAGTCCGTATCGCCGTTTTCGTATGTAGTTTCCATATAGATTTTGTAAGCAGCTCTGCGATCCTGAATGCGAAAACGATAAGAGCATAAATCTGTTGTCCCTCCTCCACAATCTATGATAAGCGCTTCATATTCTTCATTTTCTTCCAGAGTCTCCTGCTCTAACATATTGGAAATGGTGTTATATAATACAGCCATTCCCTCATCGAGCATCGTTTCCTGACCCGCCATATATTCCGGCAGTATCTCCCGGAACATTCTGCGGAAATAATGCTTCTGCTTCACCGGACTTGAGATATGTACCTGCGAAATGCGGCATTTAAAACGGTTCTCCGTTTTTCTTATGATATATAGAAAGAAGCGGCGCAAAATCTCTGCCCTCTTTACCAACCTCCGCCGTCCCTGTCTGTCAACAATTTCTTCCTCTTTGTCATATTCCCCAATCCAGCGTTTCACATCATAAAAGACACAAAAACCCTCATCCACATAACTTGCATTTGCCAGCCTTATCGCATCATAACCGAACAGCAGCTTGTAATCCTCTTCTTCCACTGCCAATACTCCTATCACGCTGGGCAATAGCATACTTTCCCCTGCGCCGTCCTCAAAAACCGTATAATTGATTTCATTTTCCCTGCAATTTTTTATTGCTGCCTGCTGTCCCACATGCTCGAAATAAGCAGAATCCAGATACACTCCGGCAGTGGTATTTACAGAACCAAAATCAATCGCCATAGGCAGCATCAGCGTTACCGGTTTTCTCACCACAAAATCAATCAACGGTATACTGTAAACCTCGATATGCTCCGGCAATATTGTGTGCTCACCATAATACAAATGATACAAGCTCTCCGATGTCTGACGTCCCATACAGAAAATTCTGTAATCTTTTCTCTGTGTCTCCCGTGTCTCTAACTCCGCAGCCTTGGTCAGATACAATTTTTCCTGTCTCCCTCCGTGCTCTTTGAGATTTAAAATTGCACAGAGTGTCATATCGCTTCCCATTAAAAAGGCATTTGTTCCTGACAGTTCTTTCTTATAAGGAATGGTATAGCCGTCATAATACTCGATGGAAAGTCCCTCGTAAGCTAAAATCTGGGACTGGCAGTATAATTCTTTGCAAGGCTTTATCACAATTCTGGTCTTTTTTAAAAATTCTTCTACCCGCTCTTCTCCCCCTTTTTTCCTGTCACAGATAAAGAAGTCCTGTCTTTTTCCCATATAACGCATAATGGTCTGGATCAGTTCTTCTTTATCGAGAGGGTGTATGACACCGTTCATGATTTTTTCACGACGGCAGATTTCTCTTAGCTGATAGGTGGTCATCAACTCCAGTTCTGATTTTTCATATTTCATTTCGTTTTTCCTTGTATCCGTTCCGGTTGCCTCCATACCTATCACCTCCGCATTTATATTAAAAGTACCTTATCTATCACCATGGTTTCTTCCATATCCAGGATTCCAAAATGTTCCAGATAAAAGACTTCTGTCCTCATACCTATTGGCAAAAAGGTGTCTAATAAAAACTGAACCCGCTCTCTTTCTTCCTGTGTCTCTGCACTTCCAACGTAAATATAAAGCTCATTGGCACAATCCATGCTGACGTATATCATGGAATTTATATATATCTCCTGAAACAACCATTTGAAAATTTCAAGATAATTGCGGGAAGCCACCACATCCATGAGAGCCAGTACAAGATATCTTTTTTCATACCGTGAAAATAACCGCATTGCCGCCTTTGCCTTACTTCCAAACTGTCCGCTTTCCAATTCCTCTGCTAAGAACTTAAGATAGTAATCTTTTTTGCTCATGCCCATCCTCAAGTCCGTCAATGCCAGATAATGAAAGACTGTATCCACAAAGATTTCCCTTGTCTTTTCATATTCCTTTTGGTTAATATCCAATATCTCACTGAAAATATCAAAAAAGCGGTAAAATGGATTTACCTCTACAACAGTCTGCTCTACGGTCTGCGTATTTAAGTCACTAAAAGAAACCTCCAGATATGGGCTTCGCACCTCTGCCACCTCATACCGCAAATCGGCTTCCCTGATTCCATTTTTTTCTGCTGCCAGCACAACCTCCCAGATATACTGCATAAAATTTAAACTCCTTTGTCCTGCAAAATACCGACACACTTATATTCACAGACCGATAACTGTATCTGTGACACAAAAAAACGTACCATATCTTCGCAAAAATTGTTTTTCTGTCCCTTTCGTCTAAAATACAATGCCAGAATTTTTCTTGTCTCCATCGGGAAAATGGTATTTCCCAAAAATGGATTCATATCCCCTTCCAGACAGGACTCCGGTGGTGTTTCAAGCACCTCACACTTTTCTAACTCTACATAAACATTATGTTCAAAGCTCTGTACCATCCAAAACAACTCTGTCCGGCTGCCAAGGGAACTTTCCTGCCGTTCTCTGTAATTTTGAAAAAAACTGCTTTTTCTGCTGTTGCTTAACATTTCGCAGGTATACCCATGGGAACTTGTATCTGTCTTTTCAATGAAACGATATGCTTCCCAATCCCGAAAAGATTCTTTCAGCGACGTCATAATAATTTTATCTTTTTCATGCCTGACTTTAAGGACATCTTCATTGATCCCAAGCATATATCCGCTGTCCAAATCATAGTTTTTTAAATCCAGTTCATGTTCATAATATTTCTCATCAATGCACGGAACCATAAATTTACGGCACTGAAATGTGAACTTTTCTATATTCCATAACAGCAGCATGTCATTTTTAATATCTTCCTCATAGCTGCCAAAATCTATTTTCAAACCGTTTCCATCCGTTTCCCCGTCCGTATCTATTTCATAAAATCTATCCAGATATCCCGTATTGACTGTTGTCCAGCATATCTTGTTATAGACGAATACCTGATACAGCTCCGACAACGCCTGCTGATAACATTTTGCTTTGTGCACCCGGACGGTATAGGATTTGCCGCTGTCATCGACCCCTTGAAAATCTGCTGCTTTTTCAAATTCTGCTTTCTTTTGATAACTGCCCGCAAAATAGATAATGCAGGGCATTGCTTCCTGCTTCTCCTGCTCCTTATCCTCCTGCAGTAATGCCGGAACAACCGGGTACAGTGTTCCGTTGATAGGGTCATAATCTTTCTGGGTGATAACCGTCATAGAGACTGCATATTTCTCATTTGGAATCTCTATTTCCCGTTTGATTTGATTTTCCAAATCCAGATACCGTTTCTCCATCCGTTCAAAAATCGGCACAAGACCTTCTAACAATATCTCCCTTGCGTCCTTCCGCTCATCCAGATCCTCTATTTCTGTCAGCCTTTTTCGTATGTGCTGCTGTAAATCTGTAATACTTTCCACAATATTTACCCCTCTGTGATCTGCATATCAATATCGCTCAAAATTCCCTCTATCCTCTGCACATCTTCATCACTCCCAAGTTCCTGATAAACCGATTTTGCAGACAGATACTGTGATTTTGCTCCCCACAAATCCCCGGACTGCCGGCAGGCTTCTCCCTGGCTTTCATAGGCAGCCGCCGTATTTTTCTGTTCCTCCTGTTCACTTAACTTTTCTTCTACGGCATCCAATTTTTTCTGTGCATCTTCCTGTCCCGCCGTATCCGCTACTTCACCATATTTGGTAACTGCCATCGTATAATAAACTTTCGCCCCAACATAATCTTTTTCCAGACATGCCTTATCTCCTGCTGCCACCATCTCCGCTGCGGCAACTGTCTGCTGTGCCTGACTGTCTGCTTCTTCCTGTGCCGCGCTCTCGGCATCTGCCTTTTCCTCATAAAGCTTTTCCAGAGAATCCATAGCGGTCTGTTTGCCCTCCGTATCATGTACGGACAATGCAGCTTTTTTTGCCAGCAGATACTTCTCTTCCGCCCCATCATAATCGCCCTGCTCTAACAGGGAATCTCCAAGGTTTATATAATCCTCCACCGACAGGAATACGCTGATATTCTCCAGCTTATTTTCTATGTAATCCGTCCCTACATTGTCCGCATATCTGGTGCGATCCAATGCAGAAAGATAGTATTCTTCGGCCGCTTCATAATCTGCGCTGCTGTAGCTTTCATCTGCCAGTATCACAGTCTCTATAACAAAGGAATATTCCTGCAGACGGTTTCTCATACTGCTGTCTTTCAGCTTTTCTGCCAGTTTCTGCGCCTGCTCGCATTCCTCCTTTGCCCTGACATAATTTCCGGTATTGATATATTCCACCGTATTGGTAAAATGATAATTCATATCCTCAGTACGCTGCACTTTTCTATCACGCAGAAACCACAGCACCACACCGATAACGATTGCCGCTATGACAACAATAACCGTAATCATCACTATTTTTTTTATCCGTTTCCGCTTCTCTGGATTTTGGTATACTTTATTTACAAAAATAACTGCCAGCGTATAGTTGTCCAGATTCTCCGGCTGTCTTGAAAGCAATAAGTCCTCGATATTATCCACCGTTGTCTGCACTTCGTTGTCAGCTTCTGCAAAGACATCATCCAGTTCCGCCTCGTCCACATTCTCCCAGATTCCCCTTGTATACAGAGCAATCATGTCGGTTTCCGCCAGCTTTATCTTCTTTGAAACCACGGGTTTAAAATTTTTCTGTCCCAGATAGGCATAAAGATTATTCCTCTCTTCATGCTGCATCAACTCATCTTTGGCAATTTTCTCCTGCTCCACCATCTCCTGGGCAAGAGACATATCCCTCGTCTGACGGTAAACCGCCCCTCCCCGGTACATGCGGAGCCTTGTGTTCCCCACATATCCATATCTCATCTTCTGGTAATCCGTTACAACCACTGTAATAGATGCCTTTAACCGTCTGTCACTTTCTTTTCCTAACAATGCCCGGTTTGCCCGCTTTAACAATCTCTTTACAGCCCGCTTTGACAGAGATGGATTTTCCTGAAAACTAAGAATGACTGTCTCAATGGCAAGCCTTGCGCTTTCTACATCCGTGACCTCCGTAATTCCGTCTGCGATGACATAGCAGGCGAACTCATCTAATTCCACATACCCAAAATAATCTCTGTTTTTTAACCTGCTTCCCTCTTCGGAAATAAACCGTGCCTCAAAATCACTGTTCTGTTTTCTCATGTCATTTCTCCAACTCTTATCAGAATTACGCTGGCATTATCCTTATCGCCTTTTTTCTGATTTACCAGTTCCACCAAATCAAATGCCATTCTCTTACAGCTTTTCTTCCGGGCTAAGCAGTCTTCCATCTCTTTCCATGTCACGCTCTCCTGCATTCCATTACTGAAAACTGCCACCACATCCCCTTCCTGTAAGCGAACCGGCTTGTCGTAGAACTGTATTTCCTTAAAACCGTCTCTTCCCAGGTAATTGTAAATTCTTTTTTCCTGCAGCATAGACAGGGCATCTTCTCTTGTCAGAACGCCTTCCACATACTTATCCTGTGCCAGCACATCTACGGTGTGTCCCGTTCCAAGGGGAATCAATTCCTCATTTCGGAATACTGCAATCTTTACATTCCCGACAATCCCGTAAAACAGAAATCTTCCCTGTATCATAACGGCGCTGACTGCCGCCATTCCTCTTCCCTCATCCATCTGTTTTAAAATTTCCCGGTTTGCCGTCTGAAACGCTTTCTTAAAAAAATAGGACGGGTGGTCTGCCATGTTGTACGTTTCAAAAATTTCTTTAAAAACCCGAATGACTGTCTTAGCAGCAATTCTGCCGCCCGCTTCTTTTCCCATTCCGTCTGCTAAAACCGCCAGTAAACCATTCTCATTTTCTTCTATTGTAAAGTAATCCATCTGTATTTCACGGCTGCCGATGGTCTTGCAGGCTCCCGTCTCATATCCCTCTCTGCTGCTCCGGAATACCAGACAAAAACGGTACAAAAATGCAATTCCTAAGAAAACGCATAAGATACAGACTGTCAGGTACGGGACACTCATTTATCGTCCTCCCACATATAATGCTCCCCGCAGAAAGGGACAAAAAGGAATGTGCTCTCCCCCATCTCAATCACGTCATATGCACTTAACGGCTGCGGCAGATAGACCGCTTCACCGTTCAGATAGACCAGACCGTTGCTGTCTCCCGGCAAAATCATGTTCTCCCGTTTCTTCGCATCAAATACAATCACCGCATGATTTCTCCGTGCGATTTTGTTATCCCCCAGAATCTGAATGTCCATATCATCTGCCCGTCCCACAAAATTCTTTCCGTCCATGACCCGGTAATCTTTGCCTCTTCTCGGACCTTTTACGCATACAATCCAGCCGCAGACCGGATTCTCCTCCTCCAGAAAAAGAATGTCCTCAATTTCTTCCTGCGATTTTTCCACTGACTTTTTTTCTTTCGTGGCTGTCTCAATATTGCAGTACGGACACACTGTTCCATATCTCCTGCTTGAAAAAAGATGTCCGTTCTGACAGCGAATTAAATTTCCACTCATGTTTTTTCCTCCATATGTACACGCTATTTTGCCCCTAATCTGGTATTCCCGATAAAAATAATATCGCCTGCGTTAATCCGGCAGGGATGCTCCCTTGACACCTGATACACTTTGCCATCCTTCGCATCCTGGATTCTTACGCCGTTTCTGCTTCCTAAATCTTCAATATACCACTGCCCCGCCGCATAATTTAACACGGCGTGCTGACGGTCTGCCATTCCGCCATACTCTGTATTCTGAAGATTAATGTCCACGTTTTCCTTATGCTCGTCCCGTCCGATTAAAAGGGACGTCTTTCCGCCAATATGCCAGGCTGATATTTCGTTTCCCTCTTCATCTAACAGCAACAGTTCCTGTATTCCCCGCCCATTTCCTCTTTTTTTCTGTCTGCCGGACAGAGAATCCGTCACTGCCAGCAGCAAAAATGCCAGAAATACAATCCCGCAGACAGCCATAAGCGTATCCCGCCCCCTGCTCTGCTCCATATATGTAAAACATAGAATTATAATTGCAGCGGAAAGACTGCATATCATCATGTCCATGAAATTTTTCTTATTCATTTTCACCTCAATATCACCGCAAATCTGCGTCTGAAAAATCAAATCGTCTTTCTCAACGTTTCAATCCCATATAACGTTCAAATAAATCTGTCACATCCATGGGATTAATCTTTTGTTGCGTGCGATTCTCCTTTTTCTCACTCTGCTTTCCCATGGAAAAAAATCGTTCAAATTCCTTTTCAATATCTCCCGGATCAATCGTTCCTCCTCCGGTATTCTTTCTGCCCGTCCCAGCACCGTTCCTTCCTGTCCCAGCGCTGTTCCTTCCTGCCGCACTTTTCTGTTCTTTCTGCGCTGCCCCGGCATCATACTCTTTTCTTTTTTGTTTATCGCTCAGAATCCGGTATGCCTCTCCGATTTCCTTAAACCGTTCCTCTGCCCGCTTATCTCCCGGATGTGTATCGGGGTGGCATTCTTTTGCCGCTTTTCTATATGCCTTTTTTATGGTGTCCTCATCAGCCGTTTGCGAAACCCCTAATACATGATATGGATTCATATTTGTTCCAACCTTTCATTCATGGCAATAGAAAGCCCGTAAAATGCGCTTTCTATTGCCGATTTAAGGCGCAGGCTGTCCTATTTGCTGACAATCTGCGCCCTGCTGTTATGCTGAATAATTTCCTTCTACCGCTACAGAAGCGATTTTGTCTTTCTTCTGTCTGAGTACTAATGTGAAGGTTCCGGTTCCCTCTACATCGCCAAACTCTTCTTTGTAGTCAAGCACAAATGCGTTTGGGAAACAATATTTTCTCTCCATTACGCCGCCTGCCACATGCTCTACTGTCACCTTCCGATAACAATCCGCTTTCTCCGCCGGAACAACGGACCATAATGCCAGCTTCCTGGTACTGTCAGTAATATCCCCGTCCAAAGCCGCTAAAATCTTTCCGGTAATTACCATAGTTGCGCCGACATCCTTCGTTCTCGCATTAGAATCCAGCGGAATATCAGTAGTAACCTTTACGCTTCTGACACATTCCTTCTCCACTTCAAAGCTCTCGCTTCCTTCGACTTTTACTAAAAATGACATAATTTCCTCTCCTTTCTTTATTCACCGTAGCCGCCTTCGATCTTCACCGCATCATTCTCGTCCTTTTTCTGCTTGATGTGGAGGTAAAATGTACCCACACCGGTTTCATCATCCATATGCTCCTCATATTCCATGACAAACGCATTGGGGATTGTGTACTTTCTTACCACCTGTCCTGCTGATACAACATCGATCTGTGCATTTCTGTAGCAGTCTGCCTGCTCGGACGGAACCTGAGACCATTTGGATAATCCAAGTGTTCCGTCTTCTCCGTCTGCTCCCACCTTATACAACATTTTTCCGGTAATCTTTACTGCAATGCCAAAATCTGTAGCCCTTGCGTTGGAATCTGTTGCGGAATCGGAACTGAACGTAACTTTCTGGATAGTTTTCTCGTCCAGATTGATGTTCTCTGCGCCTCCACTCACTGCTAATCTAAAACCCATGTTCGTTTCCTCCTTCTTTTCTTTTAGACTTTATTTAAAATGTTCTGTCCTCGCTGTTGACCCGGTTAATCTCGATTTCGAGATTCTTCACGTTACCGTTAAATGCGATATCAAGCGTGCAGTATCCCGCTGCCTCGTCGATGGAATACCGGATATCGTCTCCGTTTCCGATAATCGCATTGATGCAATCCTTCTTCTCCATCCATCTGCTTCTCTGGCTGGTAGGCTTGCTGGAGAAAAACTCCACAATATTTTCCTGCTTAAAATCGCCTGTCGCTAAACGCATCACTCTCTGAATGTAAGTAGTCACCTGTGTCTTATAGATTGGCTCATAACTCTTTCCGTCTGTCAGCAGGTTACGTGCCTTGTAGACCATAATGTTCTGGATATTCATATCCTTAAGCACTGCATTTTCGGAAGAAAATACAAATCCGAAATTCTTCCGGTTGATATCGCTCTTGATATCGTTGGTGTATCCTGTAATCTCTTTTGCCATGGTAGTCCGAACCTGCAGTGCGTGATCTCCTGACTCAATGTCAAACCGGACACCCGGAAGCTCATCGTCCACGTTTTTCTTAAACACTTCTTTTAAGTAGTCCGGACTCTGGTAAGCTGCCACCAAACCGGCTGCCACATAAGCAGCTCCTATGTAGACACCATCAATCCAGATTTTCATAACATCTTCTTTTTCTTTAGACAGCGCTGCCGTATTCTGCTCTGTAATGTACATTTTGTTATCCAGAATGACGCCGGACTTGTCTTTTGGTATTACGGTAAAATTCGGGATACAGGGAATTGCATATTCACTAAAAGGCTTGCCAATCAACTGCGTGCATTTTGTTTCATATTTTTCAATTCCCTCTGTCGCCATAACATTAAAGGTGGTCTTGTCCCCCGTCTCATAGCTGAAGAAACACTGCACTTCATAATCTTTCAGCGCATCCAGAATCCGAACCAGCGATTCCATGCTGTTCACATCCTCTTTCTCTACGTTCTCATTTCCTTTAAAACGCTCCTTTACCGCCTTCAGCTTAGAACTGCTGTTTAAGGAAACCGACGGAACAATGGCATACCAGATGGTATTCTCAAAATCATTTTTTGCGTTTACCGTATTGAGATATGCTAAAAGTCGCGGAATGTTGCTGCTCTTTGCCAGCATATCGTTGCTCACATTCGATACCACCAGAGAAGGTTTCATTCCCTTGCAGTTTCTCGGATACTGCTCGAAGAAAGCCCATACCCCCATGATTTTTTCCACCAACGGTTTTACTGTCTTGATAAAATCATCCTTGCTCCGCTTGTAGAACTCAAGGTAAGAATTGTAGTTCGCTACTTCTTTCTCAATATCTACCACACTCTCCATCGTAGATGCCAGCGGACAGAAAGTTCTTGCAACCAACGACATAACATACTCATTTCCGTCCTCGTTCAAATCCATATAGTCTTTCTCGATTGCCTGAATCAGTCCGGCGTTGGCATTGTCGTCTAATACCATCAGCTCTTTTTTGTTTTCCTTCGGCGCCTCTAAAATCTTAAGTTCTCCGTGTTCATCCATACTGAGCACGCCAATGCTTAACGGCGCTTCGTCTTTTTTCTTCTGTCCATCGCCCAACAACAGCCTTGTCTTGATATCCTCTATCGCAAGCGGCAGCATTGCCATTACATTGTTGTAATTGACACTTGCTTCTTCAAACATCAGATTCAGCTTATCTGCCGTATCTAACTTCTTCGGATCGCCGTCCTCAAGTTTCGCATATTCGCTGTAGGTATACTGAAGTTCTTTTCGGTTCTGTCGGATATCGTCCATGACCTTTTTGGGTGAAATCATATCCGTCAGTTTCTCAAATTTAAAATCTACGTTGATGCTTCCCTCCGCCCGCTTTGCTTCAACAAGCGTCATCAGCATTTTCAGATAATCATTCTGGCGGTTCAGATGAATTTCACTCAGTAACTCATCTTCAATCGTTTCAGGTTTTTTCAGCGTATAGATTACTTTCTGATTGTTTGCGTCAAAATACGAATACACCACCGGCTCAAATTTCTCCAAAAATTCATCAAAACTTCTCACCAGCAAGGCATCGTTTATTTCTTTGATTTTGTCGTCACTTACGCTGTTTACCCCCCTGACGTCTCCAACAAGTGTCAGAAGATTCAGCTTTTCCGGATTGATTTCCTCAAAGAGAATCGTCCTGTTTGTCTGTGTTATTGTATTCACTTTGTTCCTCCTTACCTTTCGCTTGGTTTCATATTTTTATAATGAAGTTCAATTTCTGTTCCTCCATTATTAAAAATCAGCAATATTTTTTCTCCATAGTATAAAGAATACTTTCTCTCCCGTTTCAAAATCTGGTTTTCTTTTACGATTGTTGCATAACCACTGTTTTTGAAACACAGCGCATGGTCTTTTCCGCCAGTAAACCTGATTTTATCTGCATCCGATAATTTATAGTCAATCCCGCAGCGGTCTTTGATCCAGTCAAAGGATATACTTTTTCGTAATTTTCCGAATAACTTAATACTGCAGGGCGGAATGTCGTCTTCCTGCTCCCCCTTTAACAAATATACCGCCAACTGTCCTGAGAAATCATATTTCGGCAGCACAGGAGGTTCCGACTTCTCTATGATAATGGAACCCGTCTCACCATCGTTTTTTTTTTGCTTTTTCCTTTCATATAAAACAGAGAGCAAAAGTACCACTGCACATAAAGATATAATTACAATCCAAAGAACCGTATAATCAGGTTCCTCCTCTACAACCGGAACTGTCAATTCCACCGTATCTGCCGTTTTTATGTAATGAACCACATTTCCCGACGGCTGAATTGCAATTTCCACATTCACTTTTGCCGTCTCGTCTGTCTGATACGGAACCATCGCCGTGCCATTTTCCACACGGTAAGACGCTTCCTTGCCATTAATCAAAACAGAAATACTGTCTTTTAAAGTTTCCGAATCCAAAACCGGCTTCTCCTGATGGTTTACAACATTTACCTTCAGGGTAAATGTCCCTTCCTCTGATGTATAGGATTTCTCCATATCAGCTTTTAAAAAATATTCTTTTATCAGATAAGTATGGACATTTCCTCTGTTTTCCAGAGAATAGTCCATTGTAATCTGCCGTTCCAATGGATTTTCCAATTCAGCAACCGCAAACTTGTTTCCCTGAAGCATATTCAGGCTCTCACACTGTCCTGCAACATGAAAATCCTCGATGTTTTCCCCTGACACGAGAAGTATCTTTGCATTCTGCATATAAGTATCCTGCAGATCCACTGTCATATTTCCTTCTCCGGAAACCGCCTCGCCAAGTTCTATTTTTTCTATCTGTAACGTCTGGAACAGATATTTTGCAGTGATTTCTTCAATCGTCTGGTTTTCGCCTACTGTATACTGCTCTCCTGACGTCACTTTCGTTCCATACGAAACCTCATTCTCCGTCTTATCATTGGGGATTGCAAACATGTCAATTTTTATTCCCTGTTCTGCAATCTGATCCACCATATTTTCAAACTGCCTGATTGCAATTTCTGTTTCGCTTTGATCCCGCAGAGAAATTTCCCCGTCGGAAATAAATACCACTCTTTTATCTGCCGCCGCACTGTCAAACATATCAGCCGCCGTTTCCAACGCCACCGCTGGGGTGGTGTAGCCCTGCAGTTCTACCGTCTCGAGTGCATGTCTGGTTTTCTGATTAATGTTTCCGAAATCTTCCTCATAAACAATTTCCGTGTTATATACCAGCAATGCCACTTCGTATTCTTTCGGCAACGCCGACGCTATCATGCATGCGCTGTCCGCTGCCTCAATCCACTGTCCGTCTCCCTGCATTGATTTGCTTGCATCCAGCAAAAATATAATCTGCTTTTTTTCGGTGATTTCATTGATTTCATTCTTCTCCGCTGCCAAAACCCTTGCCGGAAACAGCAAAGAAAGCCCTATGAACAGCATTGCCAATTTAATTGTTATCTTCTCTACTTTTCCCATTTTTCTCCGTATATCTTTTTACTGACCATGCCAGATAACTCACTCCACACCAGATAACTGCGCCCAAAACCGCATATGCAGCTCTCTGATTTACCGCTAAGAATACCATTCCGAGTATCAGCTCTGTTACAACTATGATTCGCGCCTTTTTTCCGATTACTTTCTTTTCTGCTTCCTCCAGAGGCTTATTTTTATCCTCCAGGGGAGCAAATAGAAATATCCCCATCCCCGCTGCCAACGCCGCAGCGATTGTAAGACAGGTCTGATAAGCAAATTCTGCTTTTATCCATAACAAGGTTAAAACCAGAATCCCACATGAAAGAAAATAGCAGCTCATCCATCCCGGTGCGTGATATCCTCCTGCTTCCTGCCGCAACAGCATAAATGCAATCAGAAATATCATGCAATATAACAATTCCCCAAAGGCCGCGCCAATGACAACACCCGTTCCAATATTGAAAGCATATACGGCAACGGTCTGCAACGCGAATAGATATATATCCCTGTACTCCGATTGAATGCTTCCATTTTCTTCCATGAAGTCTACGATTCTTTCAAAAAGTTTTCTCATTTCTTACTCTCAGAAAACTTTTTGAGATTTTCCGGCACCTTGGGCTGATGCAGAATAAAATAGCAGCATTTTGTTGCAGCGCCTGTTGCTACTTTCTCCAGACCAAATGTCATTAAATTGCTCAAATAGCGGTTTAACAGATTTCTCATCTTGATTCCCCCTCTCTTTTTTCCTAATAATACCATTTTTCGACACAGAATCTTCAAAACGTCAAGAATCGTATGGTTATCTGTAACTTTTTTATTTTTATGCAAAAAAAAGAGACGCCTGTCTCTCACTCACGCATCTCTTATTTCCCTTTACATTTCTTTACATAGAAAAAATCTCATACAATAATACTGTCACCACAAATTGATGATTCCCATCATCAATGATAACCTCCCCATCATACCGTCTGGCTATCTTCCTTATTATATTCAGTCCAAATCCATGCCTGTGTTTTTCTTTTTTTGTTGTCATATAATGATTTCCGCTCTTTTTCCGTTCTTCTTCGTAATGGTTAGAAACCATCATCATAAGGTTTCTTCTATCCACTCGTATTTCTACGCAAACACTACGTTCTTCTGCTTTCACTTTTTTGGATGCCTCTATCGCATTATCCAACAAATTTCCAAGACAGATACAGATATCTTCTGTTTCCACTTTTAAATCTCTCGGTATCATCAGCTTTGTTTCAAATTTAATATCAAATGTCTCAGCAACCGCCGCTTTATAGTTAATAATACTGTCAAAATAGAAACACCCTGTATTAGATACTTTTCTCTGCTTATGTAACTTTTCTAAAGAATTATCGCAATATTTTTTGAGTGCCTCATAGTCTCCTTTCTCCAGATACATTTTCTCCATCAGATACCGTTCCGTCATATTATGGCGGAACTCACTCATTTCTACCCACAGATTCATGTTTTCATTGTACTGTCTGAGATAATATTCACTTTGCTCCTGTAAAACCTCTTCCCGTACTCTTTTTTCTGCTGTTTCTCCAATTTTATCATACAAATAATATGTAAAAATATTTATCAGCATTACCATAAGCGCTGCCACAAAATCCAATGTCTCGCTCATGCTTTCCTTTTGACAGATCATTTCAGCTAAAATGACAATGCTTCCTCCGGGAATCATAAAAATTTCAACCCATTCCTGTGTATTCAACCTGATATTTTTATGCCGCTTGATAAGCGCCAGCAATATTTTTATAAAGAAAAACATAACTAGCTTGGAAACCAGCAATAGTAAGTAATCCTCATTTGCCGTATCTACTTTGACTCCACTTTTCTGAACAAATATCTGCCATCCATAATAAGTCAATACTTCTGATAATGCTCCGCTAATTGCCATAAAAGCAGTAACTGCCGATAAAACCCATGCAGAATCTATATATAAAATACGTAAAGCAAAAAAAAATGAGACAACAAATATTCCTGTATTGTCCCACGCACTTTTTGCAAAACTGTAAGTAAAAAAATTAGAAATAACAAAATACATTCCCCATACAAAACACTCCCACACTCTTCCATACTTTCTTTGTGTCAGGACTTTTTGTGCAAAAATTCTCTGATACACTAAAGAAAAAATTTCAATGGCTGCCAGCATTACTTTCATCATTTAGCTTATCCTCATCAATTCAATATAACTTTTTCTTATTTTATCCTTATATCTGGGACCTATTTTAAATTCTTTGCCGTCATCCATCACTACTTTTTCATACCGAAATTCCTTTACATAGTTCACATTGACCAGATAAGATTTACTAATCCTTAAAAACTTGATATTCATCTGTTCTAACTGTGCTTCTACTTCATCCAGTTTTTTATAAAAGGAAGAAACACCGTCTGTACTGTAAAGATTCACCTGTCGCTTATCACTCTCAAAATAACGAATTTTATTTACCAAAATCTTATATGGAACTTTTTTATATGTATACTCAAAAATTTCTTCTTTTTGACTCATCGCCTTAAACGCTTCTCTAAACCCACGATCCAGTTCCTCCTCCGAAACAGGCTTGTCTATAAACCGAAATGGCTGTACATTAATGATTTCCTTACAATACTGTTCATAGTAGGAAATGAAGAACAAAATTGCCCTGTTATCCTTTTCCCGAATCCGTCTTGCCGTTTCAACTCCGTTTATC
Source organism: Roseburia sp. AM23-20 (assembly GCF_003470905.1). NCBI lineage: Bacteria > Bacillati > Bacillota > Clostridia > Lachnospirales > Lachnospiraceae > Roseburia > Roseburia sp. AM23-20. Next base: position 21,698 of record NZ_QRHS01000021.1, read on the forward strand.
CCGCCCATTTCAATATCCAAAAGAATGATATCCATATTGCCTTTTTGTTCCATTTCCCATAGCAAATCTTCTCCGCTTTGAAAACATTTTATTTCTGTATTCAGCCCCAAACGGCAAACGATATTCCTAACCATCTCTTCCTGTATCTGAAGTTGTTCTACTAAATCATCACAAATCCCGATCCTTATCATATATCTTTGCCCCCACTGTAACAACTAATGTTTCCGTTTTGCCAGACTCTTAACCAACGCTTTTACCATATCATAAACAATTCTGATGTCTTCTTCACTGCATTCTTCCAATTCCTGTGAAATTTCTTCATCAAAAACAACTTTCCCTTTCACCAGATTATCACAAATCAATGCGTCAAATGTCGTATCCAGAGCGTTTGCAATATCTATCAAAGTTGCCAAGCTTACTTTTGTCTTTCCCCGCTCTATATTACTCATATGTGGATTAGAAATTCCAACAGTAGATGCCAGCATCTCCTACGACCATTCTTTCTTCATCCGACGCTCTTTTATTCTCATACCTATTGCGCAATAGTCTAATTTCATTTCTATCTCCGAAACTCATTTTCCTTTATCATATCTTTTCTTTGACTATTTAAGAATGCTCTGTATACTAATTTATTTTGCTATGGTTTAATAATCTACAAGAAATTTTTTATTTTATTTGCAAAATTATCATTTTAAGCTTAACATATACGTCATTTTACGTTTATTACCAATGTGTAACCAGACTATATTTCTATTTTATCCTAAATACTTTTTTTCAGTCTGTTTCCTTTGACATTGCTTAGTTTTCTCCTGCTGCGTCTCTGCATTTGCGTGGCTCTTGATTCTGTGGAAAGCCCTTAGAAACTCTGCCATTCCCTCTACCGCCAGTGTTTCCGACTGTACCGGAATAATCAGACTGTCACAGCATATCATCACATTTTTTATATGCACTTGGATAAAAATAGGGTTAAGCACTTGCCTCCTCCCGATAAAAATTAAAGCAGAGCTAAATCAAGTATCCCATTTTCATGGAATTTAGATTTAGCCCTGCTTTGGTCATAACGACATCAGCCAATATCCCTAATATTGACAGATCCCGGCTATTCACTATAAGATTTTAATATAACAGCGCTGCCCTATCTACTCTCCTTAGAATAGCGAAAATAGGACTAAATCATAGAAACCGCTTCTTTATAGCTAATCTCTTGACTTAGTCCTATTATAACGTCATCATCAAAAGTAATCGCCACCTTTTTTTCTGCGGTATCTTCCTGTGCCGCAAAAGACAATGTCTCTCTGGCATTTTCATGATTGCCGCCCCACTGACAGACTGCTGCTGCAAAAATAACTGCAGCGATCAGAACATCTTTCGGATAATGAACTCTTTGTTTATGAAAAATATTTTTTACAGATAAAAGCACCCGCGCAATCTCCCATATTTGTATAACTTTATATTTTCTCTTATCTGTAATATATGACTGATATTGCGGATTTTATACTTTTATTTATAACCTGCTGCCTCTCAACTATACATAATCTTCTCGCTGTCAAAAATCTTTGCTAACCCGGCCGTCATAACCAGTGCATACAAAAGGTTTGCCACGATTGTTACCACAAAATTAACAGGCACAAGATCAAAGGAAAAAATTCCATTCATGCACTGTACACTGTTATAAAACGGGATCAGATACCAGTAAACCTCCTTCGGCGCACCATCCCCGAACATCGTCGACACACCGATCAGCATGACGACGATCATCAGAGGCGAAACCATCGTTCCTGCCTCTTTGACGCTCTTTGCCAGGCCGGACATCAGGGAGATTGCACCGATAATTACCAGAACCGTACTTAAAATGACAAATAGCAACAGTACATAATCCGTTCCACTGTAAACTGCAGCGCTCATCGCACCCGTCATACTGTCATCCTCAAGCGCCGCACCGCCCATCAGATTCGGAAGTGCCAGCATCGTGCCGATAAAGCTGGAAACTCCGCCCAAAAGTCCGATGACACTCAGACTTAAGACTTTTCCGACGGCAAGCTCGCTGCGTTTCATCGGTGTGACAAGCAGCGTTGCGATCGTTCCGCGCTCCTTTTCCCCGACGATGGATTCCGGGGCAACCGCCATACAGCCACTGAATAAAAATGACATCAAAAGCATCGGTAAAAGCATGGAAAAAAGCTGCGCGGAAGTATCTTTTTCCGTTGCAACATCATATTTCACACCTTCTTCGGCATTGATATCAAACTTATTTGCCAGAGAAGATTCATAATCATCAAAAACCTGATACATCTGATTGTAGATCGTCGACGATTCCGTCGAAACTGAATTATAGTACATGTTGATATCCGGTGCTGCCTGCGTGGTATCTAACGGATCATATGCAGCGACAGCCGCATCAAAATCCGACTGGAACACCATCAAAAGATCTGCTTCCTCCGCCTCGATCTTTTCTAAGACATCAGACTCTTTTTCTACTGTAATTTCCGTCACTTCCAGATCAGACTCTGTCTTTAAATAAGAAAACGCCTCCGGCAGATCCACCGTATAGATCTGATATACATAATCCTTCGAAGCGGCAAACTGCTTCATAATTCCCTGCCCCAGAAGCGTATACAAAATATAGATCATAAGCCCCGGCATTAAAATTGTGGTAAACACCAGTCTCTTATCTCCGAAAAAGCGGGCAAACTCTTTTTTCATGATTGCGATCATTTTTTTACTCATGCTATTTCACCTGCCGTTTCCCGATAGATTTCAAAAAACTTATCCTCAAGCGTCATTTCCGCAGTCACGTGAGAGAGCGTATCACACAAAACCATTTTCCCATCGATAATAATTCCAACACGGTCACATATTTTTTCAATCAGCGAAAAAATATGCGTTGAAACAATGATCGTTTTTCCTTCAACTTTCAGCTCCTGCAGAAAATCAGTCACCACCTTTGCCGTGATAACATCAAGTCCGTTCGTCGGCTCATCAAAAATAATGATCTGCGGATCATGTACCAGTGAAATGATCAATGAAACCTTCTGCTTCATACCGGTTGAAAGATTAGAAACTTTTACCTCTGCAAACTCATCCACACCAAACTTCTGAAACAGAAGCCGTTTTCTCTCATCCCGCTCTGCCGGATCAATACCGTATAATTCGGAGAAAAAATCAAACAGATAGTTCGGAGTAAAAAATTCTTCCAGTTTTAATTCACTCGTCAGAAATCCGATCTTTTTCCGAACACCGTTCGGATCTGTCACAATACTGCTTCCGTCAATCAGAGCATCACCTTTATCCGGTTTGATCAGCGTTGCTAACATGCGAAGCGTTGTTGTCTTTCCCGCTCCATTTGGCCCTAATAATCCAAAAACTTCCCCCCTGTAAGTACAAAAGGAAAGATCATCCACCGCAACCTTAACTTTGGCTGCGGTCTTTTCCAGTTTTTGTTGTTTCTTCGACAGATGAAATGTCTTAGACAATCCACTGACTTTCAATAATTCTTCCATAACCCTCTCCATAAAAACAAATGAATCATTCTGTCATCATCTATGCTGTTCCAGCAAAAATTTTTCAGATTGTTCCATCATCCATGCTATTTTCGATATCATCATAAATATCATCGTAAATATGATTGTAAATATCATCATAATTACTATACGATCCAAGACCGGTAAAGAAGATCAGAATATACAGAATGACCGATGCGATAAATCCGATTCCGCCTGTGATCAGACCAACGATCGCCATTCCTTTTTTATTTCCTTTTACAAGCTGTATGATACCAAAAATAATCGCAAGAATACCGGTGATCCAGCTGATACAGGTACAGAACAGCAAAGCCGTAATGATTCCAAGTACTAACGACGCAATACCAAAGCTTTCACTTTCTGACTTATTACTTCCATACCTGCCAGCCGGTTGTCCGTAATTATATTCTGCACTTCCGTTTGACTGTCCGTAATTATATTCCGCGCTTCCATTCGGCTGTCCATAGTTATAACCTGCACTGTCATTTGCCTGTCCGTAATTATAATTTGTACCACCGTTTCCATATGAAATATTTGTATAATACGGATTGTCTGCTGTATTCTTCTCTAAATTTACCCTTTGCGCATCATCAGTCATATTTTTCTCCAGGCTGACAGGATTCCCCTGATTTATATTCTGCTCATTTGTTCCATAATCCCAGTTATTTTCTTCACTCATATTCCCATTACCTCTTAATTAAATCCAACTACTTTCTGCGACAAACGATATGCAGCAACCGAGATCTTTCTGCCTCCCTTGCCCGGCAGATTCATTGCATTCCCCATGATTCCTGCACGTAAATGATGGAATAAACGGATATCGTGGTCTTTGATGTACTTCCAGAGTTCACGTTTTTTCAGGAGATTTTCCTCGGTGCCGGAGCGGATCAGCATGATCGTAGAAATAACTGTAATAATCTCTAAATAATTAAACATATAATGGCGCAGTTTGCGGTTTGGAATCTTCCAGAGATCAAACTCATCCACCATGATCTTATTTACCTTGATCTGCTGATCGATACGGCTGATCATCACCTTCTCATTGACTGACTGATCTTCCCTTCCGATAAAGTAACGGTAAAAATCGACATCCATATAATACAGCGTCTTTACGCTCGGCAATGGTTTGTACACATAAATATTATCCACATAAAAAGTATGTTTCGGCAGTTCCAATCCACATTCCCGCAACAGTTTTGTACGGTAAATCACAGAATGCATCAGGATATACTGGCCTTTTCGGAAGCGTGACACATCATTCCATGTAAAAATCTGGTCTTTCGGCAGGTTTGTGTAATGCATTACCTTTTTATGGCGTACACCTTCTTTTTCATAGACATAATTGGCAATAAACATATCAAGCGTCTGATTGCCGCCGGTCAGCTCACGAAGTTTATCTAAAATCTTCTTATAAGCCTCCCCATCTACCCAGTCATCGCTGTCTACCACTTTAAAATAAAGTCCTGTCGCATTGCGGATGCCTGCATTAACTGCTTCCCCATGTCCTCCGTTTACCTGATGAATCGCCCGGATGATCCCCGGATATTTTTTCTCATAAGCGTCTGCAATGTCTCCGGTACTGTCTTTTGATCCATCATCAATGATCAGTATCTCAACATCATCACCTCCCGGAAGCAGTGATTTGATACAGTTTTCCATATAATCCTGTGAGTTATAACATGGAATCGCAAATGTCAGTAATTTCATATATAAATCCTCCGATCAGTTTTTTGTATTTTCTGCCATGATCGCATCGGCAAGTTCCATCGCTTTTTTCGTCATCGCATCGATATTATAATATTTGTATTCTGCCAGTCGTCCAAGCAGATAAAAATGTGGCAGTCTGCCTGCAAGTGCATGATATTTTTCATACAGTTCCTGGTTTTTCGGTTCTAAGATCGCATAGTAAGGAATTTCTCCTTCCGCTCCTGTATAAGCAAACGGATACTCCTTCACGATCGTGGTTCCATCCGTGTCTTTTTGTCCGGTCAGATATTTAAACTCTGTAATTCTCGTAAAATCTTCGCTGACCGTATAGTTGACCACACTGTGTCCCTGATAAGATTCTTCATTATAATGTTCAAAATCGAATCTTAAGGAACGGTACGGAAGTCTTCCAAACTGACAGTCAAACAATTCATCCAGTGCACCTGTATAAATAACATCCCCATCAAACGGTCTTCCATCAAAATAAATCTGATCTTCCTCAAAACGTAGCCGTTCTTTGCAGTCAACACCTGTCTCAACCGTGATATTCTCATGATCTAACATACGCTCAAACATCGGTGTAAATCCTTCTTTGGGTACTCCCTGATATTTATCCTGGAAATAACGGTTATCATAGGAAACCAGCACCGGAACTCGTCCTGTTACTTCCGGACTGATATCCTCCGGTTTTTGTCCCCACTGCTTCATTGTATATTTTAAAAATACATTTTCATATACAAACTGTGCGATCTCACGAATATCAGGATCATCATTTTCACGTAATTTCATGATCGGTACACGGCTTCCCTCACCGTATGCAGCGATCAGTTTCTGCTCTAAGGCATCCGCTTTTTCCTTATCATATACCATATGAAGTGTATTTAAATTAAATGGAACCGGGATCAGACGATCTCCAACCTTTGCTACCACCTCATGCCCAAATGCATACCAGTCCGTAAATCTTGACAGATACTGATACACTTCCTCAATTCCTGTATGAAAAATATGTGGTCCGTAATTATGTATTAATATTCCATGTGCATCCGGCTCATCATAACAGTTGCCTCCGATATGACTGCGTCTCTCCAAAACCAGCACTTTCTTTCCGGCTTCTTCCGCAAGTTTTCTCGCACTGACAGCACCTGCAATTCCTGCGCCGATCACGATACAATCGTACATAAAATCCTCCTTGTTTTCCGATTTTCATAACATCATAGCCACTTTATTATACACATTTTCCCACTGCAAACCAATCAATTTTTTCTTTAGATATTCTTAATTCTTACCATATTCCGTAGTTGTTCATATTTTATTTACATATTTCTCACAAACAAGGCATACGACGGTCACAATTCCCCGGTATACTAAACTCAAAGTTAAGGCAACAAGTTAAAATTTTTCATAGAACTTTTTTTCATACCTGATGTAAGTCAGGCAGCCTTGCTTATCAGATAAGCAAGGTTCCTCCCAGCAAATAGTGAATCACTTCACTTTCCATACACACTCTTTTTCATAATGAATAGCCGGTGCTGTTGCACCGGCTCCCTCTTTTTTATCTGTTCTTTTCATTTCCAAGCAAAATATTCATATACTTTGCATAAGCAGCAAATGCAGATGGTATGGCGTATTTTTCTTTCGCATCTTCTGCATCCACAAATAATAATCCGTCTGTACCAATTTTTTTGCTCTGCACCTGTGGCTGCATTTCCGGTTCCTCCACACGGACCGCATATCCTGTCATATGCCATTCTATATGGGAAAAAATATGTTTTGCATCCCCCAACGGCTGAATACGGATCGGTGCATATCCCATCTCTTTTACCAGAGAAAGTACTTCCTCCTGCCCCAGATTTCCCTCAACATTTGGAAGTTCATACAGTCCTGCCAAAAGTCCCTTTCCAGGTCTTTTCCTGATTGCAACCTTTTGATCATCCCTTAAGATCAGAACCGTTTTTTTCTCGATCTTACGCGGTTTCGCCTTGCTTTTAACCGGTATCTGCTCTATCAGTCCCTGTTTTTTTGCCTCACACAGGTTTTCCCACGGACATTCTTCACATAATGGTGCACCGTTTGGCACGCAGACAGTTGCTCCAAGTTCCATAAGTGCCTGATTAAACGCACCGGCAAGGTTTCCGTGATATACCTGTGCCTTCAGATTCTCTGCATCCTCCATCCATGGGAATACATTTTTCTCATTTCTGTCACCAGTCCCATGCATCAGTTCTTCCAGCAATGCTTCCATCTCACTCCGGAAAGACTGTTTCATAATATCCGTATCATCTGCCGAAACGCGTGTTAAAACACGAAGCACATTCCCATCGACTGCCGGAACCGGGATTCCATATGCAATAGACGCAACCGCACCTGCTGTATAATGACCGATTCCTTTCAGTTTCAACAGTTTTTCATAATCTGCCGGAAGTTGTCCACCATAATTTTCCACGACTTCCACAGCAGCTTTCTGCATATTCCGGACACGGTTATAATACCCTAATCCCTCCCAGAGTTTTAAAAGTTCATCCTCCGGGCATACAGAAAGTGCACCTGCATCCGGCAATGCCTTCGTAAAACGTTCAAAATATGATTTTACTGCCTCCACTCTTGTCTGCTGGAGCATGATCTCTGAAACCCACACCCTGTATGGTGTCGGTTTTTCACGCCACGGCAGTATGCGGGCATGGCTTAAAAACCACTTTAATAATGGGGATACCAGTTGCTTTAAGTCGTAATCTTTTAACATGTATCTCTCAAACTTTCTTTTATAATATTCTTCATTTCTGTGCTCATTTTTACACAGTTCAGCACTTTACTTTAAGTCAAACCGGCTGACAAATACTGCGATCTTATCCAAACACTGCCGGATAATGTCTTTGGAATAAGCATAAGAACAGCGGATATAACCCTTTGCACAATTTCCAAATGCATCCCCCGGAATGACTGCTACTTTCTGCTCCTGTAACAGACGGTTACAAAATTCCATACTGGTAAGTCCTGTCTTTTTCACCGATGGAAATACATAAAATGCACCTTCCGGCTCTGTCACATCAAGTCCCATGTTCTGAAATCCGTCCACCATGATCTTTCGTCTCTCATCATATTCCTTCCGCATGACTTCGATCTCTTCGTCACGAACCGGACTTGTCAGTGCTTCAAGGGCTGCCACCTGTGAAGTCGTTCCTGCAGACATGGTTGTAAACTGATGGATCTTATTCATATGGAAAATGACTTCCGCCGGGCCTGCTGCGATACCCATGCGCCATCCTGTCATTGCAAATGCCTTTGAAAAACCATTTAATACCACACAGCGTTCATACATATCCGGCAGTGCTGCAATCGACGCATGCTTTTTGCCGTAAGTCAGCTCTGCATAAATTTCGTCAGTGATCACAAAAATATCATGTGCGATCACAACCTCACGGATTGCCTCTAAATCTTCTTTTTCCATGATCGCTCCGGTAGGATTGTTCGGAAATGAGATCAGCAGAACCTTTGTTTTATCCGTGATCTTTTCTTCCAGTTCTTCTTTTGTCAGACGGAATTTATTTTCTGCTTTTAATGGAATTGAAACCGGAACACCTCCACATAATTCCACACACGGAATGTAGGAAACATAACAAGGCTCCACAACCAGTACTTCATCCCCCGGATCTACCAGTGCACGAAGTGCCAGGTCTATTCCTTCGCTTGCCCCCATTGTGATCAATATCTCATCTTCCCTGTCATAATGAAGTCCGAACTTTTCCAGATATTCTGCAGCTGCCGCACGAAGCTCTACGGTGCCACGGTTGTCCGTATATTTTGTCTCTCCACTTTTTATAGAAGCGATCGCTGCCTTCCTGACATGTTCCGGTGTCGGAAAATCCGGCTCGCCGACACCAAGTGACAATGCTCCCTCCATCGTATTCGCAATATCAAAAAAGTCCTTGATCCCTGAATCCGGCATCTCCTTTACTACCTTAGATAAGTATGATTTGCTTGTGCCCATGGTTTTTCCTCTTTTCTGTATCTTTGTCAAAATATCATACCACCTATCATAGCACTTTTTCTACCGAATTTATAGTGAATTTTTCCCATAATCTATTGACAAATTCTAGGAAAAGCTGTACGCTATTAATAACGTATATTGTTAATTTTTTATCAAACTATTCAGGAGGGTTCCAAACGATGAGCGATTTTAACAATTTAAAACTGGAAGTTGCTGAGGAGATTGCAGTTCTTACAATTTCAAGACCAGCAGCATTAAACGCATTAAACAGCGAGACTTTAGACGAGTTAAACACAGCCTTAACTGAGATCGAGGCAAGAGACGACATCAAAGTTGTAATCTTAACAGGTGGTCCTGACAAGAAAGGCAACGAATTCAAATCTTTCGTAGCAGGCGCTGATATTTCTGAGATGGTAAACTTTACAGCAGCAGAGGCAAGAGCTTTCGGTATGAGAGCTTCCGTACCATTCTTCAAATTAATGAACATGCGTCAGGTAACGATCGCAGCTGTAAATGGTTTTGCACTTGGCGGTGGATGTGAGATCTCCATGGCATGTGATATCCGTATCGCATCTGACAACGCTACTTTCGCACAGCCAGAAACAGGTCTTGGAATCATTCCTGGATTCGGCGGTACACAGAGACTTGCCCGTTTAGTAGGCATGGGACGCGCAAAAGAGATGATCTTTACCTGTGATTCCGTTGATGCAGCAGAAGCTTACCGCATCGGTCTTGTAAACAAAGTAGTTGCTCCGGAAGAGTTAATGAACACAGCAAAAGCTATGGCAAAGAAAATCATCTCCAAAGGAAGCTATGCTGTTTCCGTTGCAAAAGCAGCTATCAACAACGGTTATGATATGGACATCAAGAACGCTGTTGAGATGGAAGCAAACTTATTCGGCGTAACCTGCTCTACCCACGACAAAAAAGAAGGTATGACTGCTTTCTTAGAGAGAAGAGCCGCTGATTTAACAGATTTCTAGGATTTTTCTAAAATATAAAAAGGCATTGGAGCTTAGATGCTTCCAGTGCCTTTTTTGTACTTCTGCTATTTTAATTTTGTAACATGTTCTTCCGGAATTTTGCCGGTGTACAGCCTTTTACCTGTATAAAACGGTTTACAAAATAATCCAGGTCACGATAACCCACATCTTCTGCGATCTGTGCGATCTTCTTATCTGTATGAAGCAAATAGTCTGCTGCCTGTTCCATTCGGTAATTATTTAGGTAGTCTTTGAATGACTGTCCGTATTTTTTTCGAAACAGCTGTCCTAAATATGCACTGTTGACATAATATTTTTCACTCAGACTTTTTAACGTGATATTTGATGCAAAATTTTCTTTCACTTCTTTTTCTACCATACTTAAGACACCTCTGGAAACATTTTTCCGAAGCTGTGAAAGATAGTCTGCATATTCACAGGCAAAACGTGTCAGGTGTGCCTTACTTCCTCTCTTTACCCCGGTCTCAAAGCTGCTTTCACTGATCAGCCTTAAGATTTTTTCCTGATTCACATCATCATCCTGCTCACAGGCAAGATGGATCAGCTGGAACAGAAGATAATTGATATTCAACGTCATTGTCTCACCGCAGATTCCCCTTTTTCCCATTTCTTCATAGAAATATTCCACCGCACTGCGGATTCCGACATGATTGTTCTGCTCAATCATTTTTAACAGCCCATCTAAACTTTCCTTACATAAAACAATACCATCCGGCGATACCTGAACTTCCTCTTCATAATAGTAAATCTGTTTTTTACTCCGGAATCCCTGAAAAGAACGAAGCATACAGGTATTGCCATATGACCTTGCTATATTACTGATGTCCTGTACTTTTTTCCCGACTAACATAATGACCGGCTGATTCATATTATTTTCCAGATACTCACGGAAATGTTCTAAATAATCCTGTTCTGACATCCCTGCTTTCTTTGCAACACGGTCAAAATATAAAAAACAAACATCATAGATTTTTTCATTTACCGATACATCAAACACGCATAAATCGGCATCTTCCTTTAAATATTCCATACACAGATGGTAAAGTTTTCTCTGTGCTACCCTCATTTCCTGATCGGACGTTTTTTCTTCATCAAAAATCTCTTCCATCTGGATTTCCACATAACGTACGCCTTTCGTACATTCCATATGCTCACGGACATATTCAAGATTAAGCTGGTCAAATTTTCCCTGGACAAGTGAAATAATATGTCTTGCCAGATATGCCTGTTTCATTTTTTTATTCTTTTCAATGTCCGACTTCTCCTGACTGCTTAAAGCCATCACCTTGTTTAACATCTTTAACAGGATCTCTCTGTCTACCGGTTTTAAAATATAATCTGTGCACCCATGCTGCATTGCCTGCTGTGCAAATCCAAATTCCGCATATCCACTTAAAACCACAAAACATGCATCAGAAATTGATTCTTTACGGATTTTCTCTAAAAGCTCTAATCCCGTCATCTGCGGCATCTTGATATCTGCAATGATCAGATCTGCTTTTTTCTTCTGTAAAAACTCCAATGCCTCAAGTCCATTTGCAGCCGTCCCTGCAATCTCAAATCCTTCCTGTTCCCAATCAATCAGATGCTTCAGTCCCTCTAAAATGAAGGGCTCATCATCAACCAGTAAAACCTTTAACATTTCCCTAATCCCCCTATACATACTGCAATGGTATCTGTATCAGAACCGTAGTTCCCACACCTTCTTCTCCGTCTAATTGAAACTCTACCTGATTTTCTGTAACCAGTTTAAGACGGACACAGGCATTTAAGATTCCAACTCTTCCATTGCTCTTTAACATTTCAATATTGGCACTATTCATTTTCTTCTCCAGTACTAAAATTTTCTCCTCTTCCATTCCGGTTCCCGTATCCTCAATTTCAATGTAAAGTTTTTCATCCTGTCTGTTTATTCTCACAAATATCCATCCCGGCGATGCTTTACCCTCAATCCCATGTACACAGGCATTTTCAACAAATGTTACAATCGTTAATTTAGGAATCCTGTATGTATCACACCCTTCCTCCACATCAATGCTGTAATTTAATCTGTCCCCAAACCGGTATTTCTGAAGAGCCAGATATGCTTTTACAAATTCGATTTCATCTGTAATGCTTACGGAATCATTTCCCCATTCCACATACTGTCTCTGCATGATGGCAAGTTTTGCCACCATATCTGCTGTCTCATTTTCATTTTTCAGAATACTGTGCATTCGGATACTCTCAAGAACATTAAACAGAAAATGTGGATTGATCTGGCTGTGCAGGGCTAAAAGCTCTGCATTTTTCTGTCCTACTAACATTTCCTGTTCCCGGATCTTATTTTTATATACTGTCTGGATCAGTTCATTCGTCCTGTCTACCATGCGGTTATAATTCCGTATCATGCTGCTGATCTCATCTTTTCCACCCTCATAATACATCGGGATCAAATGATCACTGTCCACGGACTTAAATACCCTGCTGAGTTCTGTGATCCTCTTCGTAAATGACCGGTTAAAAATCTGTACAAAACAAAATGGAAAAAGAGCATTTATCATAACAAGAAGCAGCAATATTGGCATTTCATTTTTAATGCCGTTCCAAAATCCATTCTCTGCTTTTTTTACATAAATCTGCAACTCTGTCCCATAAAAATTGAATGAATGTTTATATGCATCTTTCGTATTTCCCTCTATACTCTGAAATTCATTTCCATAACTTCCATAATTGCCATTAGAAAGAACAATCCGGTCACCCTCACATACCAAAACCTCATTATCATAATTCATGTTTCTGAGTATTCGTATCATACTATTATAATCAAATTCAATTTTCAGATATTTTTCCGTACCAGCATCATAAAAATCCATCTTCTGCAGATAGATGATCCTTCTTTCTTTTGTCATCTTCGAGCTGCTGTCATCATAGACAAAAAAGATTCCCTTGCTTTTTCCACTATCCTTTAAGAGCTGGTACCCCTGTGTCCCTTTTATTTTTTTCAGGCTGTTTACACGTCCGCCATTTACAATGGTATCATTGTCCGTATACAATGTAAAAACCATATTGTTCATTCCTAATGCATTTTCTAACAATGTATTACCAAAAAACTGCTGATAAGCCGAAACATATTCCGCAGAATCCGAATATTTTTTCGACAGAAAATTATTAAAGTCCTTATTTGTATAGATACTGTTTGCGATCTCCCGTACATTTCCAGCCATACTGCTGATACTGTATTCTACCGCATTTGCGATATTTGCCATCTCATGCACTTTGCGTTCCCTGTCAAATTTACCGACCATAAAAATGACTACACTATCCGTAATGATCAATGGAATCAGAACACATAAAATATAAAATATATAAAATTTCTTTTTGATCGTAAGATTATTCATATAATGATCTATCCGATTCAATAATTTTTCCATAAAAATACCCATTCCTGCGCTGTCTTTCACATAACCGAAAGAGAGCAGACACTTTTTTGCCTGCTCTCAACGTATATATCTATTATACGCAATATTTTTATTCCCTGCAATGACATTTTATAGTGCTTTCTGAAGAAACCAGCCAAAATCTGCATGATTCTGACTTTCCACTCCGTTTGCAGATGCATACATACCGATCGTACAGCCTACAAACCCTCCGGCTTCCTCGGTTGTATACGGAAGAAGGCTGATATCTTTCGCACACAAAATCCATTCTTCTCCTGTCTGAATCCATACACATGCTTTCTGCCTGTCACACAAAATACGGATTCTGGTTATCTTTTCATTACCATCCATCGGTGTCACAGAAATGATCTTTTCCTCTCCCTGTATACAGGATGTCACTGCAAAACATTTTCTTCCATCTCTCCTCATGATCTCCATACGAAGATGGTTTGCATGATTCTGATACAATACCATACCTGCAGTTTCTTTCTCCTGCACCGGCTCAAACTCTACCCCGGTCTCGGCATAGAACTGATAACTTTTCTGCCGTATTCCAAAATAAGCACAATTGTTCTTATCTGCAATACGTTCCTTTCTGTTATAGAGTCTCAACATGCCAGCACGCTCTGTCAGGGAATAAGTCTCCCCATTTAAACTCTCAATACTTACCAGCCGCTTGTCTAACTTTGCATCCCAGAACTGGATATAATCAGAAGCACCAACCTCCTCTGTCAGCCTGCATTCTTCCATTGGGATTTCAAGTTCTTCCTCAAGATGTCCGACTCCCTCTGCAATGACCGGCCATCCGTTTTCCCATGTCACTTTTGCAAAGAATGTCTCTCTTCCCATGCTGCTGTGTCTTTCACATGGCCTTGATGCAAGCATGACAACATACCAGTTTCCATGACCATCATCCACCAGATCGCCATGACCTGCATAAACAACCGGATAATCCATTCCAAGATTACGGTGTGTAAAAATCGGGTTTCTCGGACATCCCTCAAACCATTGGAACAGCTTCTTACTTCTTGCAATACTGATACTGTGTTCCGGACCTGTCCCTCCTTCTGCATGCATCAGATAATAATATCCGTCTATTTTATAAAGGTGTGGTCCCTCCGGCCAGATCACATCCTTTACCGCACCTTTCCAGATCGCCATGCTTTCGCCTACAAGTTTCATGGTGTTAAGATCAAGCTCCTGCACCCAGATTTCCCAGTCCCCATTATACCGGACACCTTCCGGGTTCGGTCTTGTTCCGCAATAATAACATTTTCCATCATCATCAAAGAACAGGCTCGGATCGATACCCGGTGCTTCCTCTCCAAGATAATATGGATCTGACCACGGGCCTGCCGGGTTTTTGGCAGTCACAATAAAATTGCCCCCATAGCTGACATTCGTTGTTATCATATAAAATGTTCCATTATGATACCTTATCGTTGGTGCATAAATTCCTTCTGAAATTTCACTTCCTTTTACTGGAAGCTGCTCTTTTCTGTCTAAAATATTACCGATCTGTTCCCAGTGTGCAAGATCCCTGCTATGAAAAACCGGAACTCCCGGTCCATAAACAAAACTTGAATTTACAATATAATAATCCTCCCCCGCCCTGCATATAGAAGGATCCGGATAAAATCCACATAAAATCGGGTTTTTTACTGTTACCATGTCATTCTCCATTCCTGCGCTGTCTTTTGCGCACCTTTTGTCCGTGCTTATTCCACAAATCCAAATCCCAGTATCGTAAACTGTTTTTCCAGATTTTCCTCTGCGATCTCAATCCGGATTTTGTGTTCTTTTCTTTCCTTCTCCACAAAAAGTATCACCGCATTACAATGCTGCCAGTTATTGATATGGGGATCTGCGGTAAGACAGTAATCACCATCTACATATACTTTTGCCTTTCCGACATTGACTTCTCCGGAATCCTTAAATACCAGAAGGAGCGACCGGCACCGGATCGTCATTTCAAACCAGTTTTCTTTGCTTTTTGTTCCGTCGTACATCCAGTTATATGGAAATTCCGGCGTTAATGTAAGATCGGTATCCATTTCCACACTCTGAAGCTTGGTATCTGTCCAGACAAAACCACCTTCCACAATGTTGGCATGGGCATATATATCCCTCTTATCGAGCAGTTTTACCTGTTCAAAATCTGCACCGATCGCAGTACCTTCGAAAAGCTGCTGCTCTAAAATTTCTTCCTCCGTCATCCCCTTGGTAAATGTATCCAGACGCGCATGTTCTGCCGCTTCACAGCGTTCAAACAGATACTGCAGACAATCTGCCATAATGGTATGTCCAATATTATCCGGGTGAAACATATCATAAAAAAACTGATTTTTCGAAAGTACTTTTCCCTCTTCCTTCTTCTTTGTAAACTGTGGCGTTACTGCATCCATGATACTTACCATCGGCAGATCATAGCGTTCTCCTACCGGCCGCAGCCTCTCCTGAAGATTCCAGTCATTTGCAAATACAGAGAATAAAAGCACGACTGCCGGTTTCCACGGAAGATTTAATACCTTCCGAACAAGACTTTCATAACAGTTTCCTTTCGTTTCATCCCCCTCATCATTGACTGCAAACTCGATGACTACAATATCCGGTTTTTCTCCATTTCTCAATACATCCCGGTCAAACCGTATCATTCCAAGCTCGGATGGTGTTCCTCCCACACCTGCTTTGATAAATTTTACATTATCCAATACAGCAAAACGTTTTTGAAATAACTGATAAGATTTATATGCATAACATTCTGTATTGATCGGCGTTGCACCTGCCCCCTGTGTAATAGATCCTCCGATATAAGCAAGTGTTACCTCTTTTCCTGCCCTGGATTTTTCAATCGCCTTCCGGATACGGTATGTATTTCCAAGATTCATTAAAGAATGACTGATCATCTCACAATACGCTTCCGAACCGGCATCCACCGCCTCATCTTTGATCTCAGGCGGTGCATCATATCCATCATTTAAATAAAAACGGACACTGAGCTTTCCCATCTGCTCCGGTGTCTGAAACACTACTTTGATCTGTCCCGGAACATCATCATCTTTTGTCCACTTTTCATCTGCCAGATAGATCTTATGTTCCATTCCGTCACAGGTTACTTCTGCCTTAAGATTTGTTCCGCCGCCATATAAATCTTTTTTTCCATACATCTGGAAAATAAAATTGACGGAGTCATTTGGATCATCCGTTTCCACGGATATCCCGATACTGTGAACAAGCTCTGCAAACCCGTCCACTGTCCCCAGCAGTTTTAATATTTTTTCATCTGTGATATTTCCAACAATCTGCGCACTGTTGATCAGACGTCCATCATTCTCATAAATAAACTGTATCCCTGTTCCGTCTTCCTGTCTTGATCCAAAAATATCTTTTTCTTTTATAATATAAAAATATGGTCTTGCCTTTTCCGGATCTTTCGGTGCTGCCGGTCCTCTCATATCAATACCCTCTCTTTATCTTTATCTTTATCGTTTTCTTTTATTGTAGCAGTCCCTGCTCCTTTTTCTACCCGATAAAGTATATAAAAGCACCGCATTTATTTCACATTTTACAATTAAACATGTTCACGTATGAAATGTTTCCGCCGGTCCTAAGTAACTTTCTCTGATCCTGTATCCCTTCGGATAAATCACAAACTTTTCCAATACAAATCCGGGTGTCAGTGGATAAATACGCAAAGCATTTTCCCCTTTCTGGCAGACAACCTCTGCACATTGCTTCCGGATCTGTTCTAATACTCCCTTTGACCAGGCTTCCTCCCTGTCCCCGATACGGTAGTCCCTGTCTACTTCATTATAAATCACAGTTTCTGCTTCATTCATCTGCACACCATAGAGGATCTCATTATCCCTTGTCACCGGATTTGACGGCTGCAGATAAAATTCTATCTCATATGTACCGCCCTCTCTTAACATAAAACGATACTCCAGATAAGGTGCGTTTTCATCCAATGAAAAATATGCCGTCGAAGGAAAATATTTAACGGCTGACAATGTTTTTCCATATCCCTGCAAAATGCCAAATCCACTCTCTCCATCCGGATTTTTGATCCATGCACCAGGTTTTGCATCATAAAAATGTTCTGCCTCAATAGAAATATATCCCGCCGTATCTTCAAAAACATTTTTTGCAGACAAATATTTTTTTCTGTTTACCGGAATTTCTATTTCACACTGCCCCGCCGGAGTTTCTATCACAAATGTTCCACTTACATTTTCTTTGTCCTGAAGGAAACTGCCCTCGTCAATCGTTATTTTAATTGTCTGTTTTTTGTGTAAAATCCCATCCACACTGCCTTCTGTGACATCTGTTTTGATCCAGTCCGTTTTTTCCTTAACAGAAAAATGGCTCTCTGTCTTACTCCTGCCATAAACGGTAACATATGCCTCCATACATTCCGGATTCCGGAAATTCTCCAGTATCATTCTGTTATCTAACCATATGCTTCCTTCGGCATGCTGGCTTGTACCATTCACTGCTACTATCACCGATGGTTTATCCAGTAATAAGACCTGCATGATAACCGGATTCTGACATTCATCCTCATTCCAGTGCGTAAACCCGATATGCTGTGAGGCTCCCATACCATACCATCTCTGCCCGTCTAACTGGTGATACCATTCGGTAAGTTTCCTGTCACAGGAAAAACACGCTGCTGCCTCTTTCCCATAATCATTTGCAATTGCCGCCCCGATTCCGGCATAATAATGATTTAACCCGGTAAAGACCTGCATCTTCACCAGATTCATTGTCGCAACAGCGGGATAATAAATAAGTGCTGCAAACGCTGCCTGATTATCTGCAGACTCACACTTTAATTTTGTACGGACTCCTTCTGCTTTTTTTATGATATCATCTGCCTCTGACAGAATCCGTTCACTCTCCTCCTCATTGACCGGATGATAGGTATCCGCTCCCAATGCTTCTGGTCTGCGCCTGTGAATCACTTTGGTATATCCGTTTAATATCTCTGCAATTTTCTGTCTGATTTCTTCTGAAAAACTGCCAAAAGATCTTCTAACCCACTGCCTGACATACTCCTGCACACAATTTACCGCCCTGCTTCCAAAGCGCTCAAAATCATAAGCCATATCCATAAGAAAAGACAATGGGAGTTCCTGCGTTGCAATATCACCGACATTGACCATCCATAATCTCCTGACACCAAAATCATACGCCATACTCATCTGTTCCCATATTTTAGGAAGATAGGAACTGTTGATCCATTCATAGGAAACCGGCCATCCATGATAATCCAGATGATAATACATCCCATATCCGCCCTTATGTTTCCTCATCTCTTCTGTTGGAAGTGTTCTTAAATTTCCATAATTATCGTCACAGAGCATCAAAATAATATCTTCCAGTTCCGGTTCCTTTAAAAGTCCCGCCGTATCTTCTGTTCCGTAAAAGAACTCCTCCACCTCTTTATAAAGTGCAAGCATCCGCGGTACTTTTTCTAAATCCTTATTTACATTTTCCCGGATCAGTTGATTCTGTACCCTAAGAACCTCCCGTAACAGCGCAATATTATCCGCAACCGCAGCATTCTCTCCAAGGATTGCCGTGTCAGCCTCTCCACGCATTCCCACAGTTATGACATTTTCAAACTGTCCGCTCCGTTTTAATCCGTCCTCCCAGAACCGTATAATTCCATCCCTGTTTGTCCGAAAATTCCATGCATCACCATAAACAGAACCTTTCCCGCGGAGATATTTATACTCTTCTCCCTGTCTTAAACAGGGCTCATGGTGTGACATTCCCATAATAACGCCATATTCATCTGCTAAAATGGCATTCTTAAGGCCAGGTCCGTCATCCTCAAATCTTGCACTCCACATCGCCGGCCACAGATAATTGCCTTTCAGACGAAGAAGCAGCTCAAAAATATGCTCATACATATCTGTACCAAAACCGCCAAAATGATGCATACACCAGTTTCCGAACGCAGGCCACTCATCATTGATAAAAAATCCCCGGTATTCTACTGACGGTTCTTTTGAAACACACTTCATATCCCACGCAAGAATAATTTTGTCTCTATGGCAGGGTTTTATCCCACACCAGTCAACAAATGGAGAAACTCCCATCTGCTCGGAAAGGTGAAACAAACCATATATCGTTCCCCGCTTGTCACTGCCTGCGATCACTAAAAGATGTGGATTTTCACTGTCTTTTTTCTCTGGAAACGCAAAACAGTAACATTCTCTTTTCCCTTCTATTTGATCAAGTGGAATCCTTCGTCTTATCTCTTCTTTTTCCAGAACTGCGCTTTTGCCTATCGTTGCTGCCACAACTGTTAATTCATCCGGCACCCGTAACATATCTTCTGTGATATTTTCTGCTGCCAGATATTCCGTTTTTCTTCCAGTCACAAGTTCTGCATCCTTCGCTACTTTTTCTGCGATCTTAATGACACCTGAATAAGCACTCTGTTCTACGATCAGTCTCATTTTATCTCTCCATAAACACTGCCAGCCGGTGTCTGAAAGCAGTCCAGTTTTCCCCTTTCATCCGCTCTATTACTTTCATTTCTTCGCAGACACCATACTTATGTAAGACTTCATTTATCTGCTCCTTTGATGCATCTTCATTCACCATAATTAATAGCTGCTTTACTCCGTCTTTTTCTGTGCTGATGCGGTCAGCTATATTGGCTACCTTTCCCTGATGCAGAAAACAGGATGCCGTCTCATCCATAAGTGCCTTTAACAGGATGACATTTTCCCGGTTCTGCACTGTTTTAGAATCCCCTGCAGATGTGTAAGTATAGATCATATCAACTCTGTCTGCTTCCTTATGATAAAAATAGTGGATGTGTATCTGCCCATGCGGCACATCTGCCAGTTCTGCCAGTGAAAAATCCGTCTCTTCCATTTCCAGATAATTTACCGCTGTTCCATCCTCATACCCCACCGGTGCATCCGGATTCAGAACTGCTGTTCCATTTACAGAAAACCATACTCTGTGATATCCACCTGTGATATTTTTCACTACTTTTGTCCAATATCCTTCTTTCTTTTGCGACCGCTCTAATGCCTGCTCCTCGCAGCCATCTACCTTTACGGTCACCTTTGACGCCTCCGGTGCATAAAAATTAAATTCTGCCATCCCCGGTTCTAAAACAACGACACCGTGCAAAACATCCGGGTATACTCCTGCCGGTTTTCCATCTTTATCTGTTTCAAACTGAATCTGACGATACACCGGATCAAAGAAAAGCATCTGTTCTTCTTTCGTCTGGATCTTCAACTGTGTATCTTCCACTTTTACATCTTCCATACATGCAATATCTGCCATCTCAGAGGAATCCCACCGGAAAAGCAGCTGCACAAAATCATATAGACTTTTTCTCCAGACATGCCATTCATGATAACCCTCATAAACAAAAGTTTTGCAAGGTTTTCCTGCCTGGATCAACTTTTTTTGCATCTCATCCATACCGTGTCTGATTTCTTTTTCTTCACTGCCGCAGGATAAAAATACTTCTTCCAGCTGATGCTCATTCTGACAGATCCGCTCAATCTCATGAAGCGCAACACCGGAAAAAACTCCTAATGCCGAAAACAGCTCCATATGTTTCGCCACGCTGTCAGTCGCCTGCGCAGAACCTAATGACAATCCTGCCAGCGCCCTGTTATTTCTGCCTTTTTTCGTCCGGAAATGTTTTTCTATATAAGGAATTATATTATATATCAGTTCCCGGTCAAAATCCCCAGGATAAAATACCGGTTTTTCATCTTTATAAAATGCATAACCACAGCCTGCAACAACAATCATCCGTGCGCATTTTTTCTCTGCGATCAGATTATCCATAATATAATTCATTTTTCCCTGCCAGATCCATCCGGTCTCATTCTCCCCAACCCCATGCTGCAGATATAAAACCGGATAGGTTTCATCCAGATCCTGTTCATAACCATACGGCGTATAAACATAACATTCCTTCAGATGTCTGCTTACCTCTGATACATATTTACAGATATGCACTGTACCATGTGGAACTTCCTTCGCATAATAAAAATCTACACCGTCTTCCGGTATCTCAAACGTGTTAACCGGTGTAAAACAGCCATAGGATATTCCTGCATCCGGGTTACAGACACGCTCGCCATCCACAAACCAGAAATAGTAATGCATTGCCCAGTGCATCTTAGGTACTGTTCTACAAAATCCTCCCCTTCCATCTGACTCCAGTGTAATTTTCTCATTTGAAAAATAACCGCCTGCACCTGCAACCTGTACCTCTTTTGCATTCGGTGCATACATGTAAAAAGTAACCGTACCATCTTCATGTACGGTTACTGGTCTTCTTTTCCCCGCCATATCCTTTCCTACCGGATACTGTTCTAATCCCCCGTTTTTTACCATAACCCCTCATTTCTGCTTCCTAATCAGAGATATCCTGTTCCACTCTTTTATTTACCTCTGACTGCAGATCTTCAAGATATGCAGCCGGATCACATGCGTTATACTCCTGCATATAATTTTCCCATGCAGTATCGAAATCATCTGCCATGATAACCTGCGGAAGCCATTTATGTTTTACCTCATCTAACTGTTCCCTGATCTGCCCTGCCTGTGAATTAACTGACAGTGCTGTTGTGTAAGAATACATCGGATACCAGGCGCCAGGCGCTTCATTTGTTCCAAGCATCTCAACATAATTTGTAACCCCATAAGCCTCAAAACATTCTCTCACATCCTGTGGCTGATTTTTCAAAAACTCCGCTGACTGATATTCCATGGAAAATGCATTTTTCCCATCCGGCAGAAGCCCTTCTACTTTTGGAAAATAAGAATAAGAACAGAAATGATTTTCTGCAGTCTCCTGATCGCTCCGTCTCGCTCCCTGTTCTTCATTCATATAAAACATGCCATTCTCATCAACAGAATAATCAATTCCCTCTTCTCCCCAGAAACGTAACTTAACAATCTCCGGTTCCATCAGATCACTGATAAACTGCATGGCTCCATCAATATCCTGACAGGATACTGTAATGGATAATCCCGTCGAACTGTCAAGTTCTGCGGAACGTGTCACATGCCATTTATTTTTGATTCCTTCCTCACGTGTAATTGGCAGAGGGACATAATCACACCCTAAATCCCGCAATCCGTTCTGGTCATAGATACCCACGATTGCATAATAAAACTGCCACCACTGATCCGGCATGCCACACACAGCACCCGTAGACAGCTTTTTCAGATAATCATCATAAGTTGCAGTAAAAGATTCTGCATCCAGAATCCCTTTATGAAATTCTTCGTTCAGCTTTTTAAAGTACCACTGTGCCGTATCTGTCGTATTATAATCCACTACCTGCAGCGTATCAGGATCAACAATACAGCTTCCATCATTCGGATAACCATCCAGAAACTGCGGCACATTTTCCAGACAGAAATATCTCCATCCATCACACAGCACCGTAAACGGAATATTTTTCGTTCCATCCTCCATCGCAGGATTTGCTGCAACATAGCGTTCGATCAGATCAAAATATTCATCTACGGTATGAATCTTCGGATATCCTGCCCATTTCAATACTCTTGTCTGTATCCAGAATGCCTCTCCGGTATGTGTTACCTCCACATCTTCCCCATGGGATACTCCAAATTGCGGAATCCAGTAAATATGACCGTCTGCCTGCCGGAATCTGTCCCACTGTTCCTTAGTCAGGTATCCTTTGATATTCGGATATTTATCCCAATATTCATCTAATGGTATCAATGCATTTGCTTCATATAAACTGACCTCTCCTGATATAAAATCCGGATATTCCCCATTCACTATATAAGCATTCAATGCATTTTCCTTTGTCTGCCCGACAAGCCATATTTCCTCACAATCTGCACCCGTCAGCTGTGCGATCTTCTGCCGGATTTCGTTATCTGGTTCTAACGTATCTCCTTCTACCGAAAAAAAAGCGGTAAAATGTTTTATATTTTTATCCGGTACACTGCTCCCTTTTGAAACATGTACCAGACCTGCCATACATGCAACTACACAAAGTGCTGCTATCACTCTTTTTTTCATAACATATAAATTCCTTTTTCGTTTTTATAAATGTTTATTATAGGAAATTTACATATTAAAGTAAAGGATAACTTATGTATTGTCGTCAAACGTAAAAGATTTTAAATCTGCAGTACCTTCTCCGCGAAATGTCAGATAAAGTGCCTGTACTCCATCCTCTATTTTCACAGGTGCCTCATAGTTTTCCCACACATTTGTAAACTCAACAGGAATCTTTCCACAGACAGGACCATCCCATACAGTCCGGACCTCAAATTCTCCTCTTGCATATCCTCTGACACAGATTCCTAATTTTTTGATTCCTTTACAGGAAAAATACTTAAATCCTGCTGTTGCATGATCTGTCATATTTGTAATATAGGCAGGGACATAATCACCATCACACCCGTCCTGCATAATATACGGCTGTTTTTCCCCACCGACATACATTTCTTCTTTGTCCGTAAAAAGGTTGCATGCGATATAAGACGGATATGTTCCTTCTCCTCTTAAGGGACTTCCGTTTAGTCCACAGGATGTCATCTCTGCCTGACAGATACGTTCTCCCTGAAATACGATCGGTTCTGCGCATCCCTGCCTGCAATACCAGGAATGATTTGTATGCCTGTGATAAAAAATATACCACTGATCCATGATATCTATGATGCTTCCATGATTATTTGCACCATATGCCACAGGTTTTTCCGCCGGTTTTCCATTTGTAATGCCAACGTCACAGTTGCTGACGATCACGCCTCCATAAGTAAAACCTTCCAGAGGATTTTTACTGACTGCATAACAAAGTTCATGCATCACAACAGAAGAATATATCAGATAGTAATAATCTCCCTTTTTCCGGATTGACGGTGCCTCAAAAAATTCATGTTCTTCAAATCCGGTTCCTTTTCCGTAAACATGATTTGGCAGAACGATCCGGGGTTCTTCTATGACTGTCAGCATATCCTTACCAAGTGCCATTCCCATAGCACCGTGCCTTGACGCATCATTCGCCGCACAAAATCCTGTATAGAGATACGTTTTATCGCCCTCTGTCAGTACAGCCGGATCAAACTGCGGTTCATCCTGACTGCGCTCCCCGATCCGGTTTCCGTTTTTATCATGCACATATCCATAAAACTTATACGGACCATCCGGTTTTTCTGCTACTGCCACAGATACAACAGATACCTTATCCAGAACATAATATAAATAATATCTTCCATCTGCCCCTCTTGTCACATCCGGTGCATACAGACACATTTTCCCGTCTTTGTTCAAAGGATCTTCTGTTTTCCGGTAAATGGTTCCACTACAGTGCCATTCCCCCAGACTGTCTAACGGCGCAGACCAGCACACATAATCATTCAGGCAGAACACATGCCCATTGTATCTGTCATGTGATCCAAAGACATAAACTCTGTCCCCGAAAACATATGGTTCACCATCCGGGATATATTCCCACGATGGCAGATATGGATTATATACCTGTTTTTTCATTTCCATCCCCATTCCTGTATAAAACATCACTTCTGATAGATCCGGTAATTTCCGGAAAGTGCGAGCATTGCAAACATATAAAGGAAATTATCATAATATCTTCTGTCTCCGGTACGAAGCGGCGTATCCCACAGACGATCCACACATTCTTTCACATATGGCCCGTCTGCCGCTAAAGATGCCTGTGCATTTACTGCAACAATGGCAACCGGATGAAGTGCCTTCTCCTCTAATCTTGTTCCATCGGTCAGAAATACTCCGTCCCAGTGTTCCTTCTGCTCGGCACAGTAAAAGTGCTGTAATCTGTTTGCGATTTCGACCTGCCAGGGATCTTTTTCAAACCAGAGATGATCCATGCCGATATTTGCAATGGTACGGTAAGCATCACTGTAATACCAGTCATGACGTCCGAAAATTTCCTGATGCCCAATATGAGGCTTTCCATCATAATCCGCATACTCGGCAGACAATCCGGTCTTCGGATGGCATGCCAAATGCAGATAACCTCTGCTTGCCTCCGCTGCCTGTTCCCAGAATGTCCGGTCACAGGGATCTGCATTTTTTGCAAATAACTCATAAAAATGCGGCAGATGATAGGATGGATCAGAAAAATCAAATCCCGGCACAAATTTGATCAGTTTGTTTGATGGCTCCCACATTGGCTCTCCCGGATGTGATGCTTCCCCTTTGTGGACACATTCTCTTAATATCGCTTTTGCCTCTGCGCCGTAATTAAAAATTCCTTCTCCGTCTCCCCAGCGTGCAGACGCAAAAAACAGTGCCATTGCAAAATATTCTTCTCCATCCGGAGCAGGACCGTCTGCATTCTTACTTCCATCTAACCCGCAGGACCAGACAAAATAATTTTTATTTGGTCCGTTTTCAATATACATATAAGTGCGTACCCACTTCCAGAGACGATCAAATTCTTCCTTTTTATTCATCTGTACGCAGACCATCATCCCATAGGACATGCCTTCGGTACGGACATCATGGTTTCCGGTATCCTCCATATAAGCCATGTCATCTCCCACTTCATGGTAAAACCTTTCCTCCTCTTTTCCATAAAAAATGGTTTCAAATGTCTGCTCTACTCTTTTTGTTATCTCATCCTCAGAATATCCGCACTCTTTAAAAACATTGCGGTATTTTCCTGTCAAAACTGCTCCTGCCATTTTAATCTCCATTCCTGCCGCTTTCCAGGGCATTTTTAGTTTGTGCTCCGGCACAAATTCTGCACAGCCTGATCTTCTATCCTTTACTCTTTGACACCGCCAAGGGTAAGTCCTGTCACAAAGTATTTCTGTAAAAACGGATAAATACAGATGATAGGAAGCATGGTGATAATGGTTGCTGCAGCACGAACAGAAGTTGGTGTAACGGTTCCTACTGCATTTTTCATAGCCTCTGCGTTGGTTCCCTGGTTTGTTACGGATGATAATAATTTCATTAACTCATACTGAAGCGTTGTTAAGTTATCACTCATACGGTTATATAACATTGCATCAAACCATGAGTTCCACTGCCCGACTGCAACAAATAATGCAACTGTCGCATATACCGGTTTACACAGCGGAGAATAAATTTTTAAGAAAATCGTTGTATATCCCGCACCATCTAACTGCGCAGATTCCTCTAAACTGTCAGGTATACCATTCATATATGTACGGATGACAAGCATATTAAATGCACTTACCATGCCCGGAATTACATAAACCCAAAAACTGTTTGTAAGTCCAAGTCCTTTGTATAAAAGGAAGGTCGGAATCAGTCCACCATTTACATACATGGTGATAACCCAGAAAAGAGATACTTCTTTTTTGAATAAAAATCTTTTTCTGCTGACGATAAATGCAAGAATCGCATTTGCGATCAGTGCAAGAACCGTACCGATGATCGTTCTTGCGACTGTAATATAAGCTCCGGTGATCAGATTATCTTTCTGAAGCACAGTCGTATAGTTTTTCCATGTAAACTTTCTCGGTAACAGATAAATCCCGCCTCTTAATGCATCTGTTCCATCGTTTAATGAAATTGCCAATGTATTTAATACCGGATACAGGGTAATGATCACAAACAGGATCATTATGACCGCATTTACGATCGGAAATACCTGTATCTTTTTTGTTTTCTTTCTTTTTTGTGTCTTTGCCATGACCAAAACCTCCTAGAATAACTGTTCCTCTCCATTTCGTTTTGCAATCTGGTTTGCAATTACGATCAGAATAATACTTACAAGACTCTTGAAGATACCTGCTGCAGTACCGATTGCATAATCTCCCTGACTGATACCCCATTTTAATACATAAATGTCAATGGTCTGGGATACTTTCTGTACAAGTCCGTTTCCTAACAGATACTGAATCTCAAATCCTGCATTTAAGACATTTCCTACATTCATTAAAAGTAAAATAATAATAGTTGGTTTGATTCCCGGCAGAGTAACATATTTAATTTTCGCCCATCTTCCGGCACCATCAATCGCTGCTGCTTCATAAAGTGACGGGTCGATCGCTGTGATCGCTGATAAATAAATAATTGCATTCCATCCTGTTTCTTTCCACACATTTGCAAATGCAACGATCGGCCAGAAATATCCCGGATGTGCAAAAAAGTTGATCGGCTGTTCTATCAGATGTAAATTTACAAGCATTTCATTTATGATTCCGGTTCCGGAAAGCATATCATGTAAAATACCTGTTACAATGATCCAGGAAAGAAAGTGCGGCAGATAAGATATCGTCTGTACCACTTTTTTCCCGCCTTTTGTGACCATCTCATTTAATAAAATTGCAAAAGCGATCGCTGTCACAAATGTTACCACAAGGTTAATAACACCCATTGCAAGTGTATTTCTGATTACCCGGATAAAAGTCATATCCGAGAATAACATTTTAAATTTGTCTAATCCGACAAATTGTGAATGGAGGATACCAAGCTTTGGTTTGTAATTCTGGAATGCCATTGCCCATCCTGCCAGTGGCAGATAATAAAATATCACTCCATAGATGACAAGGATCGCAGCCCAGAACAGTAAAACTTTCTGCCTCTTGATCTCTTTCCATGTAATTTTAGTCCGGTTCTCTTTTATTTTTTCTTTTGATTTTGTTCTCGCTAACGACATGACTTCACCCCTTAAAAAAATGGGCAGATGTTTTCCATCTGCCCGTTTTTAAATTATATTTCTTCTCTTATTTGAACTGAGCAGCCTGTTCCATTCTTGTATCAAGTTCTGTCTGTAATTCACTAAGGAAATCTTCCGGCTGACATGCATTATATGCATCCATGTAAGCTGCCCATGCACTGTCAAAATCATCTGCCATGACAACCTGTGGAAGCTGTTCATGTTTTACTTCACCAATCTTTGTCCATGCCATACCACCCGGTGTACTTGTCGTAAAGTTATTTGAGAAAGACCACATCGGATACCAGTCACCAGGAGCCTCATTTGTTCCGAGCATCTCTACATAAGTTTCTACGCCATATGCTTCAAATGCTTTTTTTACATCTTCATTTAAACCATCAAAGAATTCGTTTGCCTGTCCTTCCGGTTTGTTTGCATTGATTCCGTCATCACTTGTTCCACTGTACTGTGGGAAGTATGAGTATGAGCATAAATGTGATGCTTTGTATGCTGTATCAGAAGCCTGCATTCTCTGATCATCATTTCTGATAAACTCGCCGTTTTCATCTACCTGATAATCAACACCTTCAACACCCCAGAAACGAAGGTTATGTGTATCCTGATCTAAAAGATCACTGACAAATTTAGCTGCTGCATCCGGATCTTCACATCCTGTTGTGATAGCAAGACCTGTTGCTTCATTGAAAGCTCCGCCTGAGTTATGCCACTGGTTTTTCACACTCTCATCAATTGTGACCGGAAGTGGAATGTAATCACAGCCCTGTTTATCTAAGCCTGCCTGTTTTAATGCATCACCTGCTGTGTAAGCGAAATCCCACCACTGATCGATCATACCAAGAACACGTCCGGTAGAAAGTTTTGCGATATACTCATCATATGTCTGTGTGAAAGATTCCGGGTCTACGATACCTTTTTTGTACTCCTCATTTAATTTTTTAAAGTATTTCACTGCTGTATCAGATGTATTGTAGTCAAGTACTGTAAGTGTATCCGGATCTACCATACAGCTTCCATCGTTTGGATATCCATCAAGGAACTGTGGTGCATTCTCTAAGCAGAAATATCTCCAGTCATCGCAGAGAATAGTATAAGGAATATTTGCTGTTCCATCCTCCATGGTAGGATTTGCATCATTATATGCTTCGATCAGATCAAAATACTGATCCATGGTTCTTATTTCCGGATAGCCTGCCCACTCTAAAACTCTTGCCTGAATCCAGAATGCCTCATCATTATGTGTACAAACTTTTTCTTCGTTTTTAATGCAACTAAACTGTGGAATCCAGTAAATATGTCCATCATCCTGACGAAGTTTTTCCCACTCTAAATCTGTGAAAAGATTTTTGATATTTGGATACTGCTCAATGTAATCATCCAGTGGAATCAATGCATCTGCTTCATATAACTGCATCTGTCCGCTTCCACCTTCAATAAAGTCCGGATATTCGCCACCGGCAATCATTGTTCCGACTGCCTCATCTGCTGTCTGTCCGGTAAGCCATGTCTCCTTTACCTTCACCCCTGTTTTTTCTGCAATGATCTGCTGGATCTCATTGTCATCATTGATCTCAGATCCCGGTACTGCAAAGAATGCTGTAAACTCTTTCACATCACCATTTTCTGTTCCTGCATCTGCAGAACTTTCTGTTCCCGCAGCAGAAGATCCTGCATTTGAGGTCTTTCCGTTATTTCCGCTGTTGCCACCGCATCCGGCGAAAAGTGTTGCTGTCATTGCTGTGATCAATAACATGCTTACAAGTTTTTTTCTTTTCATATTGTAATTACCTCCCTTTCGATAAGACTATTTTACCTTTTCCTGCCGTACAAACAATCAGACTAAGTATAGTAAAAAGCAGGGTAAATTATAGATATTCGGATAGAACGACAAAGAAGTGCCCTGCTTCTCTGCTCATAATCCTCTTTCATCTGCTCATTAAATATGGCATATGGTTTCACATACTGATTCGGGATATAGGTTTTTGCAAGTTTGGCACGGTCACACATATCTGACACCTGCAATGTAATATCTTCCGGTACATAATAAATCCCGCATCTGCCATACAGCTCGATCCTTATATCCTGCTTATCATAAATTCTATGTAAAAGCTGTGGTAACTTATCCAGATTAAGATTCTTACAGTCAACAAGCATCACAAACTTATCTGCTTCTGTCCGCGCAAGCGCAAGTGGTTTTAAAAAACTTGTCTGATATGCGTTTGCCACATCATTTCTTTGATATAAGGGCACCAGTCTTTCTGATAGAGGGAGTCTTTAAAGGTATTCCAGCAAAAGGATGTTTCCTGCCTGTAGAAAGAAACGGGTACTTTCAGAACATCTGACTGGTACAGGACATTCAGATGGTATAGGAATTTTCCCTTAAATTTATCCCGTAACACAAACACGGGGATAAAAAACTTTCCTTTTGATTTACGGATCTTCCCATCCGGTGTAATGCCGCCGCCGGATACGATGCAGTGCATATGTACATGATAATCAAGTGTCTGGTTCCAGGTGTGGAGAACCTGAATAATCCCGGGTGTTGCACCGAGATACTTTTTGTCGGCAGACAATTCCAAAAGTGTCTCGGCGGAACATCTGTGAAGAAGACCGTATAAAAGCTTCTGATTGTTATAGAGAAGCGGATTTAATTCGTGTGGAAGTGTAAAGACCACATGAAAATACGGCGAGTCAATGACTTCGGCTCTGCGTTTATCCACCCAGAGTTCTTTTTTGACAGCCTGACAGTTCGGGCAGTTGCGGTATGTTTGCCGTTGACAGCCAGATGGACATAGATGGTTGTGGATTCCAGAGATTTATGACCAAGCAGGGTTTTTATGGTCATAAGATCAGCACCGTTTTCATAGAGGTGTGTTCCAAAAGCATGTCGGAAAGAATGACAGGTAAGGCGTTTTGACCATCCGAGTTCTGCCTCATGTTTTGCGATATGTCTGGAGTGATAAAAGGTGTCAATGGGTTTTGAAGAATCTCTCTGTTTTGGAAAAAGGTAGCCGGCAGGTCTTCCACAGGCAAACCAGTACTCGGTAAGAATGTCAAGCGCCTGTTTGGAAAGAATGGCATAACGGTCAGAGCGGTTTTTACCATGAGTGATGTGGATGCGCATATTTTTCCGTTGAATGTCTTCATAACGGAGATTGCAGACTTCACCAATGCGAAGACCGGAAGAATACATGAGAGCAACCATAGCTTTCGGTTTGAGATCGGTCATGGTAGAGATAAAGATTTTGGTCTCTTCTTTTGTAGGGACAAATGGCAGATAGGTATCAAATTTCCGCATAGGAAGCTGTGTGTCATCCCAGGGCTTATGAAGAACGTAAAAAGTGAAAAAACGCAGTTGGGAAATGGCAACATTGATCGTACGATCAGAAAGATTCCGTTCCTTTTGAAGGATCTCAAGAAACCGCCGCTGATCTTTGTAAGAGACCTGTGAAGGCGTTTTGTGAAGGGTATTCCCGATATGATCGAGATAAGTAGAAATATAAGTCTGGTAAGATTTCATTGTATGGTCGGTAAGACCACGAAGAGAAATCATTTTTTGGTAGCGTTTTAAATAATCCATGAAATAACCTCCTGAAATAAGTGAAAGATAAAGTAACATCACAAAAACATGTGGTGATCTGGATAAAAAATAAGATATGTAATTGTTAAGTCTAAAAAAACATGATAAAATACGCATAGCAGTTTTGGTTGTTATGTGGTTGTTTGAGTGTGGTAACTTAACAATACAACATAAATACAAAAACTGCTATTTTTTTATAAAAGTGGTAATTTTTACGTAACTGGGGCTAGCCGTCGCGCTAGCGACTTGGTACAATGCACTTAATGAATCTGAAAAAGTTGCAGAAGTTGTAATTCCCTGTTATCACTTGGTATGATATAATTTGGAATAAAAAAGGATGGCTTAAATGGCTGTTGTAATTCCCTGTTATCACTTGGTATGATATAATATGGCAGTTGATCGTGATTGAACAGAACGGGTTGTAATTCCCTGTTATCACTTGGTATGATATAATATTAACAACGCTTTAGAAATTGTCAGACTTGTTGTAATTCCCTGTTATCACTTGGTATGATATAATGCAGGAACTGCCCCACCTGCACCGATGAGAGTTGTAATTCCCTGTTATCACTTGGTATGATATAATTGTACTACAAACTTTAAAAGAAACCGGTTAGTTGTAATTCCCTGTTATCACTTGGTATGATATAATGTGAAGTTTTTACCTGAACCAGCAGGGCCTGGTTGTAATTCCCTGTTATCACTTGGTATGATATAATATTGCAATTTAAAACAAATGCATTTGATTTGTTGTAATTCCCTGTTATCACTTGGTATGATATAATAATGTATAGAAAAGCATGGAAGCCGTCAAAGTTGTAATTCCCTGTTATCACTTGGTATGATATAATATTTTCAAAATGCGGAAATAGGATGGAATGGTTGTAATTCCCTGTTATCACTTGGTATGATATAATTGACTTTTGATATTGAAACAACTACTATTTGTTGTAATTCCCTGTTATCACTTGGTATGATATAATTATACCAGACGGTAATGCAGGCAGACTCACGTTGTAATTCCCTGTTATCACTTGGTATGATATAATCGGACGTTTGAAACGGGGAATGGGGAAGAGGTTGTAATTCCCTGTTATCACTTGGTATGATATAATCTGCTGTTTATGGAATCGTTGGTAACTGGGGTTGTAATTCCCTGTTATCACTTGGTATGATATAATGGTAATGTCTACTAGAGATGTGCTCCCATTGTTGTAATTCCCTGTTATCACTTGGTATGATATAATAGTGCTTGATAAAGGTGTAACAAAACCAACGTTGTAATTCCCTGTTATCACTTGGTATGATATAATTGGTAAAGGCGATTGCAGTTCCTTTGTTAAGTTGTAATTCCCTGTTATCACTTGGTATGATATAATTGGAAAAAAGTATTGATTACGCACAGGGAGGTTGTAATTCCCTGTTATCACTTGGTATGATATAATACAAAAAACGAAACATTAGAACGTCACATGGTTGTAATTCCCTGTTATCACTTGGTATGATATAATTTTTTAAATTGTAAGAAAGTGCTGTGTTATGTTGTAATTCCCTGTTATCACTTGGTATGATATAATGTTGTGTTTTTTTAAGATAACATGAAAGAAGTTGTAATTCCCTGTTATCACTTGGTATGATATAATTCGTTCGATTGCCGGAGCGACACCGCTCACGTTGTAATTCCCTGTTATCACTTGGTATGATATAATCTCAATGAGTGGTTTCTGGGTTCGACTCCGTTGTAATTCCCTGTTATCACTTGGTATGATATAATTATTAATTTATTAAGAAAAGATGATACATCGTTGTAATTCCCTGTTATCACTTGGTATGATATAATTTCAAGTCCTTTATTGATATAATCATTTGTGTTGTAATTCCCTGTTATCACTTGGTATGATATAATTTTATCTGCCCTGTAATGCTTTGACCGAATGTTGTAATTCCCTGTTATCACTTGGTATGATATAATTATAGGGACTCCTACAGCAATCACAATGGTGTTGTAATTCCCTGTTATCACTTGGTATGATATAATAAGGCGTGTCAGAGACAGCATAGGCGATATGTTGTAATTCCCTGTTATCACTTGGTATGATATAATAAAGTGCAAAAAACCCCGGCGCAGTCTTTAGTTGTAATTCCCTGTTATCACTTGGTATGATATAATTAAAGAATAAGATATACTCAAGTAGTACATGTTGTAATTCCCTGTTATCACTTGGTATGATATAATCGTTTTTGCTTGCAAACGGTCGTGTTGTTGTTGTAATTCCCTGTTATCACTTGGTATGATATAATTGCAGTATCTGCAACTGTAACAGGAGGTATGTTGTAATTCCCTGTTATCACTTGGTATGATATAATTGCGCGTTATGATGAAACGGCGCGGGGTATGTTGTAATTCCCTGTTATCACTTGGTATGATATAATAAAGATGCTGACCTGTCGGCTACGGGGAGAGTTGTAATTCCCTGTTATCACTTGGTATGATATAATTGCGATCCGATCATATAATTACGCTTAAACGTTGTAATTCCCTGTTATCACTTGGTATGATATAATACCTAGGTACTCTATTTTCGTCCCGAATTGGTTGTAATTCCCTGTTATCACTTGGTATGATATAATTGTATATGGTTCAGTGAACGTAACGTCAGAGTTGTAATTCCCTGTTATCACTTGGTATGATATAATTTATGAGGATATCCCTGGGAGACTGCAGAAGTTGTAATTCCCTGTTATCACTTGGTATGATATAATAAGTGATCAGGCAGAAGAAATGCCGGTTTTGTTGTAATTCCCTGTTATCACTTGGTATGATATAATCATGAAGCAGAACGGCTTCACCGACCCTATGTTGTAATTCCCTGTTATCACTTGGTATGATATAATCGGAAAGTGAATTTGTGAAGTTCGCTGAAGTTGTAATTCCCTGTTATCACTTGGTATGATATAATATTCTTAACTTCAAAAAGTGTCTCATATTTGTTGTAATTCCCTGTTATCACTTGGTATGATATAATCATCACTATCCATTTGAGAACAAAGATGTAGTTGTAATTCCCTGTTATCACTTGGTATGATATAATTAGGGAACACAAATCCCCACGAAACACAGGGATTCGTGGGGATTTCAGTTCAAAAAAATATTTAATTTCAGAGTTGAATTCTATCAAAAATCTTCTTTTTTCAAAAAACATCTAATAATTCTATCGATTCCGGGGTATCATCGAATGTCTTTGTTCCCAGCATAATTTCCATAGACTCATACTGTTTTTCTGTTAAGACCAATACACGCACCGATCCTTTTATGGGTAGATTCAATTTTAAACGTTGCTTATGCATTGCGACTGCATCCATACCATTGCAAATTCTCGAATATACAGACCACTGTACCATATGATAGCCGTCTTTCAATAAAAATTTACGAAATTTTGCGGCATCTTTTTTCTCTTTTGCAGTTACTACAGGGAGATCAAAAAAAACTAACATTCTCATAAATTTATTCATAACTATGTACCTGTAATTGCATCAATTCGGGCAACTCCAAATCGGTTCTTTTTTCCTGCAAAGCACTGCTGTAACTTGCCACCAGCATATCAATACAATTACTGATAATGCGTTTTTCTCCTTTCACATTCATGTCATAATTTAAAATACCAAAAATGCCTCTCTTTCGCTCTGGTGTAAGATTACTGTCAATTTCTGCTATATCATAATTCTGGGACACATATAGGTCAACCAATGGTCTGAATGGCTCAATCATATCATCAGCTAAGTTAAAATTATTCAATTCGCTGTGATGAAATACACCAATCGAAGGTTCTAATCCATAGCAGACAATTGAACGGGCAATGATTCCTCTTACAATCGCATAGCCATAATTCAACGCTGAATTGATAATATGATCATTTCCTCTGGAGAACCCTAAACCATACAGACACTTAAAATAAAAAGCTGCTGCTTTCGCCTCCACATGTGTTCTGTCACCAGACTGGACTTCTTTGCACATCTTCATCAATTCTTCTACGCCATCCAGTTTAAGATAAGAAAGGCACAATGCCTGATTTCTGATCTTCTGCACTATAATCTGCTGCCAGAGTCTTTTCTGCAGAGGTTTCCCTGCTTCCATCTGGTATTTTAAAATTTTAAAGTGACGACTATGTTTTGCCAGTGGAAGCAGTACTGCATTCGGTAGATGTTTTTCATCACAGACATAAACTGCTATCCCCATATCTGCCATCTTTTGAAGCAAATATGCAGATACTGCTACCGTCTGATTTTCAATAATAATACAATTGATATCCTCTAACGGAATCTGTCTGGATACATCTGTTTCAATATTTAACTGCTGATCCTTAATAGACAGCTTTACATAGCTGTCTATCTTAATATTTCGAAATCCCATTTGTCCCCCATACTTAACCCCAAAAATTCCCCGTTAATTTTCTATTATTTTTGTGACAAAACATATGCAATTTCCAATTTTATTAAGAAAATCCCATTCGTTTTTCACTTTTTACTATAGACACATGTCCTAATACATCAACCTGACACTTTTCCAACACTTCCAGACTTTGTATACCAAGACTACTAAATTGAAAACGATTATCATGAGCTATTCCTTCTATACTTGCTGTTGAAATATTTGATTTGATATAATAAGCATATATTTCATGTAATTTTAACTCATTACCGTCCACAGATTTCGTTTTAATACCTTTTTTACTCTTTATATGAATCAGATCTCGCGAATACAAGCTGAATAAAAAGTCTTTATCATCCATCACACGCCACTCACTGTATGGCTTTTTCGCTGTCGCAGCCTTATTCGGCAGCACTTTCTTCACCACATCCGCCGTATACACTGGTACAAAGTAATACTTTCCATTCACGCAATATACATCGATTCGGACCATACCGCCATTTTCGGCAATTCCATTTCCGGAATCCACAAACACACCCATAGTCTGTTTTTTCTGAATCTTGACCTTCCGTACGACGGGACCTTGTGAGCCATCAGCCTTTGGCTTATGGAAATCCTGTGCAAATGCTTTTTTTGCATCATTGCCATACAGCAATAGCTGCCTTTTCAATGCTTCGTATAATAAAAGATCACTCTGTGGATTATAATAACCATCTATTTCTCCATCTTTATTCAGCTTCAGATCCGTCAAGGCTGTCTTGGTTAATACGATTCCTTCATCCTTGAAATGTCTCGGACTACGGATCGTATCTGCATGCGCAGCACCTGTCACCTTGTGATTTGGCATTCGTGAAACAAAAATCGGACGAATATTCTCATAAATTTCTTCCGGATAATCCAGTTCTAACGCAACATCAGAATGTGTATCTAAAAATCCTTTCGGATCATCTCCCATTCTGACATCTAATTCTGTCCGGAATGTCTCCCACGGTTTTGGAATATGTACACCAAAAATCTCATCCCACTCTGCTCTGCTATAATCTTCAGGTCGAAAGATTTCTCCCGTCTCTGCATCCACAAATTCCGTGCCTTTCGAATAACATCTCTCTCTTACCTTTGTATAGCGTGATATTTTCTGGATCATACCATCTGTACAGCAGGCAATTACAACAGCATCCATTGCATGATGCGTATCGGTCTCTCGATTTTTCTGTGGCAGCCCCCAACGTTTCCTCAAGTATGCTGTAATCGTTCCACTTACTGCCCGAACCTGCTTTTTCTTTTCCGGGCAATTTAATGGTGCCAGTTCAAGATTCTGACGGATCATGTTATAAATAACAGTCGTGATATACTTCGTATCCGTTAAGTTACGCTCTTTGAACTCACTGCGTTCTTCCTCTGAAAAATGTCTTTTCAGAAGTTTCTGCTGTTTCTTATAATCCTTAATCGTCGTCTTTACACGAATTTCAAACTCATTCCAACGCTTTTCATCCTTTCCCATATATTCATATGGTGTCCGGTTCCCTTTCTGGCGGTTCTCCTGTGAAGTAACAAGCACTTTATTCCGGAAACTGTCATCAAAAGTAATACTATATGGTAAAATATGGTCAATATCATACCCCGGCTTAAATAATTCTTCCAAAGGAATGCTTTTTCCAGAATACAAACATATTCCCTGCTGCTCCTGCCACAAACGATACTTTAAAATATCCTGTCCGGTCGGTGATAATTTTCCCAGTTCCTGAATCTGCTTTTTTACATCTTCATTATTTTTCTGTCGTTTTTCCATATCACCTTTTATCTTCCGGCGTTCTTCAAATGTCTTTGACATTTCTCTTGCAAGCTCGATATGAATCGCCTGCGGACTCCCATAGGTACGGATGATCGCATTAATTACTTTCACGGTCTGTGATACCGAACGTTTTACCACTGGGTTTGTGATCTCATTGATGGTCTGATTGACATTTTCGCCCGTTAAAAGTTTCTGCTTAACTCCCTTAGAATCTGCTTTAAAATCATATCCGGCTTCCACACATGCTTTATCATAAGTCATTCCTTTTTCTAAAAACGGAATAATATTTCGCATTGCTTTAATCGAAAGATGCTGAAATTTTGTTGGCGTATATGCTAACAATCCATCCATTTCTTCTGGCACAAGTCCTAACTCTGCCAAACGCTTCATACGGCTGTCATCGTTCTTATAACAGGTCAAAATCGTGCCAATCTCATCAAACAGATCTCTGATTTCATTTTCCGAAAGATATTTTATCCGATCTTCTAAACATTTCTTATACTCATGATAGTATGGCATACTGACAAACTTTACTTTTTCTGTATTCTGATTTTCCTTTGTCTGTTCTTCCTTCGTAGCAGCCTTTTTATAATTTAAATTATAGAACAGAATACTCTCCGGTAATCCTAACTTCTTACGGACTGCTGCATATTTAACTTCTTTCTGCGTAAATAATAATGCCACCAGCGCACGGCGTTCCTCTTCTGTAAAATTTCTGATTTCTCCATCTTCATTGACCAGTCTTGTATGGTTGATTTTCTGCAGTGCTACAAAATATTCTGCGGTATAGGTTCCCTTTGCACCTCTCAGTTCATCCTGCTCAAATGTACATTTTCCAACCCTGTCAGAAAATCCTTCCATTGCATACGGACTTGGTGTGCCATCCGGCTGCACACCCGGTCCCATATCAAAAGATCTCTGGCTTGTCATAATCTCTAAATATTTTTCTTCTAATTCTTCTGTTGTTTTTTCATTTCCAAGACGCCTCTGACTGGAAAAAATTTCTCTGACTTCATCCACAAGCATTGCTCTTAGCATCGTATGCTGATAATTTTCCGCCTTATTACGAGCTGTAAGGATATATCCTTCTTCTGTCCATGGACAGCTTGTACGAAATGCCTCATCCAAATAGATCATCTCTCCAACGGTACGATAACCCTTTTCCTGCATCCGCTTCTGATTTTCATCAGTTGCCTTTAATACGGCACCATTTTCCTTTGCGGCCGTCTCCGCTTTTCTGGTAGACCTGAATCCACGATGTTTTGCAATGTGAATCAGTACCTGTGCCAATTCTTCATTTGTCAGTTTACGATCTAATGCCTCATAACGCAGTTTATAAACATCCGGCAGACCTGCCATACCATAACGCTTCATAAAAGAATCTATCTCTATCAGTCCCTGATCTTCAAACAGCCATTTGATCCTGTCCAAACGATGTTTTCTTCTTCTAAGACGTCTTCTTGTCGTCCTCGCTGCTCTTCTCGGTCCAGCCAAAGACTCCCCTGTCTTAGGAATCTCCGCTGTATCAAAGATCCTTACCCCAAGATCCACGATACGTATCGGCTCATCATCACTGTTGTTCTGCAATACTGCCCAGCCTACCGATGCGATACCAATATCTAACCCAATACGGTAATCCATTTTCTCATCCATCTTTCTTCTCCTCTCATCTGAACCATTCCTTCATACCTGAGAACGGGACAACTGTTTTTATTCTTTCTGATTTCTCATACATCCTTATCATGAATAAAAATCCTGTATAAAAGATAATCCCATTCCGAAGAATGGGATTAGAGCTTTTAGGTTTCTTACCTTATTGTAATAACCTAATTATCACTTGGTATGATATAATTCTCTTGTATTATATCCCTTTTTTCGATGCTTGTAAATACTTTTTACATTTTTTTTTAAATTATTGACTGCTGGTTCAAACATAGTTACTTCTCTCAGTTTTCCTGTAAACAATATCCAAATCTTTCCAAAACAGTCATCAGATTAGATGTTTTATTATCATAAAATTCACTGTCAGGTTCTGCTTTCTGGATGATCAGTCTCTCATATAATTCTTCTACTCCACCTCTGACATAATCATGGAACA
Organism: Roseburia sp. AM23-20; assembly: GCF_003470905.1. Lineage (NCBI taxonomy): Bacteria > Bacillati > Bacillota > Clostridia > Lachnospirales > Lachnospiraceae > Roseburia > Roseburia sp. AM23-20. The sequence continues at coordinate 61,905 of NZ_QRHS01000021.1, forward strand.
TAGACTGATATGCCAAAAACTCCTCTTCCGTCTCAGCTCCCCGGAATGCCTTTTTTACCGCTTCCTCTGCAGGTATATGTTCCTTCGCATCTAACATGATCATCATCTGCATGATAAAATCCAATTCTTCTTTTGCATTGATTATCTGCTCTGCTAAGATACTCTTTGTCCCAACCGGTGAAAAATCTTCCTTTGCCTTACGGTCTACACGAAATCCTACTACTGCAGCAACCATATATAGATCAATCAATCTACGAAAATAAGTATGTTCACAATCCCCTTTTACCCACAATTCACCTGCCATTCTGGCATGCTTACCATGAAACTCAAACTCTTTTTTGAAAAATTCATAGTTCCCCATCTTTTTTCCTCTCTTCTGCTGCTTCTGTTTCCCAACAAGACATAAAATGATTCTTTTTTGTCATGTTCTTTTTCTCTCACTGCTACTGCTGATCTAGTTCCACTCTACGAATGGATGCATAGGCTTCGTCTGCCGCTTTTTCAATATGATAGGACGCACCGACATATTCATCAAGTCCTGTATATTTCCAATCTTTATCCAACATAAAAATAATTACCTGTTCTGATACCTCCGGCAAAACTTTCGCGATCAGACTGATATTTTTATCTCCCAGTTTAGAAAACGGTCCATCTAAAACAATCGGCAATGTATCTGCTCCCTCTACTCCAAGCTGCTCTGCCTTTTTATTTCTGCTGTATTCCATGATCGTAACAATAAATGCAAAATTACGTGCTATCTTTTCTCCCTCTGACAAATTCTTTTCTTCACGAAAGCCTACGTTCGTCTGATATAACATCTGGATTTCATAGTTTTCCGTCAGCTGTATTCTTTTATCTTTCGCATTAAACATACGCTCAAAATTTTTCTGTATCTGTCCATTTAATTCCATAAATGTCTTATTCTTTTTTATTTCAAAATCATTTTTCAATCTTGTATACAACGCTTCTGCCAATTCCATACGTTCACGCCATTTTTTATTTTCTTCAGTCCTTGCTTCCTGACTCTTCATTTCTGCTTCTATGTTTCCAATCTGACGTTCATAATTTTCTATCTGTCCTTGCAGGGTTCCTTTTTCCACTCCTAATTTATTGCTTTCACTCTGATAATACCGGAGCATCTTTCTCTTTTCCGAAAAATCCGTCCGCTTTTCCATCTGCTGTTCCATCGCGGCAATCTGATTGCAGGTTTCTTCATATGCCCGCACACTCTGATCCACAATTTGTGCACTTTCTCTTATATCATCATATACAGAACTACTCTGCCTTTTCCAACGCTGTCCTGTACGTTCAAATTCTCCTAATAAAGACCCGATATCTGCCGGTGGAAGATAATTTCGCTGTTCCATTAAACATTCCAATTCTTTTGATTCCGGTAAAATAGGTGTCCCACAGATGCATCTCCCGGTTTTGATAATATAATCGATACTTGCCTGTCTCATATGTGGAATATCCCGCCTTACTCCAGCCACTGATTTTACCATTTTTATGGACGACTCGATCATCGGCTGTGCAAACAGCATAAATGCCTTATCGCTGAATAAATTGACCATATTTTTATATGCATCTTTGATTCGATCTGACTGCGATCTTTTTACTACGAGTAATTGATTGTATTTCGCCTGAAGCACCTCTGTATTTTTATTTTCAAGCAGATATCTTTCTATTTCCTCAATTTTCTGTTCATAATTTTCTATATTGATCTCAATGTTTTTTATCTTCTCCTTGCACTGTTCAATCCCATGTTCCATACGATTTCTGTCTCTTTCCAGATTGTCATACATGTTTCCGGAACCTGATATTTTACCTTTAAACTTTTTAATAACTGAATGACTGCCCATGTCTTTTAAATGCCAGATAGCTGCCTGATATGCAGATAATCCAGTCAGTGTATGTACAGACTCTCTGATATTTTCACGCACTCCGTTGACTGTTACATCATTCCATCGCTCTCCATCAAACAAAAAATAATGTGACAGATTTTTAGGGAATAATTCGCGGATCACTTCTTCTATTTTTTCCTGCTCTACCGAAATGACTGCATCCGGATTATCTTTCTCTGAAATTTGCAGCGATACCTTCTTATAAAATTCTTTTGCGATCAGTTGTGGATATGCACGTGTATAAATGATCTCACGTTTGATCTGATATCTTTTTTCATCATCAACTGCGATCAATTCCACAGTAACATCCGCCTTGCTGTTTGCATCCATCATTGCTAGAATATCATTATTTAACAGTTGATAATCCTCCTGCTGCTTTCCCCTTTCTGCCAGAACAGCTCCATAAAGTCCCCATCGGAATGCCTGTGCAATGGTTGTTTTTCCAACCGTATTATCCCCCAATACGACCGTCACATTCTTTTTTTCATCACAGCTGAACTCAATTACATTTCTGCCTTTATACCTCATAAAATTATTCATTGTAATACTTTGGAATTTCATACTATTCTCCATTCTTGCGCTGTTTTTAAGCGCATCACAAGTTTGTGCGAAACACAAATCTTGCGTGTGAAAAATGTATTTTTCACACTATTCTCCACCTGATACACACTTACTTACATGGACATTCTGGCATAATCAACTATGATCTTTGCAAGTTCCTCCGCCATCCGCTGATCTGTTTTTGCTTTGCTGCGCAGATTTTTCCGTTCTACATGAAGAACCTCTAAAATCATATTCCGCATTATCTTTTCACTGATCTCTTTCATAAATACCTCCATTCCCGTGTAAAAATGTATTTTTCACCCTATACCCGTTATCCTGTGCATTTTCTGTTCTAATTGCAAAATTTTATCTAATTTAATAATGTTCCTATCCGGTCTTTAATATCACCCTTTAAAAAATCATATCTTTCTTTTAAAATATCTTTCACCTGGTTTTCCGGAATATCCGCCCTTGTATATGCTGTAATATGTAATTTTGATTTCGCTTCCGCATTGATCTTTTGCACATAATCTTTTAACGATTCATCTGATATTTCCTTGTTTGCCTTTTTTGTGATATATACAAAATTCAAAGGTGAATTGCAGATATTTTTATCAGCATTACGAAGTGCTGACGTTGACTCCCCCACCTTTTTTACTCTTCCAAGCGGTATAATATGATGTGCTTCAAAACCTCCAGGCTCATCTGAATATGCACTCAAAACCTTATCTTCCTCAAACATATCCTTATATGTCTTCGATAACAGATACTGACACATAAACATACGCATCACCTTTTTCGGAATACGTTCTTCATCCGCTTTTTCCATAAGCAAAAATTTCTCATCTGAAAAATTCTGTGCATTCATTACATAATCCTTGATCTTTACGATCCATTCAATGTTTTTCTTCCGGTCAGATGCCTGCATTGTCTTAATCATGGTCTGAAGATGTGCGATCATTTTTGTATTCTGGTCTTTATCATATTCACCGGAAAAAATAGATGCCCAATACCATGCTTCTAAAATATTGTGAACAGTCTTATCCTTAAACCACTCATCCTTTAGAAAGACAACTGCAACTAAAACGATCATCAACGAATAATTTATTTCCTGTATATTCCGGATTCCACATCTGCCCTGAAAGAAAAACATTGCCCTGTCTATGGCATCACAGACCTTTTTTGCATTACTGTCAATTTCTTCCGGCTCTAACATCAAAATACGTTTCTTTTTGATATAATCCAGTTTATATTCCTCAGGATCGAATAACTGATTATTACAATATAGACATAGTACATCTAAAAAAACATCTATATACTTTCCTGCTATATCATTTTTCTCCTCGTTATAGCAGCCTGTACTGCATGATGCATTATACTTTTTGCTTTGTATTTTATCTCCAATTATGGATACTGCCTGATCTGGTAAAACCTGTTTATCATAATTTTTTTCTTCCTGAATATAGAAGCACATACGTTTATAAAAATTTTCTTTACTTACCTTTGCAACTCTTGCCATGACCAGGTCAAACGTATTTAAGCTGACACCTCCACGATTTAGGTTTTCATAAATGTCAATCGCTCTGTCACGCTGCTCTCCCGATACTTCTATTTTATTCAGCGCTACATTTTTCACACAGGAATCCAGATAATTTGTCAGACACATCTTCCATACCATCTGTTTTTCATCAATCTTCCTGCAAAATATCGTATAATCTTCTTTTATTTTTTCACAACTTTCATCATTTTTAAAAATTTCTTCGATAAAATCATCCTTCTGCTGCTTTTCTGTCAGCTTCATAAAATGCTGTTTAATCTCATTTCCTATTTTTTCTGCAATTTCAGCTGTAATCGTATTATATCTCAGCATAATCTGTGCTCTTTTTGTATTCTCTGGTGCTATCAGCAAATACAACGGAACTAAATATCCTTTTTTATATGTCAGACAATAGTCATCTAAATGCGTTGATAACTCCTGCTGCGGATTATACGGTTCTCCATCATGATGTAAGAAACCAACAACTTCAATAAACTGTAAAATATCTGCGGTCAGAAAATCTGGCTCCACGGAATCAGAAATGCGAAAATTCAAATCATAAACACCAAATAAATCCTGTTCTTCCTTACATTTTTCCCATTTTGGAATCCGCAGAAAAAATCTGCGCTTCAATGATTGGGAAATTAATTTCGAAAACATACTGCATTTATCATAAATTACATTTGAGAAAACATTTGTAAGTACTGTCATTCGTTGCTGACCATCCAGCAAAAACTCCACTTCACCATCCGCTATATTTAAATCTGTATTTTTTTCTCCCAGTCCGATAGATTTTGCCGCATATTCATCCGGCTTTGATTTTAATAACAAAATGCTTCCTATCGGCATTTTTGCTAAAACAGATGCTACTATCTTTCTTTGCGTTTCTTCATCTGTCCAGACAAACCCCCTCTGAAAATCCGGCAGCAACATTTTATCTTCTGCAATTTTTCTGACGATTTCTCCAAAATCCAAACGTTGATTTTCCATTATTTCTTCATCCTTCCGCAATTTCCTTTATCGCATTAATTAATGCAGCTAACTCACTCTTCTTTGTAAAACGTCCGATTCCCACACGGACTACACCACCATATTTTTCATCTTTCAGATATTTATGGATCAACGGTGCGCATTGATAGCCGGTTCGGACTGCTATATGATAATCTTCGTCAAGTAACATTCCTACTTCATCTGCACGGTATCCATCTATAGAAAAAGAAACAATTCCCGTGCATTTTTCCTTATCCTTTGGAAAGTATATGAAAACTCCATCTATTTCTTCAAGATGTCTGCTCAGATGTTCTGCAAGCTCTCTTTCTCTTGTTAATTCCGTTTTTCTGTCACACCCATCTGCCAAGGCTGCATGCAATCCCGCAATCGCAACTATATTCTGGCTTCCCGGCTCTAACATTCCCGGCATTTGCCCCGGCATATCAGGATTTAATGAATCACTGCCTGTTCCACCCGCAAGAAACGGTTTTAGAGTAATATTCCCTTTACTGATAAATCCACCGACCCCAAATGGTCCATATAATGTTTTATGTCCAGCAAAAACATAAAAATCAATCCCATTGTCCTTCAGTTTTACAGGTACAAGTCCAAGTGCCTGGGAACCATCTACTGCTACAACTGCTCCATACTTCTTTGCATATTCTGTTATCTCATCAATTGGCAGAATATACCCAGTTACATTACTGACATGACTCAAAATAACAACAGTTGGATGTTCTCTCGTAAACTGAAATTTAATCTGTGGAAGATCCATTTCTAATTTGTTTTGATCTAACGCAAGCTCAATGATTTTAAATCCATATTGTTTCTGATAATAATGCAGTACACGCATCATGGCATTATGTTCAAACGGGGAAACATAAACTATATCCGTCTGTTTCCACTCAAGTCCTCCTAAAATCAGGTTACATGCAAACGTAGCAGAGGCTGTAAATACAACCTCTGCTACATCATCTGCTCCTGCAAGCTCTTTAATCTGTTTTCTCGTGTCTTCGATCAGACCAGATGCGTTTTGTGCAAGCACATAAGAACCCCTGCCCGCATTGACAGCACCAGTTCGTGCTATTTCATCCATTGCCTGATATACACATTCTGGTTTTGGAAACGTTGTCGCTGCATTATCAAGATAAATTTCTTCCATCACCAATCTCCCCTTCTCTTACTGTAATAATCCTTCTAAAGTCTGCACAAGCACTGCAACCTTCTGATTCGTTTCAAGCGTATTTCCAAAGTCTTCTAAAGCCTCTTCTAACATATTCTTTAAGTAAAGACTTGTTGTATCTGAAATATCCGCATTATAATACTTCTCGATGGCATTGCCATTCTGATCTGTCAATAAAATACGACTGCTGCCTTCTGCATCTTTGTCACATTTCCTGATTTTTTCAATTTTAGATTTTACTGTATACAAATTGTCCTGAAATTCTAAAGTATTACTGTCATTCCAGTCTTCTAAATACACTCCTGTTAAAATATAAGTGAGTGCGGAAACAATTTCTCCCTCATCATTGGTTTCTAATTTCTCCAGATAATTAAAAAACTTACTCTCTGCTGTTGTCAGTACATGAGCCTTTGGTATATTATTTTGCGCTAAATACCATTCATGCAGACAGGCTTTTAAACTGACGCTCTGCTCTTTTCCAAATACCTTTTTGATATCTTTTGCAATCTGTTTTTTTAATTCGGAAAAAACGTTGTCCAAAATTCTCTTACTTTCTGCCAGATTTTGTACTGTTTTCTCGAAATCTGTATTCCCATAACATGCCGGAATTTTTTCAAATAGAAGTTCCCTTGGATTTATCTCTGCCCGCCTAAGTAAATTACGTAATTTTTTTATAGCAGTGCACTGTTTATCTGGTAAATTTAAGGTGATCATCGTATATTGTGGAAGTGACCGATACCATTTTTGCATACTCCCCACAATTTGTATAAATCTACTCTGTCCATCAAAGTTTTCCTCATTACATGCAAAAATCGCTTCTATTTCTTTTAAATATTTTTCCTTCTCTACTGTCTCTGTCTCCAGATAAAGTGCATAATTCTCCGGGAAATCATTTACATGATTCAAATTTTCTGAGGTAATTTCCAATTCTTTTTCCCCGATGTAAATGACTGCTGTCCCTTCAATCTCAGACAATTTTTTTGCTAAAAACAATGGGATTATGCCACGTCTTGCACCAAATTTCTCCCCCTGTAACCGCTGATACAGCATCTGAAAAGATCTTTTTTCTCCAGCACATTCCGAAAAAAAATTCTCTATCTCTGAGTCGACTTTCCGACATCCTTCATCTGCCCTGGTATGTACAAATGCAGCACGATATACCATTGCTTCCGGCATAGTGCCTTTCTGATATGCAGACAGATCCCCATGTCTTAACAATTTATCAATTACCTGATTTCGCGCTCTTAAATATTGTTTACCAATATGTTCAATGTTTAACAACTCATGATTTACACGCGGTGCATATCCATAATATTCTTTGCAGACAGTACTCAATATCTGATTAAACTCTGCTGCCGTCTTACATTTACGTTTTTCCTTCCCTGCCTGGAATGTTGTAACCTTTCTACCTTCCGGCAGATAATAATCTTCCAGATAGATATTAATTTCAAACCTGATATCCTCTGCACACAATTCAAGTTCCTGAATCAGTATCTCATTTTCTTCAATGAATCGTTTATCCCCCTTTAACATCATAACCGCCTGATACCTAAGCAGTAATTCCTCTTTATCAAAATTCCGATCCGACACTAACACCAGAACTCTTTTATCCGCAAGTTTATCCAACTGTTTTTGTATCTTATCTGTCTGAATTTTGTTCTTATCTATTATTACTATGATTTTTCCATCAGAAAACTTTTCATCATACAGATACTTTGTACTTTCCAGCGAAATAAAATCTTCCTGAAACATATATTCATACTGAAAATACCGGGTCATTGCGTATTCCTGATTATACTGTTTTGGTACCTCGTACTCTACATCTGCAACTTCTGATAAAATCTTGCAAAAATTACAGTGTCCATTCAATTCGTTCACCTTTTTAGCGATTTCTTTTTCCATGTCGACACCAGCATTGCTGCGAAATGCATAAACACCAACGCTGCTGCGGAACATTAATACACCATCTTTTTTCAGTCTTTCCATTGCAGGATAATATTTTTTCTGTTGCATCCCTAATGATAACCAGATCGCACTATCCTGTGCTGGAAGTTCATCTTCTCTGTGAAGCATACGTATCACTGCAATTGCTTTTATGACTGCTTTTTCTTCTTCTGATTCCGTTTTCCCCAACGCATACTCTGCTTTCAGCCACTCAGAATGAATCATTGGTGCATCTTCCGTCTCCCGAAACATTGGTTTGAAATAATCGTAGATTTTGTCAATACCTACCCACACTTCTTTATTTCGTTCCAACAACCAGGATAAACTTCCCTGACCATCATCTGCTAAAAATGTAAATATCGTTCTTTCGTTCTGCGCAACACGCTCACTAATATGAAGCAGAGCATATGCAGCAAGAGGTGTCAATGGGAAACAACCTTTCGCTACGATCTGATCAAAATCCTGCTTTGAAAAAAGTTTTTGAAAACATGGAAGCTGATAGGACAATTCCAAAAATTTTCCCTGCTCATTTTCCATAATCTCTTTTTCATATTGTTTTGAAAATACCGGCTCCTCTTTCTGAATTGAATTAGCGATCAGTTCATAATTATTTTGTGCAGATATCACAAAAGATATCTCTGAAATTCTTCCCTCCACTCCACGAAATGCATTTTTCATAGAAATGTCTATACTTCTGGTATACTCATGAATACTTTTATGAGCCACCATTGTAAAAAATAGTTTCTGATCAGAACCTTCTGCCAATTCACACATATCCTGCAGCGTTTTCATATCCTCTGCAAAACCGGTTTTATCATGTCCCTCGATGTATTTACTGAATTCATCAAAAATAATAAAGATACCTGCATAACCACATTCTTCAGTCAAAATTCTTGTGATCTGCTGATACGACCTAACAGCTTCCGACTGCATCAACGGTAAAAAAGTACTTCCTGCCGTCAGCATTGGATATACATTTTTAAATAATTCCAATGACTGCTTATTTTTTCTCTTCAATTCCTTTTTTAAATTCTTTTCATCTGTCTGATTTTCTCTCAGATGCTCGCAAAACTTTTCATAAACATCCGGATATTCCACTTCCCATTTCTCAAGGATTTTTAAAGCCTCCGTAAATGCAGTTTCCGGTGCAATATCTGATAAATTATTTTTTTCCAATGCCTCGCGCAGTGCAAATAATAAGATCTGATTCATAGAAAAGCCCGGGATAGAAGAAATAAGTACCGGTAAATATTTTTTATTTTCCTGTTTAATCTTTGTAACCAGATCTGCCGTCTCTTTATCTGTTACCTGTATTTTATCAAAAACAGTCTGTGGCAGATCGCCGGAAAGAATGGAAAGCAGTACCAGTAATAAATGTGATTTTCCCTTTCCATATGGACCGATCAAAACAGTAGCATGCTCCTTTGCCTCTCCCATCACAGCTCTTAAATATCTGTTTAATATCAGCATTGATGACCGCGTCGGTATATAATTTTCAATTCTTCCATGATTTCCTATATCAAGCTGCAAATTCACTGCTTTTTGAAAATTACGGTTGATATGTATTAAATTTCTCCATTGTTCCATTCCGGCAACTCCTATATGTCTTTATCTTTCGTAATAATTTTCTACGATTTTTTCCCCAGTCAGCCCTTTTTGCCAATAAATCATATTCAGACCTGCTGTACGGTTCATCACAATCTTATCCTTTTCCTCTAAACGTTCTAACATCTCTATCAATGCGGTACGTTTTAACTGCAGTATCTTTCCCGGACCATCTATTTCTTTCCATAAATCATCCAGATAAACGGAGGTACGTTTTTTATCTTTATCCACCAGCAAAAACCAAATAATATCCTCTGGTAATTTGTTTAAATCCGGTTGTTTTCTGTAATAAATCCCCTCGGTGTGTTTCAATAATCCCAACTTTCCAAATGGACTTGTATTCTTTTCTTCCGGATTTGTCTCTTTTGCAGGCAGATACATCCGTAAAATTGCGTCACAGTCTGCATAAACAGAACTTTGTGCAATATGGATATCACCATCTAAATCACTAACCAGCGCCTCCATCTCATCATAAATCTGCTGTTTTTTGAATTCCTCATAAGAAACTTCATTAAAAAACAAATTCCATGCCGTCGCCAGTTCACGGTTTTTTGCAATTTTGCTATGTATTAACCATAATGTAAAATAATCTTCCACGCATGGATCATGTGTAAAGATCAAATTTCCAATATCAGTAAGTGTAGCCCCAGTCTTAGGAGAATCTGTAATCAGATCTGCCGACTTAAGCCAGTAACGGATCGACTTTGCCATATTAGGACCTACCCCAAGTGCATCCGCTCCATAATTTTCCGAAAAAACCTTCGGATCATAGTACACCTCATATAAACCTTTATTCAGCCATCCTTCACGAAGGATAAAACTTTCATGTCCTTTAAAACGATATTTATTTTTTCCCACTATCCTTTATCCCCCGTATTTTGTCTTTTGATTGCCAGAACTTTTCTCATATAACATCCTGCCGTAAAATGATTCACACATTCGCCACATCTTTTACACTTTTCATCAGAAATATAGTATCCAATCTCGCCATCTTTATTTTCTCTGATAGAAAGTGCATTAAACCTGCATACACTTTCGCATGCCAGACATCCCATACACATCTGATACTTCGTAAGCTGACATTTGATGCGTTCTTCTGCTGTTTTTAAATCTTTTGCCCCTGCAAGCTGTGTATTTAAAATGGTAACCTTGAGATTAGCCGTTCCAATTCTTCCCTGCAGTTTCAAAATTATCTGCTCTTTTTTATTAAGTACAAAGACTTCTCCAAGTCTTGTATTTCCCATATCGAAATTCAAATATCCGAATGGACGAAAAAGTTCATACAACTGTTCTGAAATTGGGCGTTGTAATTCATAGTTAAAAGTATTTTCTTCTGTGGCACACGGTGTAAATGACACGACTGATTTCTGCGCATATGCGACACCATTTCCCCCCTGTCGTGCTTTCCAGAATCCATCATCTACATAAACCTCGGCATCCTCTTTTCCGATACTTTTTGCAAAATCAATCAACATATTTCTAAAATGCTCTGACTGCTCATGCATATGCACCTTAGACAGGAACTCTGACCAGCCGCTATTATTAGGGCAACACCAGCATCCAACTCTTGCATACCCCAGGCGATATGCATCATTAAAATCAATTCCTGTTGTAAGAAGATATAACCAGATATCAAAATCCATCCAGTCGATAATCGGAGATACAATTCTCTGTTTTGTGATCTTCGGACTGTCAGATTCACGCTCATACTTACTTCTGCTTACCGACTCACTGCGCCGGATTCCGTAAAAAGTCAATATCTGGTTTTTATCTCTGTATAATGAACGTATCTTTTTTTGTATCGTTCCTGTTTTAAAAACAGTGCAGCACCAGCGCATCACACGACTCGGCGGACCAACCAGTTTGCACAGTTCCTCAAAATTCTTTTCTTTATTGCGTGCAGAAATCACTGGCGTCTTTGGGTGATTTTTCTTAAATCTTTCCATATAAGTATAAGTAAATGGGAACTCTAATGTTGTATCCCCAAAAATATGCATGATCTGAGGTGTACTTAACGCCCGTAATACCAGATTAGAAGTTACAGTAGAATCCTTCCCCCCACTAAAAGAAACAAACATATCCATCGCACTAAACTCACCCGCTGCTTTTCGTATATAGTTTCCTGCTTCCTGCGTAATATGCTCATACCGCTCTTTATTAGCCTCAGTAAATCGTTCTTTCATCTGATCAAAATAGTAATATGTATTCTGTTTGCTATATTTTTCATATTGTCTGCGAACTTCGTCTGCATCTGTTTTTTTTAATTCTTTTACAGAAAATGCAATCTTTTTTCCATCGACATAATAATGATTTCCAGTTCCATTCCAAACAGACTTTTCTAAAAATTCAAAAGGCTTTTTGAGTATAATCTCAATCAAAAGCCTTTCTTCCGGAAACACTGGTCTTACATCCGTTGTCAGCTTTTTTGCCTCCATGCCACATCTGCTGCATCTGCTCTCATAAAGTGGAACATTACATTTTTCACACCAGTAAATGACAGATTGTACATCCGTTCTGCCTCCACAACACTGACACGTACTCGTCTCACACACTGTTCCAAAACATGGAAATTTTTCTTTTGTCTTTTCATTTCTATTATGGCAAATATATGTTATCATAAGTCTTTCTTTATTACTGATATTTTTATAATCTGATTTCTTATTTTTTAAGAATATATAGCTATATTATATTCTTAGTTAAGAAGAATTTCAATTATATATTATCTTAATTTGGAAGATTTAAGGAACGTTCTCACATTGAAACTGCTGAGTATGGGAATATATAAATGTGAAGAATATTAACTGGATGGTGTGTGAAAAAAGAAAACATATAACAAGAATTAACACGAAAAAAAGAAGCCTTGAAAACCAAGGCTTCTACAAGCAGGGGATGAGAGAATCGAACTCCCACCAAAGGTTTTGGAGACCCCTATCATACCATTTGACCAATCCCCTATATATAAAATGACGTATCAGATACGTCATTTATTATTTTACTTATTAGCTTCACAAAAATCAATAGGACTTTTGTCTTATCTTTAGTACCTTCAAAACTTCATACAGAACACCATCAATAACATAATCTGTGAAGTTGCGAAGCAACTTCCAATGCGAACATCGTTCGCTATTATTTGGTCAAGCCCTCGATCGATTAG